>CAZMEC010000203.1:0-5981 GCA_964565265.1 uncultured Myxococcales bacterium
CCAGTGCCCCGTGGGCCCCCAGACCAGCGTCTGCGACGGCGACACGCTGGTGAACTGTGACAGCGCCGAGGAGGGTTGGGAGGTCTGGGAGCAGCGTTATGACTGCCCAGAAGGGTCCTCCTGCATCATGATCACGCCCTACCCCCAGGTGCCCGCCATCGCCGGCTGCTACCGGAACACCACCCCCGTGGAGTCCTGCCCCGTGGGGGCTGCCTGCGACGGAGACATCATGAAGAGCTGCGGCATGGGCGTGGAGATGACCGTGGACTGCGCGGCCTTCGACAAGACCTGCTCCACCTCCCCTCAACTCAACTGCGCACCCCGGGCCAACGAGTGCGTGCCCCGCTTGGGCATGGGCTACCCCGAGGACGCCTACCAGGACAACTGCGTGGGCAGCACCCTCAAGACCTGCATGAACGGCCGCCTCATTGAAATCGACTGCGGCACCCTGGGCGCCACCGGGTCCTGCACCCTGGCGGGCACCCTCCAGGGCGACCAGCGCGGCGTCTGCAACTAAGTCCCCCCGGCCCCCCCCCAGCAAACCGGCCCTATCCCTCCCAATCGAAGAAGTAATCCTTGTTGGTCAGCGTGGGCTCTTCGGCCTCCTTGGCGGCCTGGTCGCTGCTGGGGTTGGCCTGGGCCTCGTGCCGGACAATGGCCTCCAGGGAGGAGGTCTCGTCGGCCCAGTATTCCTCGGTGCCAAAGTGGGGCCACACCTGGGGAAACACGGGGTCGTGCCAGCGGCGGGCCAGCCAGGCGGCGTAATGCACGAGGCGAAGGCCCCGGAGGGGCTCGATGAGGGCCAGGGTCCGGCGGTCAAAGTCCCGGAACTGCTGGTAGCCCTCGATGAGGCACTCCAGCAGGTGGAGGCTATGGGGGTCCTGACCGGGGACCAGCAGCCAGAGATCCTGCACGGCGGGACCCACCAGCATGTCGTCGAAATCCAGGGCGTGGAAGACCCCGTCCCGCAGCAGCAGATTGCCCGGGTGGAAGTCCCCGTGGATTCGGGTCAGGGGGACCTGCCGAAGGCCCGCGTCAGCGGCGTCGGCGATGTGCAAGGCGGCGGCCGCATAGCGTTCCCGCAGGGTGGCGGGCAGGGCGTTGTGGTCCAGCAGCCAGGCCAGGTTCTGGCGCACGAGGGAGTCCCCGCTGAGGACCAGGCGGTGGGGGGCCTGGGCGGTGGCGCCGACATTGTGGATGCGGGCGGCCATCATGCCCAGCCGGCGGGCCAACTCGGGGGTCAACTCGTCGGGGGCCCGGCCGCCGAAGCGGTCGTAGAGGCAGTACCAGATGCCCGCCACCTGCTTGAGGGTGCTGCCGTCCGGGAAGGGGCGGTTGCCGCAGATGGGCACCTCCGCCTGGATCAGGTCCGCCATGAAGGCGTGCTCTTCGAGGAGCTGGGCCTGGGACCAGCGGCCGGGCCGGTAGAACTTGGCCACCACCCGACGGCCGTCCGCCAGCTCCACCTCGTAGACCCGGTTCTCAAAGGAGTTCAGCGGATAGCACACGGGATTGCAGCGCAGCCCCGCCTGCTCCACCGCGTCCAGCACTCGGTCCGGGGTAAGCCCCAGGAACAGATCAGTCGCAGGCACCTTGCCAATCTCATCCATTGGTATCCCCCATGGCCCGTGACCCTACGCCACCCGCACCCTCTGCGTCAAACGGCGGCCGCAGGGAAAGGCGCTTGACAGGGGGCCGGGAAAGCCCCAAAAACGGTGGCATTGATGGGGGGGCCCGGGGGGCCGCCCTGAACTCGCCAGGACGGACCAAGGAAGATGGGGCAGGATCAGGACTCAAGACTGGTGTACTCCAGCGGAGACAAGAAGGTGGCCGAGCAGGCCCGCGGGCCCAAGCCCAAGCAAGCCCCGCCCAGGGCGGCCAAGGCTGTCGAGGGGCGGGTCCGGGTGCAGCTTGAGACCAAGGGCCGCAAGGGCAAGGGCGTGACAGTCATCACGGGCCTGCCCTTGGACGCGGAGGCCCTGGCGGCCCTGGCCAAGGAACTGAAGGTCACCTGCGGCTGCGGCGGCACGGTCAAGGACGGCGCCATCGAGATCCAAGGAGACCACCGGGCGGCCATCCTCAAGGAATTGCAAAAAAGGGGCATCCAGGCCAAGCAGGCAGGGGGCTGAGCGGAGCCGGCTTCTTCAGTCGACGAACCAGTTGATGACCTGATAGGCGACCCCATCTTCCCGGCGGAAGTTGTAGACGAACATGCCAAAGGTGTAGGCCTTGTCGGCGTAATGGCTGCTGGGAATGTCTCCAATGCTGCCCGCATACTCGGTCGCCTCGGCCACGCTGATCTCGTAGACATTGGTGCTGGAGACGCCCACCGAGGTTTCCACCCCCACGCCCCCCACACTGAACCCGACCTTGGCCTCGACCCCCAGCTTGCGGGCCTCTGCGGAGGCGTTCTCCTCGGACAGGGAGATGAAGATTTCGGTGCCGCCGCCGGAGGTCTCGCCGATGGTGAAGAGGGGTTCGCCGCCGGGGGGGTTGGTCCAACCCGGATACTGGGCCAGGAGGGCGTCGCGCTGGGCCACGCCGGGGTAGCTGTCGGGGTCGCCAGGGACATGGGAAAAGGTCTCGGGCCCCAGGTCCGGGCCATCGCCGTTCTGCTGGTTGAAGGCGGTCACCGTCTTCTTGAAGACATTGGTGTCCCCGGGCACATCAATGGTCAGGTGGGTGCCGATGAGGGCCGGGTCCTGGTGGGCGATGATCTCGTACTCATAGCTGTGGTACTCGGTGGCTGAGAAGATGACGAAGTTGTCGGGCTCGGCGTTGGACCAGTTCGCCACGCGCTTCACGCCCGTGCTGACGGTGCTGGTGGTGGTGTTGGTCTTGGCAAGCTCCTGGGAGAGGGAGACGGAGGCCTCAGCGGAGACGATGCCGAAGGGATCGGAGGCCTCCACGGTGAAGGTCACCGAGTTGCTGATGGCGATCTCGTTGGACTCGGAGGCGGAGTCCTCGCGGGTCTGGCCAAAGCCCACCCAGGTGTTGTTCTCGTTGTCCTGGGGGATGCCGTCCCAGCAGGGCGGGATGGCCAGGGCGACGATGATGCGGGGGCTGCCCATGGTCAGCCAGTGCTTGTCGGTGTAGCGCAGCACCGTGCTGTCGCCGTCCAGGTCACCGCTGGAAGCCAGGGGCTTGCGAGGGGGGGCGGTCGCGGGGTCCTCGTTGGCGTCAAGCTCCTCCGTGTGGTAGACCCAGTCCTCCTGGGCCAGGGTCTGGAACTTGTTGTCGGCCCCAAGCTCAAAGCGCTTCAGATAGTAGTGGTCCTTGAGGTCGCGGCCCGGGTTGAAGGGGATCGCGGCCTCTGTCTCCTCGCGCCAGCCACCCACGAAGAGGATCTCGTCCCGCAGGTCCCGGTCGGAGTTGCCGGTGGACAGGTGGGTCTCGCCCTTGAGGCCCGAGGCAATCATCCCGGAGGCGTCGGAGGCCGGCAGGTAATAGAACAGGCTGTAGCCGCGGTCCTGGGTGGGGTTGTAGTCGTCCTGCATGGCCAGGGCCAGGTCGGCCTTGCCGTTGCCGTCCAGATCCCCCACCGCGAAATGGGCCGGGCGGCCGCTGTTCCAACTGATGTTGCCGCAGTCCTTGAAGCCCTTGCCGCCCACCCTGGCGAAGCCCCCGGAGGCGTCGTCGTAGACCTGGACCTGGAGATTGCAGGTGGATTCGCCGTAGCCCGAAAAGAGGACCTCGTCCCGGCCATCGCCATCGAAGTCCCCGGCGGCCACATTGGGGTGGTCGTTGTACTGGACGAAGACCTGGTCCCCCAGGTCGCTCCAGCGGTGAAGCTGGGCGTAGCCCTGGAGGTGATCATCCAGCACCCAGGCCTTGGCCCAGCGATTGTCGGTGCCCGTGACGATGATCTCGCTGCGCTGGTCCCCGTCCAGGTCCCCCAGGGCCACCATCAGGTCATGGGTCAGGTTGCCGGTGGCGGCGTCCGTGTGCAACGCTGCGAAGGCGTGGGCCGCGTCGTCGAAGGTGAAGATGAGGCTGGAGTATTGGTAGGTCTGGGCACCGCCGGAGGGGGTGGCGATGCGCCCATAGGTGCCCGTCACGGCGACCTCCAGGGCCTGGTCGTCGTCCAGGGAGCCCAGGGCCAGATCCCCCACCAGGAAGGAGTCCACCTCGGGGTTCAGGGCGGACAGGTCGAAGTCCTCCTTGTCCACCGTGCCCAGCAGCGCGAAGTCCGCCTGGGCGTCGTCGAAGACCGTCAGGCGCAGGTAGTCAAAGCGGTACTCCTGCCCAACGGACTCGGTGAAGATGCTGAGGATCACCGTCTCGTCCCGGCCATCCCCGTCCAGGTCCCCCGCTGCGGCCTCCAGGAGGCGGCCATTTGCCTGGTCCAGGCCCAACCTGTCGGTGAGGTCCCCAAGGGTTCCTCCGGGGGCCTCGGGGGCACCCCTGTCCTCCTCCAGCCAGCCCACCCGATCCTGGTCCTTGTCGGGGAACAGCCACAGCGTCTCATCCACATTCATCAGGGCGCTCACGCGGCGTGGCAGGGGCGTGACTCCGGCTTCGGCGTCGGCCTCAAGGGTGTCGCCGGAGGTGTCCGATTCCAGGAGTCCGCCATCGACCACATCGCCCTCCAGGTCCCCTCCGTTGCCGGTGCCACAGCCGGCGGCCAGCACCAACCCCGCCACCGCCCCCAACAACCACCTGATGGCCCGGCACCCGTCAACTCCACAAGCGTTCATGGCGCCTCCATTGGATCAACAAAATCGGTATGTTGGGACTCTGGCCCTGGACCAGACGGCTGTCAACAC
This sequence comes from uncultured Myxococcales bacterium, assembly GCA_964565265.1. Taxonomy (GTDB): domain Bacteria; phylum Myxococcota_A; class UBA9042; order CAIXZC01; family CAIXZC01; genus CAIXZC01. The sequence continues at coordinate 4,767 of CAZMEC010000203.1, forward strand.
CTACGCGCGCCTCGGACTTGCCCGAAGGATTGGCGGGATCTGAGGGGGCTTCTGGGGTATCGTTCCCAGCAGTCGGATCCTGGCTGAAGGGGGCCACATGGAGTCATTACTGGAGTTGTTTCGCATCGGGCGGGGGCCCTCAAGCAGTCACACCATGGGGCCGGCCAAGGCTGCGGGGCTGTTCGGGGCACGCTGCCCGGAGGCGGCGGGGTTCCGGGTGCATCTGTACGGCAGCCTGGCGGCCACGGGGCGGGGGCACCTGACGGATGTGGCCCTGACAGAGGGGCTGGCGCCCCGGCCCGTGGAGATCGCGTGGCACCCGGACATCGTGCTGCCGGCCCACCCCAACGGGATGAAGTTCGAGGCCCTGGATGGGGCGGGGGCGGTGACGACGGCCTGGACGGTCTTCAGCATCGGCGGCGGCGCCCTGGCGGAGAATCCGGGCGCCCAGCGGCCCGCGGGCCTGTACCCCATGAACAATATGCGGGACATCCTGGCCTGGTGCCAGGACAACGGCCGCACCTTCTGGGAGTATGTGGAGCAACACGAGGGGCCGGCCCTGCGCCCCCACCTGCTGGCGGTGTGGGAGGCCATGAAGGCCGCCGTGGAGCGGGGCATCGAGAACGAGGGCGTGCTGCCGGGGGGCCTGCGCATCGCCCGGAAGGCCGCCTCCTACCACGCCAAGTCCGTGGGCTATGAGGGCAGCATCAAGCGGCGCGGGCTGATCTTCTCGTTTGCCCTGGGGGTGGCCGAGGAGAACGCCAGCGGCGGCGTGGTGGTGACGGCCCCCACCTGCGGGTCCTGCGGCGTCCTGCCCGCCGTGCTGTACCTGGCCAGCCAGGAGTACGGCGTCCACGACTCCAAGATCCTGCGGGCCCTGGCGACCGCCGGGCTCATCGGAAATCTGGTGAAGTTCAATGCCAGCATTTCTGGTGCCGAAGTTGGCTGCCAGGGCGAAATCGGCGTGGCCTGCGCCATGGCCGCCGGGGCCGCTGCCCAGATCTTCGGGGGGACGCCGGGGGAGATTGAATACGCCGCCGAGGCGGGCCTGGAGCACCACCTGGGCCTGACCTGCGACCCCGTCATGGGCCTGGTCCAGATCCCCTGCATAGAAAGAAACGCCTTCGCCGCCGCCCGGGCCCTGGACTGCGCCACCTTCGCCATCATCGGCGACGGCCGCCACCGCATCCCCTTCGACAGCATAGTGGAGGCCAT
>CAZMEC010000204.1:0-5976 GCA_964565265.1 uncultured Myxococcales bacterium
AGGGCGCCGTCGCAGAAGCGGTCGACGCGGACGCACTTGGACAGGGCGGCCCGCAGGGTGGGCAGGTCGGCGTTTGCGGGGAAGTCCACCGGCTGCGTTGACGCCCACCAAGAGGTCTGGTAATCCAATGCCCCAGGTACCGGCGGTCGCCGGAAAGGAGGGAAGGGGGATGCTGTCAGCGCTGCTTTCGAAGGCGTTTGGTTCGGCGATTCGGAGGGGTAGAACCTTCACCCAGGCCATTGACTCACCCAATGGAATAGCGTCGTTGGAACAGGTGGAGCTGGGCGGTTGCCGGCAGTGGATTCTGATTCGGGGGCAGGACCTGTCCAAGCCCCTGCTGCTGTTTGTGCATGGGGGCCCGGGAAGCGCCGAGATGTGGTTCGCCCATCACTCCATGCGGGAGCTGGAGAAGCACTTTGTGTGCGTGAACTGGGACCAGCGGGGCGCCGGGAAATCCTTTGGCGCGGACCTCCCTGCTGCCACCATGAACCTGGGGCAGTTCGTGGCTGACGCGGTCAGTTTGGTTGAGCTTTTGCTGAAGCGCTTCGGGCAGAAGAAGCTGTTCCTGGTGGGGCACTCCTGGGGCAGCGCCATCACCATGAAGGTCGCGCAGAGCAGGCCTGAGTTACTGCACGCGCTGGTGGGGATGGGGCAGGTCGTGGACATGAAGCGGGGCGAACAGATTTCCTATGACTACGCCCTGGAGGGGGCCCGCAAGGCAGGCAACGCCAAGGCGGTGAGACAGTTGGAGAAGATCGGCGCGCCCCCCTACATGGGCAACGGCCTGTGGCTTCAGCGCCGCTGGCTGTCCGAGTACAAGGGCGACACCTGGTCCCTGGATATGAAGGGGGTCCTGGCCATTGGCCTGCGGGCTACCGAGTATTCGTTTGCGGACTTCGTTCGGTTCCTCAAGGGCGTGCGCTTCTCCAACAAGCTGTTGTGGAGCGAACTGTCCGAGGTGAACTTCGCCCGGGACCCGGCGCCGCTGGCCGTCCCCGTGTTCTTCTTCGCTGGGCGCCACGACTACACGACGCCCTTCCAGTTGGTCCAGGAATTCTTCGACGCCCTGAAGGCGCCATCCAAGAGGCTGATCTGGTTCGAGGACTCCGCGCACATGCCCAACCTGGAGGAGCCCGCCAGATTCCAGGCGGAGCTTGTCAGGATTGGGGAAGAGATTCGAACAACTGCCCCTGCCGCACCTGGCTGACCAGGTCCTGGAAGGGGATCACCTCTATGCCATCGGCGGTGGTCAGGGGGGGCTGGGAGGGTGTCACCAGCAGGCGCCTGACCAGACCGGGAAGGGGGGCCACGGCGCGCAAGCCCTTGCACCAGGACTCTTGGAAGCGGGCCCCGGACTTGACCTCAAGGGCGACATGCCGGTTGCCCTTGCTGAGGATGAAGTCCACCTCCAGTTCGTGGCCCCTGGACGGGGCCCAGTAGGCCAGGTCATCGAAGGCGCCGTAGTAGTCCCGGGTGGCCCGAAGGTATTGGGCGACGAAGCCCTCGAAGAGGCTGCCGCGCTCCTCCTGGTGCAGGGGACCCAGTTGCCCCTTGGCCGCGCGGACCAGTCCGGGGTCAGTCCAGTACAGCTTGGGCAGGCTGCGCTCCCGGGTGCGGAGGCGCGCCTCGAAGGCGGGCAGGCGGAAGGCCAACAGGGTCTCCTCCAGGATGCTCAGGTACCCGTCCACTGTGGGCCTGGCCACCCCTGCATCCCTGGCCAGGCTGGCCACATTGAGGATCTGCCCGTGGAAGAGGGCCGCCACGGGCAGGAAGCGCACGAAGCCCGCAAGGTTGCGCACCAGGGCCTCCGCCTGGATCTCCTCCTTCAGATAGACCTGGGTGTAGGCCCGAAGGCGGGCCTCGCGGTCGTCCGAATCCCAGACCAGGGGAATGGTGCCGTGGGTCAGGGCCTCGTCCAGGTCAAAGGCCTTGCCCAGTTCATCTGGAAGGAAGGGGTGCATGTGCAGGATCCCAGCCCGCCCCCCAAGCAGGTTCACGCCGGCCCTCTTGAGCTTCCTGGCGCTGGACCCGCAGAGGACGAACTTCAGCCTTCGCTCCTCCATGGCCCGGTGGACTTCATTGAGCAGGTTGGGCAGGCGCTGGATTTCGTCGAGGACCACCCAGGACCCAGGGGCCGCGCTGCGCAGCCTGTCCGCCAGCAGGCCCGGGTTGCCCAGCAGCGTCTGGTAGAGCGTCTCGTCCAGCAGATCAAACCAGAGGGCCTTGGGGAGGATCCGGCGCAGCCAGGTGCTCTTGCCCGTGCCCCGGCATCCCCACAGAAAGGCCGAATCCTTGGGCACTGGAAGCATTCGAGGAATCCGCGACATTGTATACCTCGCCAGCATTTTTCCAGGTAAAACTATGGCATGGTATGCAGACTGACGCAAGCTCCGGTTCTGGCTGGACTGGGTCGCCTTGTCTATTGCTGTTCGCAGCGATGCCCGAAGAGCCTGTCCTGGACCAGCTTGCAAGAGTAGCCAGAAGGACAAAGCGGCACGCCGCCCTGGGCGGGTGGGTTCTCGTGGGAGGGGCTGCAGCCCTCGGGGCGCCACCAGGAGCAGGAGGCGGGGCAGCGGCAGACACCCTGGTCGCTGAGCTCGCAGGGGTTGTCGGCGTCGCAGCAGTTGTCCGGGCCGTAGGTGCCGTCACAGGGGGCGGGGGCGCAGACGGTGTTGACGCTGCAGAGGCCTGAGACGAAGTCGCAGTTGGCATTGAAGGGGCTGGGGTCGGGGCAGGCGCAGACCCCGGGCAGACAGTGGCGACGGCCCCCGCTGGTGGGGCCAAAGACACACTGCCAGCCCGCAGGGCAGTCAGCGCCGCCTTCGCATCCCGTGGTGCAGATCCCCTGGCAGGTCTGGTTCTGGGCGCAGTTCTGGTCGTTTTGGCAGGGCAGGCCCTCCAGGCAGACCAGCCCGGTCAGGGGATGAAAGTCCACCATCCCGCAGAACTGGTCCGCGGCACAGCCCTGTCCTTCCTCGCAGAGATACTGCTGGGGACCTGCCTCGGGGTCGTTCGGATCCACGGCGGCCCCGCAGCCCCCCTGGAGACACTCCACCGGGAAGGGACAGTCGCTGGTCTTGGTGCAGGGCAGGCGGCAACTGGCAAGGCCGTAGCTGCCGCAGACCGCCGGGGTGGGGCAATCCCAGGGCGAATCGCAGGCCCCAAAGTCCCGGTCGGAGGGCACGAAGCCCACCTGACAATGGGCCTTGATGGTGGCCACACCGGGATCGAAGCCCACGGCGCAAAGCTCGTGGGCCTGGCAGTCCTCCTCGCAGGTCTCAACCCAGTACGCATGTCCTGGCCCCAGGCAGACCGGGAAGATGATGCCGTTGACGGTGCCCAGGCTGGCCTGACCGAAGTAGTTGGCCGGGACCGAATAGCAGGCGCCGCCATCCGGGCAATCCGCGTTTTGGAAGCACGGGGTGCTGCACTGCATGATGGGCCAGGGGGCCTCCAGGCCAATCCGGGTGGAGACAAAGTCCTCCCCGGCGGTGACGCAGGCCCCACCGAGGCACTGCTCCGGGGCGAAGCACAGCTCGCCATCCGCCAGGGGGCCGCTGGTCACGCAGGCCCGCCCCACGCCAAGGACCAGGCCGCAAACCTGGCCTTCCTTGCAGTCGGCATCGGTCAGGCAGCCCTGGGGAAGGCAGTGGCCCTGGGGGCTGCACTCGAAGCCCTCGGGGCAGGCCTGGGCCTCGCTGCAGGGGAAGCCGTGCTGGTCAAAGTCATAGCTGAACTGGCCCTCGCAAAGCCCCGGCGAGTTGGGATTGGAGGGGTTGTCCTGTTTGCAGGTGAAGCCGTGGTCACAGGCAAGTCTGGTCATCCCGCCGCAGTACGGCACGAAGGGGATCCGAGGGTTGTCGACGCACTTGCCGGTCCAAGCGGTGTCGGAATCGGGCAGGCAAAGCTGGGTGTCCGGGCAGGCCTGGCTTTCGCTGCACACGATAGGCGGAGGCAGGAGGGCCTGACCCAGGTCCGCAAAGTGGGTCTGGGAGGGCCGGTCTGCGGCCTCGGGGTCAGCATAGTGCACCAGGGAGTAGCCATTGCCCCAGTGGAAGATGGCCAGCCCCCTGGCGGCGTCCAGCAACAGGTTCTTGTTGGCGCCCTGGCCGGGGCGCACGGACACCGGGATGCTGCCCTGATCAGCGGAGAGAAGGGCGATGGCCGAGGTGCCCCCAACGCCCATGCCCGGGGTCTGGTCGCAGCCGTACCAGAGCTCGTAGCGGTTCTTGGGGTCGAAGACCTTGTAGGGGTTGCAGGAGACCCGCTGCAGGAAGGCCTGCCCAGGTTGAACGGGCACATCAAGGGGCACGAAGCTGCCGTCCTGGAGGACCTCGAAGGGCATGGTGCCCAGGGTGAAGTATCGCCCGGTCTCGTCAAAGGCCGCGAAGCCCGGCTGGGGATCAAAGCCCAGGCCCAGGAACTGGGAGGCGCGCAGATCCTCAAGGACCTGACCATCTTGTGAGACCCTGGCCAGGAAGGGCACCATCTGGTCCCCACTGGAGAGTTGCTGGTACACCACCAAGGTCTCCTGGCCCCCTGGAATGGGGGTCGCGGACATCACGGGCCCGGCAAAGGTCGCCGAGCCCACATCACGGATGAGGGTGGCGTCCACCAGCAGGAGGCTGCTGCCATTGGCGAAGATCAGCCGGTCCGCAGCGGCGTTGTAGGCCACCACCGTGCCCTGGATGACCCGCTTCAACTCCAGGGTGGCCGTGTCAATGACCTGAGTGCTGCCTCCTCCCATGGGCCCCCACTGGGACTGGCCATAGGTCCAACGGCCCGAGACATACAAGGTGGCCCCGTCCGGCGAGAAGAAGGCGTCCCTTTGCTGCACACCCCAATCAATCCGACGGTCCTTCAGGATCCAGCGCCAAGCCACGGCGTCCCCAAGGGCCAGCCGGTCCTCCGGGCTGTCATAGTCCAGCACCTCGTTGGCCGCCGGGTCCTTGAAGATGCCCAGGTCCACCCGAAGGATTCGGTTCTCCATGACCACAAAGGCCTGCTGCCCGTCCGGGGCCAGGGCCAGCACCGCCATGTTTTGTTCAGAGGCGAGCCCCGAGAAGAGCTTGCGGCTGAATAGCACATCGAGCTTGCCCCCCAGGTAATCCAGCACATAGAAGCCCGGGCCCAGGCCCAGGATGCGCCCTCCCTTGCTGTCCAGGGTGGACTGGCCCAGCGCCACCCCGTACCCGGAGAGCGGCCCGGAGACATCAATATTGCTTAGCATGGGCAGGATCAGCTTCACGCTGTCCCCGTCGCCCAGGTCGAACTCCGTGCAGTCCACCGCATAGCCCGACCCGCCGAACTCCGGCTGAGTGAGCTTGAGGGCGTAGCGGCCCGCGGCTACCTCGGAGAACGAGAACGAGCCGTCTGCGTTGGGCTCAACGCTGTCCACCACGGCCCAGGCGCCGGGGTCCGCACCCTCCTCTGCCCGCAGCAACTGCACCGAGAGACCCTCCAGGCTGAGGGCCCCGCCGCCGGTCTCAAGCGCCCCCGTGAGGGCCTGCCCCTGCTGGGCCAACAGGCCCTCCTGTTGCTGCCCGAAGGGACTGGCCGCGCCGATGCGGCCGCTGATGTTGCCGGTCCCGCCGCCGCCGCCGCAGGCTCCCAAGAGGCCCAGGGCGACTACCATTACAATGGCGCTGCAATTGCTGGTTCGGTTCATGGGTTCCTCCATTGAGGCATTGATTATCCAGGCGGACGCTCGGCAGGTCAAACAGAAGCCTCCCTCCAGGAAAACCTATTGCGAGGTATACAGGTTGGCAGGCCGTGGCAGCTTGCCAGCCCCTTGCCTCGCCGGGGCATTGCGGGTACAACGCGGAGGATGGAGCGTCCCGGGAGGATCGGATGAAAGCCTTTGGAATAAAGACGCTGTTTGGGCTGCTGCTGCTGCTGCTGGGCGCCATGGGCCCCGTGGCCTGCGACCTGGACGACGCCGAGAGGGTGGCCTGCGCGGACTTTGACCCCAACTTC
>CAZMEC010000205.1:0-5940 GCA_964565265.1 uncultured Myxococcales bacterium
CGCTTCTTCGGCGCCGCCCGCAACATCGAGAACGGCGGCTCGCTGACCATCATCGGCACCGCCCTCATCGACACCGGCAGCCGTATGGACGAAGTCATCTTTGAAGAGTTCAAGGGCACCGGCAACTGCGAAATGCACCTGGACCGCAAGCTCATGGAGAAGCGCATCTTCCCCTGCCTGGACATCAACAAGTCCGGCACCCGCAAGGAAGAACTGCTCCAGCCCGCGGCCACCCTTAGCCGAGTGTGGATCCTGCGGCAGTTGCTGCATCCGCTGAATGTGATTGACTCCATGGAGTTCCTGCTGGACCGTCTGTCGAAGTACGACACGAACCAGGAATTCCTTGATTCCATGAACCAGTGATTTGGAGGGCAAAGTCATGAAAGAGGGCATTCACCCCAAGTATCCCGAAGCCGTCATCACCTGCGCCTGCGGGCACAAAGTGGAGACCCACAGCACGCGTGGCAGCTACAGCGTGGAAATCTGCAGCAACTGCCACCCGTTCTACACCGGCAAGCAGAAGCTGATGGACACCGAAGGCCGCGTGCAGCGTTTCAACCGTAAGTACGGTCGCGAAACCACCCAGCCCCAGTCCTGATTCGGTCCGCCCACCCATGCTGGCAAGGCCCCGAAATCTCCAGATAGGCGGCCAGGCTGTGGTTGAGGGCGTCATGATGCGCTCGCCCGGGTCCTTTGCCGTGGCGGTGCGTGGTCCCAAGGGTGGGATCATGTTGCGCGAGTCCCCCTGGGAGACCTCCTCCCTTACCCGAAAACTGTCCAAGACACCCTTTCTGCGCGGTTGCGTCGTGCTGGCCGAGTCCATGCACAACGGCATCTCGGCGCTGAACTGGTCGGCGTCCATCGCGGCGCCGGAGGACGAGAAGCTGTCCAGCGGCGGCACCGTGGCGACCATGGTGTTCGCTTTCGCGCTGGCCATCGGGCTGTTCACGGTGCTGCCCCATGCGGTCACCGGGGGCCTGGGCTGGCTGCTGGGCGTGGCGTCCATGACGGACGGCCAGAGCCTGCCCTTCCATCTGGTGGATGGGGTGGTGAAGCTGGCGGTCTTCGTGGGCTACATCGTGGGCATCTCGCTGCTGCCCGAGGTGCGGCGGCTGTTTGCGTACCACGGCGCCGAGCACAAGGCCGTGCATGCCTTCGAGAATGGCGCGCCCCTGACCGTCGAGGGCGCCCGGGACTTCCCCGTGCTGCACAAGCGCTGCGGCACGGCGTTCCTGATCCTGGTGCTGCTCATCTCGGTGGTGGTGTTCTCGCTGGTGTTTCCGTTTGTGCCCAGGTTCAGCGAGCACCTGTGGCTGAACCACGCGGTGTTCATTGCCATCAAGATCCCGCTGGTGTTTCCCATCGCCGGGTTGGCCTACGAAGTGCTGAAGCTGGGTTCCAAGGGGGGGGCTGCGGGGGCCGCGGCCGCCGTCCTGGTGAAGCCGGGCCTGTGGGTCCAGCACCTCACCACCCGGGAGCCCGATGACAGCCAACTGGAGGTGGCCCTGGCGGCCCTGCGCAAGGTGCTGTGGCGCGAGCAGCAGGGCGGCGGAGTGGTCACCGCAGGGGCGGTGGAGACCTTCGCGGACTTTGGCGGGCTGGTGGCGGCGTTGGCCCCCTCCCTGCCCTCCCCCTCAGGGGAGGGAAAAGCTCTGGCCTCCGCCTCAGGGGAGGGAAAAGCCTTGGCCTCCGCCTCAGGGGAGGGAAAAGCCCTGGCCTCCGCCTCAGGGGAAGGAAAAGCCCTGGCCTCTGCCTCAGGGGAGGGAAAAGCCCTGGCCTCCGCCACCGCTGCAGGGCTTGCGCCCTTGTCTGTCCTGACGGAGTCTTCAGATGTTTGAGAAGCTGGAAGAGGTCGTCAGGAAGTTTGACCGCCTGACCGAGCAGATGGCCGACCCGGAGATTGCCTCGGACCCCGGGGCCTTCACCAAGACCGCCAAGGAACGGGCCGAGATCCAGGATGTGGCGGAGGCCTATGTGGGCTACCTCAAGCTGCTGGCCACCATCGACGAGAACGAGGCCATGGTGGGGGACTCAGACCCCGAGATCCGGGCCATGGCGCTGGAGGAACTGGTTGGCCTCAAGGCCACGCGGGAGAAGGTCGAGGCGGAGATCCAGCTGCTGCTGCTGCCCCACGACCCCCTGGACGACAAGAACACCATCATTGAAATCCGGGCGGGCACGGGCGGCGAAGAGGCGGCCCTGTTCGCCGCGGACCTGTTCCGCATGTACAGCCGCTACGCCGACACCCAGAAATGGAAGATGGAGATCCTCTCGGCCCACGACACGGGGCTGGGGGGCTACAAGGAGATCGTCTGCCTCATCACGGGCAAGAAGGTGTTCAGCCGCCTCAAGTGGGAGAGCGGCGTGCACCGGGTGCAGCGGGTGCCCGAGACGGAAGCCCAGGGGCGCGTGCACACCTCGGCGGTGACGGTGGCGGTGCTGCCGGAGGCCGAGGAGGTGGATGTGGATGTCCGGGACCAGGACATCCGGGTGGACCTGTACCGGGCCTCCGGGGCGGGCGGGCAGCATGTGAACAAGACGGACTCGGCGGTGCGCCTGACCCACGAGCCCACGGGCATCGTGGTGGCCTGCCAGGACGAGCGCAGCCAGCACAAGAACAAGGCCAAGGCCATGAAGATCCTGCGGTCCAAGATCCTCGAAAAGGAGATTGATGACCGGCAGCGCTCCGAGGCCGCGGACCGCAAAAGCCAGGTGGGCAGCGGCGACCGCAGCGAGCGCATCCGCACCTACAACTTCCCCCAGAACCGCCTGACGGATCACCGCATCGGCCTGACGCTGTATAAGCTGGACCGCATAATTGAAGGTGAACTCGGCGAACTGCTAGACCCCCTGCGCGCCTGGTTCCAGGCCGAAGCCCTCAAGACCGCCCAAGAGTAGAAGCCAAGGCAAGCGGGCGCCCCGTCCGTCCGAACCCCGACCGCCAGGGAGGGGGTTGCCCCGTCCGTCCGAACCCCGACCGCCAGGGAGGGGGTTGCTTTGTTCGTCCGAGTTGCGCACGAAGCTGACGCCAGGTTATCCTAGCCCGCCTCCGGTCGCTCGCTCTCCGCGCAGCCCCTCTCCGACTCCGCGGAGTAGGGGCTCGCTCCGCGCTCCCGCCGGCGGGCCGCAACGGTAGGCCATCTGGTCCGCGCACGAAGTTAGCCACACTTGGACCAAGCAACAGCGCCTTGGCCCTGGACTTGATTCTGTGTTATCAATACACGGCGTTGCCGAAAAAGGAGCGAGCCATGGGGATGGACAGGATTGAAAGCATTGGCGTCCAGGGAATGCGTTGTTTGGGAGACGCTGCTTTGGAACTCTCTGGTCTAACGGTCCTCATTGGCGAAAATGGAAGTGGCAAGAGCACCTTCATTGAGGGTATCGAGCTACTCAGGAAGGCAGCGACTCAGTTTCGGTTCGGGTATGAACAACTGGTCCAAAAACATGGCGGTCTTCGTGAGATTCTTCGCCGAGATGCGGACGATCTCAACTTGTATTGTACGGTTGGTGGCGGGGGGCCATCGGCCGGTTACTTTCTGACCCTTTCCAGCCCAGGGGGGCAAGACCAGATCGTGTCCGAAGTTGTGAATTGGGTCCACGAGGATGCAACAGAACAGCCCCCGATACTGGTTCGAAATCAGAACAAAGTCGTATTCGGCGATGGTGAGTCGAGCGGCCGACAGTTGTCCGTTACACCGCATGATGCCGCTTTGTACACGCTTGGGATGGCTGCCCCCGACCCCGTTCCAAGGCTGATCAACGCCCTGCGATCAATCGAGATCCACTCGTCCTTTGACACCCGCCCCCTTTGGATGCAGGCGGAACTGCAGCAGCGGGAAAGCGTTCGATTCCCGGATCCTGTTACAGAGGTCGATTCCCTGAATATGGTCGGGTCCAACCTCCCAAGTTGCTTCCATACCCTTCGCAATGCTGGCAATGGGATTTGGGAGAAGGTTCTCGAGAACGCCAGGCTGGGACTCGGAGAGAGCTTCCAGGAGATCACCACCCCCAGCACCAAGCCAGGGCATATCAGTGTCGGGGTCCGGTTCACGGGGCTCAAGGAGCCGGTACCGATTCAAGGCCTGTCTGAAGGCCAGATCAGCTATCTGGCGTTTGTCGCCATGGCTGGGCTGCTGGAGTACAAGCAGAACCGCTCCCTCATCGTCATTGACGAGCCTGAGTTGCACCTGCACCCAAGCATGCTGGCGCGGGTGGTGGGGATGCTGGAGGAGATGGCGGAGATCTGCCCCGTGATTGTGGCGACCCACTCGGAGCGCTTCCTGGACTGCCTGTCGAACCCCGCGGAGTCTGTGGTCCTGTGCGAGCTTGACGAGCACCGCGCCACGAAGTTGCTGCGTCCCGACCCGGAGAAACTGAAGGACTGGCTGCAGGACTACCGCGGCATTGGGCACCTGCGCTCGGAAGGCTACGAGTCCCAGGTCTTCAAGCGGGAGGTCTGAGACCATGGCTGTCTCACCAATAACGATCTTGTGGGAAGACGAACTTGGCGTGGAGCGGCAGGGCTTCGGGCCCCAACGGCTCCTGAATGCCGCACTGGTCGTCGGGCGAGGCAAGGGTGAGTCCCGGTTTGACTTGGGGAAGGCAATCAAGGCGAATCCAAAAAAGGGGGCCGGGTCCCTTCGAAAGGCCTTGAAGCGGGATGGGGCCAGGTTGCTCGCTAACGGCCCAGTGTTTGCGGTCTTGGATGGCGACAGGGTGCGGACCGCCTACCAGGAATCGGAGGGCATCTGCCGATCCCAGTTGAAGGCCAAGATGCAGTCCGAGGCTCCGGGAGTGGAGTTCGTTTTGTTGGAAAAGAACACGGAGACCCTGGTGGATCTTTGCTGCAAGGTGCTGCCACGGCAACAGCCGGCGGGCAAGCCCACGCCCAACGAAAGAGACAAGGTCCTGAACGCGGCAGCGGATCTCTTTGAGAGAGACCCCGAGAAACTGGCTCAATTTCTGGCGGCCTGCCCGTCCTTCGAGAGACTGGTCAAGAAGGTCCAGGACGCTCTGGCTTGCCGGCTCCCCGGTTAGATCAAAGACCCATTCCAAGCCGTCGGCGGGCAGCAAAGCCGGGCTGATGGGTCCAATCAGTCCTGGTACTCCATATCGCCGTCGCCGTTGATGATCATCGCTATTCCGCCCACGATGGAGCCCAGGCCCGCAAAGAAGACCAGCGGGGCGGCGCCACCGAGCGGTTCTTCCTGGTCCTTTTCCCGGGCCTCTTTTTCCAAAGCGCTCAGGCCATAGCCCATGTACACGCACGCGGCTCCGGCGACCATCAGCAGGACGCCCAGGGGTCGCCAGCCGGGGTGACCCTTCTGCAGCAGCAGCTTGTGACGGGGGCCGACGGCCCGAAGGTCGAAGTTGTCGGTGAGGCCGTCACCCGAGTCGAGGTGCAGCCTGTAGGAGCCGTTGGGCACATAGAAGGTGAGGGGATCGGAGAGCTCCATGAGGGGGATGGTGGGCTCGGCTGCGCCAAATTCGTAAAGGGACACCTGGAGGGGCTGCTCGGGGGTCAGCGTGATGACTGTGCGGCCGGGGTAGCTTGGCCAGTCCTCGGCGCCCATAGCGTCCTGGGCCCTGGCCGATCCCCCAAACAAGAGCATCAAAAGGACCAGACCCCTGATCATGATTCCCCCCGGTCAAGTCGAGGCTTCATTGATAGCCCAATCAAACCAGTTGGTCAACCACCGGGGTTCTCAGTTTCTCGGGAGCGGACTCTCAGCGGGCGCCCGCGGGGCTGTCCTGGTGGCGGGGTAACACCTTGGGGCCACCGGCGTCGGTGGCGAGGAACAGGAGGGTGGCGGTGGCGTCCAGGTTGACGCAGGTGCCGGCGGTGGTGGGGCCAGCCGAAAGGCGCAGGGCCCCCTCCCTGCCCTCCCCCTCAGGGGAGGGATCTTGGGATTTGGCCGAAGCTGCCCCCTCAGGGGAGGG
>CAZMEC010000206.1:0-5899 GCA_964565265.1 uncultured Myxococcales bacterium
CTTGCGGCGGCTAGGCGGAGAGGGGGGAACAATCCCCCCGGCCGCCGGCTCTCCGGGGCGCTACCCCCGCCACGGCCCCTGGGAAAAGCTTGGGCTAGGTCGAGATGTGATCAATAGCAAGCCCACCGGGGGAAGGGAATTTGGAAGGGACATTGGCCCACCTCTCCAGGCACAAGACAAGTGCCCGTGGCTGTGCTTTACTTCGAGGACTACCGCCTGGAGGTGCCTATGACGGCGTCGATCCTGGTACTCCTTGGATTCCTGGCAGCGGCCCTGCTTCTGGCCGTGGTGCTGTTGTTGCGGCGCCGGTCCGGGGCGGACCTGGATCAGACCCTTCGCAGCTTCCTGGCCTCCCAGGACGAGTTCCGCCGCCAACACCTGGACGAACTGGCCCGCGCCCGCGGCGAGCTTCAGGAGACCCTGGCCCGCCAGGACCGCAACTCCCGGGACGAACTGGGCCAGCTTCGGAAGAATGTGGAGACGGGCCTGACCGCCCTGGGCGACACCAACCAGAAAAAGCTGGACGAGCTTCGCACCACCGTGGCCCAGCAGCTTGGCACCACCATCACCACTGGCTTCACCCAGTCCTTCAAGCTGGTCCAGGATGGCCTGGCAGGTATCCAGGGGGGTCTGGGGGAGATGCGGCAGCTTGCCGGAGAGGTTGGCAGCCTCAAGCGCATCTTCAATAATGTAAAGGCCAGGGGGGTCTGGGGCGAGGTCCAGTTGGAGGCCCTGCTGGCCGACTTCCTTACCGAACACCAGTACGAGAAGAATGCCCAGGTGCGGCCTGGCTCAAGGGAGAATGTGGAGTTCGTCATCAAACTCCCCGGGGAGGGCACTGACGGCGCTCAGGTCCTGCTGCCTATCGATTCCAAGCTGCCCGTGGAGGATTACCAGCGTCTGCTGGACGCCCACGCCGCCAACGATACCGCCGGCGCCGATGCCGCCGCCAAAGCCCTGGAGAAGACCATCCGCAGCTTCGCGGGGGACATCTCCAGCAAGTACCTGGCACCCCCGGTGACCACCGATTTCGCCATCCTCTATCTGCCCTCCGAGGGCCTCTACGCCGAGGTCCTGCACCGCCCCGGCCTGGCTCAGGCCCTCCAGAATCAATACCGGATCATCCCCGCCGGCCCCACCACCCTGGCGGGCCTCCTGGGGGCCATCCAGCTTGGCTTTCGAAGCTTCGCCATCCAGCAGAAGGGCGCCGAGGTCTGGCAGACCCTGGCTTCCGTGAAGACCGAACTGGACAAGTTCCAGGCGGAGGTCGAGAAGGTGGAGAAGAAGTTCACCGAGACGGCCAACGCCTTCAGCAGCCTCGGGGTAAGGACCAGGGCCCTGCAGAAGCGTCTCAAAGGAGTGGAGTCCCTGGAAGAAGCCACCCCTGACCCCGCCCTGCCCGCCGACCACGCCAGGCCCGACGGACAGTAGGGGCCCCCAAGCCAGCACGGGCAAGAATTCGTTGGACAAACGGTGCCTTTGCCCCTATTCATAGGCGCCTTTGGGGTCCCCGCAGACCCCTGCTGTCACTGGAACTGGTTGAGGATCATGGAACTGGAAGTATTGTTTACCGCCCTGTTGATTTTTGGTCTCCGCATCTGCGATGTCTCCCTTGGCACGGTGCGCATGATTGTCTCCATTCAAGGGCGTCGCTATCTTGCCGCGGGCATTGGCTTCGTGGAGGTCGCCATCTTCATCACGGCCATCGGCAAGGCCATGGAGAACATTGACAACCCAATCAATGTTCTGGCCTACGCGGGGGGCTTCGCCACCGGGACCATGCTGGGGATTGCCCTGGAGACCAAGCTGGCCTTCGGCTACCGCGTCATCCGGGTCATCATCCATCGGGGGGCGGACAACCTCATCGCCAAGCTGCGCGAAGCGGGCTTTGGGGTGACCAGGCTTCGCGGGGAAGGCAAGAAGGGCCCGGTGGCCGTGCTGATAAGTGTCATCCGCCGTAAGGACGCAGGGCGTTACATGGCCGTTGTCACGGAAGAGGCCCCCCACGCCTTTGTGACCATCGAGGAGACCCGCGAGACCAAGCACGGCTACTTCTCGCCGACCATATCCAAGCTGAAATAGCCCCAGATTCTACCTCTGTTATCTCAATTCACATTTGACTTCTGATCCTGGCCGGGAGACTATACGCGCCATGGTTCAGGTAAATTCATTGGAGGGGCAGATGCTGAAATTGGCTGGTCTGAGGGGCTTGTTCCTGGTTGGCGCCACGCTGGCGTTGTTCGTTTTGGGTTCGTGTACCGCCACAGAATCTGGCGGAGATGTGGACGGCACCACCCACGACACCCTGTTCAACGATGGCATCGGGCTTGATGGCTATGGCCGTGACGGCCTGGACATCGTCGGCGACAACCTCGTCCCCCTGGACGGTGTGACCAACCTGGACACCCTGCCAGACACCCTCCTGGACACCACGCCGGACACCCTGCCGGACACCTACCAGGACCTGGGCCTCAACAACAAGCCTCAGGTCATCATCACTTCCCCCGAGGATGGCGCCGTGCTGCCCTTCGGCGAGGTCGTGACCGTGGGCCTCACTGTGGCGGACGATTCGGTGGACCCCACCACCATCACCATCACCTGCAGCAGTTCGGCTGTGCTTGAGGTCCTGTTCAGCGCTCCCCTGGGGGCCGACTGGACCCTCAGCGGTGAGGTGCCCACAGCCATCCCCGGCAGCCACACCATCACCTGCAAGGCCACGGATGCCGAGGGTGCGGAGGGTGAGGCTTCGGTGACGGTCTTCGTGAACGCCCTCCCCGGCGCCCCTCTGGTGAAGATTGAACCCGAGACCCCCACCACCATCAGCGACCTCTTCGTCGTGATAGTCGAACCCGCGGAAGACCTGAACCGTCCCTCCAGCGAGCTGACCTACAGCTTCGAGTGGTTCCGCAACGACGAGCCCATGGGCATCACTGACGAACATGTGGATGCCATCATGACCGCCAAGGGCGAGACCTGGAAGGTGGTCGTGACCCCCAACGACCCCCACGGCACGGGCATCCCCGGCGAGGCCACCGTGGTCATCCTGAACACGCCTCCCAAGAAGCTTGAGGCCCAGTTGGACAAGATTGACGGCGTGGTCTTCCTGGACGAGCTGTCCTGCGTGGTCCAGCTCCCCGGTGGCGAACCCTGGCCCGACCTGGGCGACGCCGACGAAGAGGACCTCTACCTGTCCTTCGTCTGGTACATCGACGGCAAGCCCGTGGATGGCGTGGTGAAGCAGACCATCGACCTCAGCGACCTGAACAACGAAGCCCAGATGTTGAAGATTGGCAACCGCATCACCTGCGCCGCCCTGGTGCGGGACTCGGAGACGGCCACCCTGGGTGACCCCTCCGCCGAGATCCCCGTGCTGGAGTACAACACTTGCGCCAGCAAGCTCAACATCTGCGCCGCCAAGGCCGAGTGCCGGGCCAACCTGACCTCCGTGCCGGACTGCACCTGCAAACCGGGCTACCGGGGCGATGGCCTCACCTGCACGGACATCGACGAGTGCTTCGAAGAGTCCGACAACTGTCACGCCAAGGCCACCTGCGCCAACACTGATGGCAGCTTCCAGTGCACCTGCATCGACGGCTACGACGGCAACGGGGTGGTCTGCATCGACCGCAACGAGTGCGAAACCGGTGGCAACAACTGCCACGCCAACGCCTGGTGCACCAACAATGTCGGCGGCTTCGGCTGCGAGTGCAAACCCGGCTACGCTGGCGACGGCTACCAGGCCTGCGACAACATCAACGAGTGCAGCGCCGGCACCCACACCTGCCACAAGGACGCCACCTGCGCCGACACCAACGGCGGCTTCACCTGCACCTGCAAACCCGGCTTCGATGGCAACGGGGCCTACTGCGCCAACATCGACGAGTGCGCCACCGGCGCCTTCACCTGCGACACCAACGCGGCCTGCAAGGACACCGTGGGGGCCTACGCCTGCGAGTGCAAGGCCGGCTTCAGCGGGGACGGCAAGACCTGTGCGGACCTCAACGAGTGCGCCAACAGCACCCATAACTGCGACAAGAACGCCCTGTGCATCAACAACCTGGGCGGCTTCGAGTGCAAGTGCAAGACCGGCTTCGACGGCACCGGCGTCTTCTGCGTGGATCGCAACGAGTGCAGCACCGGCGACGCCGGCTGCAGCGTCAACGCCGACTGCACCAACTCGGTGGGCGGCTTCCAGTGCGTCTGCAAGCCCGGCTTCACCGGCGACGGCAAGCAGTGCGGCGACCTGGACGAGTGCACCATGGGCACCAGCACCTGCCACAAGAACGCCCTCTGCGTCAACACTGAGGGCAGCTTCACCTGCACCTGCAAGCCCGGCTACCAGGGCACGGGCCAGTACTGCACCGACCTGGACGAGTGCCGCACCGGCGACGCCCAGTGCGACACCAACGCCGCCTGCGTGAACACCATCGGCAGCTACGCCTGCCTGTGCAACCCCGGCTATGACGGCGACGGCGAGACCTGCACCGATGTGGACGAGTGCCTGCTGGGCTCCAGCAACTGCCACCGGAACGCCGAGTGCGCCAACACCGAGGGCAGCTTCACCTGCACCTGCAAGCCCGGCTACCAGGGCAACGGCCTCTTCTGCAGCGATGTGGACGAGTGCTCCTCCGGCGAGTTCGAGTGCGACCCCAACGCCAAGTGCGTCAACACCATCGGCGCCTACAAGTGCACCTGCAACGCGGGCTGGGATGGGGACGGCAAGACCTGCCTGGACAACGACGAGTGCACCGCCGAGACCGACAACTGCCACAAGAACGCCAACTGCACCAATGTGGACGGTAGCTTCACCTGCACCTGCAAGCCCGGCTACCAGGGCAACGGCGTCTTCTGCAGCGATGTGGATGAGTGCGCCAACGGCGAGTTCGAATGCGACCTGAACGCCAAGTGCGTCAACACCGTCGGCGCCTACAACTGCGCCTGCAACCCCGGCTGGGATGGGGACGGCAAGACCTGCTACGACCTGGACGAGTGCGCCGAGGGCACCGCCAACTGCCACAAGAACGCCACCTGCGCCAATGTGGACGGCAGCTTCACCTGCACCTGCAAGGCCGGCTACCAGGGCAACGGCGTGTACTGCAACGATGTGGACGAGTGCACCGAGGGCTCCTTTGAGTGCGACGCCAACGCCAAGTGCGCCAACACCATCGGCAGCTACAACTGCCTGTGCAACGCCGGCTGGGAAGGCGACGGCAAGGTCTGCTACGACCTGGACGAATGCGCCCTGGAGACCGACAACTGCCACGCCAATGCCACCTGCGCCAACACCCAGGGCACCTTCACCTGTACCTGCAACCCGGGTTATCAGGGCAACGGCGTCTACTGCAGCGATGTGGATGAGTGCGCCGAAGGCGCCTTCGAGTGCGACGCCAACGCCAAGTGCGCCAACACCATGGGTAACTACAAGTGCCTGTGCAACAGCGGCTGGGAAGGGGACGGCAAGCTCTGCGTGGATGTGAACGAGTGCAGCACCTCCACCCACAACTGCGACCAGCACGCCACCTGCGCCAACACCCAGGGCAGCTTCACCTGCGCCTGCGACCAGGGCTGGCAGGGCACGGGCGTCTACTGCAGCGACCTGGATGAATGCGCCACCGGCCAGTTCACCTGCGACTCCAACGCCGGCTGCGTCAACGCCATTGGCACCTACAACTGCGTCTGCAAGAGCGGCTGGGAAGGCAACGGCAAAACCTGCACCGACGCCGACGAGTGCGCCACCGGCAAGAGCAACTGCTCCACCAACGCCTCCTGCCAGAACACCGCCGGCAGCTTCGTCTGCTCCTGCCGGCCGGGCTACGAAGGCAACGGCGTGGTGTGCGGCAATATCAACGACTGCAACCCCTACCCCTGCAAGAACGGCGGCATCTGCGTGGACGGCCTC
>CAZMEC010000207.1:0-5894 GCA_964565265.1 uncultured Myxococcales bacterium
CGACCTCATGAAGATCGTCTTCAAGATCAAGGAAGACGACGCCCGCAACCCCGGCGTCATCGCCGACTGCACCGGTGACAACGCCGGCGACTCCGTGGGCCCCACCGCCGACGGCTTTGAGACCTACGGCGTGACCGGCGTGGCCCTCATCACCTTCATCCTCCTGGCCGTCGGCGACCCCGCCGTCCAGATTCAGCTGCTGGTCTGGATCTTCGCCATGCGCGTCATGATGATCGTCACCTCCGGCGTGTCCTACTTCATCAACGAGGCCATTGCCAAGAAGCTCTACGCCGACGCCCCCAAGATGAACTTCGAACACCCCCTGACCGCCCTGGTCTGGATCACCTCCGTCATCTCCATCGCCATGACCTATGTGGTCTCCGCGCTGCTCATCCCTGACCTGGCCGGGGACACCTCCATGTGGTGGAAGCTGTCCACCATCATCACCTGCGGCACCATCGCCGGCGCCCTCATTCCCGAACTGGTCAAGGTCTTCACCTCCACCAGCTCCGCCCATGTCAAGGAAGTCATCTCGGCCTCCAAGGAAGGTGGCCCGTCCCTGAACATCCTGTCGGGCTTGGTTGCCGGCAACTTCTCCGCCTACTGGATGGGCATCGTCATCGTGGCTCTCATGGCCGTGGCTTGGGCCGTCTCCACCCTGGGCCTGGGCAACCTCATGCACGCCGAGGCCGTCTTCGCCTTTGGTCTGGTGGCCTTTGGCTTCCTGGGCATGGGCCCTGTGACCATTGCTGTGGACTCCTTTGGGCCCGTGTCTGACAACGCCCAGTCCGTCTACGAGCTGTCCACCATCGAGGCCATCCCTGGCATCAAGGAAGAGCTCAAGAAGACCTACGGCTACAATGTGAACTTCGAGACCTCCAAGTCCTTCCTGGAGGAGGCCGACGGCGCTGGCAACACCTTCAAGGCCACTGCCAAGCCCGTGCTCATCGGCACCGCTGTGGTGGGCGCCACGGCCCTCGTGTTCTCCATCATCCAGATGCTCAACGCCGGCTACGGCGAGGCCCTGGTGACCCAGTCCCTGTCCATCCAGAACCCGCTGTTCCTCCTGGGCCTCATCCTGGGCGGCTCCACCATCTACTGGTTCACCGGCGCCTCCATCCAGGCCGTGACCACCGGCGCCTACCGTGCCGTGGAGTTCATCAAGCAGAACATCAAGCTGGACACCGAGGGTGGCAAGGCCAATGTGGGCGACTCCAAGAAGGTCGTCGAGATCTGCACCCAGTACGCCCAGAAGGGCATGTTCAACATCTTCCTGGGCGTGTTCTTCACGACCCTGGCCTTCTCCTTCATCAACCCCTTCCTCTTCATCGGCTACCTCATCTCCATCGCCATCTTCGGCCTCTACCAGGCCATCTTCATGGCTGACGCCGGCGGCGCCTGGGACAACGCCAAGAAGATCGTGGAGACGGAAATGAAGCAGAAGGGCACCCCCCTGCACGACGCCTCCGTGGTTGGCGACACCGTGGGCGATCCCTTCAAGGACACCTCCTCCGTGGCCATGAACCCCGTCATCAAGTTCACGACCCTCTTTGGCGTGCTGGCTGTGGAGTTGGCCGAGAAGATCCGCCACCCCGACGCCGAGCAGTTCACCGCCGTTGTGAACAACACCACCCCCACCATCCTGGCGGCTGTGTTCCTGGCCGTGGCCATGGTCTTCATCTGGCGCTCCTTCTACCGCATGCGCATCTCCAACTAAGCCTCGCGCCCCGGGGACGGTCCTGATTTCATATCGCGTTTCGGGGACTGTCCTCACTTCCCTCTTGCAGCAACGAAGTCCCCAGTTCCTCCTTTGTCCTCTTTCATGCTACAAGGCTCCCATGACTACTCAAATCACCACCCAGTCTTCCGCCGGCGGCCTTGAGCGCCGGATTCGCAAACATGTCCACGGCCCCGTACATCGGTGGTTCTGCCCCTGTGCCCCTGGGCTGGAGGAGGTTGTGGCCGCCGAGTTGCAGGGTTTGCGGGAGGGATCCGCTTTCGTCGTGCGCGGCTTGGATTCGGTCCCCGGCCCGCGCGGCTTGGAGGCCCCGTCGAAACCAAAGGGGCTGCCCGCTCCCACCCTGACAGACCTGTCGGTCATCCCCGGGGGCGTCTCCTTCAACGCCAAGCTTCCCGACGCCTATCTGGCCAACCTGACCCTGCGCAGCGCCAATCGCGTCCTCCTGAGGGTGCTCTCCGGGGCCCCCGCCGGCGCGCCAGAGGCGGTCTTTGCGCTGGCCCTTGGGGTGCCCTGGGAGCTGTACCTTGCCCCCGCCATCCCCCTGGTGTTCCAACTCAGCGCCCGGGCCTCCCGAATCAAGGGCGATGCCATGCTGCTGCGCCCCTTTCTGGATGGCCTGACCCGGCACTTCCAAGAGGCTGGCCTCACCCCGCCCCCCGTCATCACTCGCCTCTCGGATGCGGACTCCGGCGGCGTCCAGCGCTTCATGCTGCGCCTCGAGTCCAATCGCCTCACGGTGTCATTGGACTCCAGCGGCGAGCACCTCCACCGCCGCGGCTATCGCCTTGAACCGGGCGCCGCCCCTCTGCGCGAGACCCTGGCCGCGGGGCTGCTCCTGTGGGCGGGCTACGACGGCACCCGGACCCTGGTGGACCCCATGTGTGGCTCGGGCACCGTCTCCATTGAGGCCGCCTCCATCGCCGCCAAGGCCGCCCCTGCCCTTGGCCGCTCCTTCCTGTTCCAGGCCTGGCCCTCCTACCGCGAGGCCTCCTTCAACCACCTGGTCAAGGTTCTAGGGGGGGGCGCCGGGGGGCTGGAGGCGAAGGCCGCCGATGGTGGCCCCAAGATCCTGGCCTCAGACATCTCCCCCCAGGCCGTCAGCACCGCCAAGCGCAACGCCGCCAACGGGGGCTTTGCGGCCGCCATCACGGTAGCCACCAAGGACTTCTTCAACCTCCAGCCTCCGGCCGGGGCCCCAGGCCTGGTATTCCTGAACCCTCCCTACGGGCTGCGGCTGGCCTCCCGCTCCTATGCAGCCCCCGAGGGGACCACGCCCGAGGGGACTGAAGCGCCGCTGGCCCAGCCCCTTGCCTCGGGCCCCTTCTATGAGGCCATTGGGGCGCGGCTCCGCACCCACTGGGCGGGGTGGAAGTACCTGATCCTGGTGCCCGACGACCAGGTATTGGGGGCCTTTCAAAGGGGCCTGGGCGCCGCCACTGGGCGGGTCCTGACCATTCCCCACGGGGGCCTGCGCATCCGGGTCGCCAGCAATGCTTGAGGCAGCCAGGAAAACCCTTGCCAACGCAGCCGGGGCCGTTGCAGAATCCCGCCCATGAAACCTGCCGGCAGAAACCAGCGCTGGTTTGCCTACGGCAAGGGGCTTCGGTCCACCGCCCGGTTTGGCACCACTGGCCTGGAGCTGGCCCTCTCGGTGGGGCTTGGCTACCTCGTCGGCGACTTCCTTGATGGCAAGGCCGGCACCAAACCCTGGCTGATGCTGGCGGGGGTGCTGCTGGGCACCGTGGCAGGCTTCGTGAATCTCTGGAGGGCCATGAAGGCCGCCCAGGGCAATGATGAAAAGGCTGACTGATGGGATTTGTGTTGCGGACAATGCTGGTCCAGGTTGGCGTCGCAACCCTTGGTGGCGGCACCCTCTGGGCCCTGGGAATGCGGGACCCGTCCCTGGGTTTCCTTGGCGGTATGGTGGTGGCGTTGTTGGAACTGCTGCTGCTGGTGCTTACCGCCCGGATGCTCGGCGGCAAGGGTCTGAAGTCCGCGGCCATGTTGCTGCCCTTCAGCCTGGCCAAGTTCGCTGTGCTGGGCGCCGCTGTATGGTGCCTGCTGGCGGTGGCCCGGTTGCCCGTTCTGCCCGTGGTGGGTGGTTTCACGGCGGGGCTCGTGGTGATGCTGCTCAGCCAACTGGCGGGCAGGGCTTCGCGGGATGGGGATGAACAAAAGGGCTAAATACCTGCTGATTGCTGCGGCGGTGCTGCTGCTTGGGGTCCTGTCGACCCAGGTGGAGAACCGCCACCTGCCGTTGCCCCACCACGGGCAACCCTGGCCCTCAGAGGACCACTGGAGTCTGGTCCAGCAGCTCTTCCCGGGGCTGGTCCACAACGCCATGCAGTTGCTGGCCCCCCATCCCACCTGGATTGAACACAAGGCCCCCTCCCAGGTGACCCATGTCTTCATGGCCCTGCTGGTGGTGCTGTTGCTGCTTGCGGGCAGCCTGCTGGTCTTCCTGCGGATGCGCGCCCGGCCTCCCGTCGTGCCTGACGAGAAGATGGGGGTCTTCGGAGTCTTTGAGATGCTGGCTGAGGCTGTACTCTCCTTCATGAGCGGCCTGATGGATGAAAGGCGCGCACATTTCTTCTTCCCCCTCATTGCGGCCTTCGCCTTCTTCATCCTGAGCTGCAACCTTCTGGGCATGGTCCCCGGCTTCCTGCCCCCCACGGCGGTGCTGAATACGACCCTTGGCCTTGGCCTCATCGTGTTCTTCGTGACCCACTATTACGGCCTCAAGGTGCACGGCCTTGGCTACCTCAAGGAGTTCCTTGGCCCCATCCAGAAATGGTACGCCCTGCCCCTCATGATCCTGATGCTGTTCATTGAGCTGATCAGTCACCTGGTGCGCCCCGTGTCCCTGGGGGTTCGACTCATGGGCAACATGATGGGGGACCACAAGGTGACCGCCATCTTCCTGTCCTTCGGGGTCCTCTTCGTGCCCATTCCGATGATGTTTCTGGGCCTGCTGGTGGCCTTTGTGCAGACCCTGGTTTTCTGTTTGTTGAGTGTAGTGTATATTGCGCTGGCCACGGAGGAGTCCCCTGGCCATGAGTCCCCAAAGGAGGAATGAATGCGTGCTCTTGTCAAGACTGGGATCGGGTTTCTGGCTGTTGTGCTGAACGCCCTGCTGCTGCCTGCGGTGGCCTTTGCTGAGGAGGCTGCCACTACCACTACCACCGGCGGCGCCGACCCGACCAACGGTTATCTGGCCCTGGCGGCCGGTCTGGCCATTGGCCTTGCGGCCCTTGGTGGGTCCATCGGGCAGGGTCTGGCGGGCGCCGCCGCGTTGTCTGGTATAGCCCGGAATCCGGGGGCGAAGAACGCCATCCTGCCCCCCATGATCCTGGCCCTGGCTCTGGTGGAATCCCTGGTCATCTACGCGCTCATCATCGCCTTCGTGCTCTCCGGCAAGATCAGCGTCTGAGCATCCCCCAGGGCCTGCGCCAAGCTTGAAATCCTGCAACGAATTGGAGTACTCCGATGTCCGATCTTCATCTTGTTCTGCCTGATGGCAGCGAGCGAATCATGCCCGCCGGCTCCACCGGCCTGGATCTCGCCACCAGCATCTCCGGGGGCCTGGCCCGCGCGGCCACTGCTTTGGACCTGGACGGGGCCATCATTGACCTGACCCGCCCCATCCCCCACGACGGGAAGGTCAAGATCCTGACCTTCGACAGCGACGAGGGCCGGGATGTATTCCGTCACTCCAGTGCCCACCTGCTGGCCCAGGCCGTGATGCAGCTCTACCCTGGGGCCAAGCCCACCATCGGGCCGTCCGTGGAGGAGGGCTTCTATTACGATTTTGATGTGCCGCCCCTCACCGAAGACAACCTTGAAGCCATTGACAAGCGCATGCAGGAACTGGCCTCCCAGGATCTGCCCATCGAACGCCTGGAGCTGTCCAAGGCCGAGGCCCTCAAGCTGTTCGCGGACAACCCCTACAAGGTCGAGATGATCAACGATCTGCCCGAGGGCACCATCACGGCCTATCGCCAGGGTGACTTCGTGGACCTTTGCCGCGGCCCCCATCTGCCGAACACCGGCCGGATCAAGGCCGTGAAGTGCCTCAAGGTGGCCGGCGCCTATTGGCGCGGCGACGCCCAGAACAAGCAGCTTCAGCGCGTCTACGCCATCAGCTTCCCGGACA
>CAZMEC010000208.1:0-5890 GCA_964565265.1 uncultured Myxococcales bacterium
ATCGTGTCCATCCTGTCCATCGTGTCCATCCCCGGGCGCTGCCCTCGCCCTTGACGCTGGGTGGGCCACCGGCTAGCTTTGGGGCATCCCGCTTGGAGGTGCCCATGGCTTTTGTTTTTGCCCGGAGGCTTTGGTTGCTGCCCTTGCTGCTGGCTTTGGTGGCCTGCTCGGGCCAGCGTTATCAGGTGGTGGGGCGGGGGCAGTTGGTCCGGGAGGTCCGGCTGGCTGGGGTGCAGCGCTTCTCCAAGGCCCGGGTGCTGGATCACCTCTTTGCTGGGGAGACCTCCTCCTGGTTCTGGGGGGATGACGCCCCCTTCGACGAGGCCCTGCTGGCCGTGGACCGCGCCCGCCTTCTGGACCTCTACCGAGCCCACGGCTACCACCGCGCCCAGGTATTGGAACTGCGGGCCAGGCCCGTCAAGGGCAAGCCCAAGGTGGACCTCTTC
The DNA here is from genome assembly GCA_964565265.1 of uncultured Myxococcales bacterium. GTDB lineage: Bacteria > Myxococcota_A > UBA9042 > CAIXZC01 > CAIXZC01 > CAIXZC01. Next base: position 447 of record CAZMEC010000208.1, read on the forward strand.
ATTACCGTTGAGGAGGGCCCCGTCACTCGGGTCAGCACCCTGGACTTCAACTGGGCCCAGGCCCCCTCCTCCCCCAAGCTTCGGCAGGCGGTGGAGGCGGCCTGCCCCCTCGCCCCCGGCGCCCCCTTCGAGATCCCCCGCTTCAACGACTGCCTGGGCAACCTGCGCCAGGCCCTCCTGGTCGCCGGCCACCCGCTGGCCCGCAGCTCAGGCAAGGCCGAGGTCCAGGAAGCCGCCGGTCAGGCCCAGGTCTCCTTCTCCCTGGATCCCGGCGAACCCGCCCGCATCGGCGCCATCTCCTTCGAGGGCCTCAAGCTGGTCCCCCAGCGCCCCCTGGACTGGGAGGCCGAGTTCGCCCAGGGCCGCCCCTTCTCGCCCATGCTCCTGCGCCAACTGGAAGAGGCCGTCAAGTCCACCCGGGTCTTCCGCTCCGTGTCCGCCCGCACCGCTGACAGCGTGACGGACGGCCAGGTGCCGGTCATCGTCAAGGTCAGTGAGGCAGAGCCCCAGCGCCTCCGCCTGGGCGCCCAGATCAGCATCGAGACCATCCGCTGGCAGGAACAGGCGGTGGCCGACTACACCCACACCAACCTCTTTGGAAACCTCACCCGGCTGGACCTGCACACGGTGGCGGGCTGGGCCCAGATGCCCAACCCCTGGGACCCCTTCCTGCAGGGCCCGGTGCTGACCCTGGAGCCCAAGTTCACCCGCAAAGGTCTCCTCGAGAAGCACCTGGTCTGGTCCCTCGTCCCGGGCTTCGATGTGAACCTCCAGGAGGGCTACCAGTACTACTCGCCCCGCAACCGCTTCGGCGTGGACCGCTGGTTCCTGGGCTGGCTGCACCTGGCCCTGTCCCACAACCTCCAGGCCGTGGACTTCTTCAACACCAATGCCAAACTGGACGCCAACGCCTCCCTGCTGGGCCGAGACTTCCGCGACCCCTTCGTCCTCTCCTTCCTGGAGTTCGGCGCCAGCGCCTTCTTCGCCGACAGCATCCAAAGCCCCCGCAACGGCCTCATCCTGGAGACCACCTCGGCCCTGGCCGGCGGCCCCTTCGGCGGCCACTTCGACTATCAACGCCTGGACGCGGGCCTGCGCGCCTACTGGCGCCCCGCCTCCCGGCTGCAGTTCGCCTCCCAACTGAAGACCGGCCTCATCCTGCCCTACGGCGACAGCCCCGGCGCCCCCATCAACCTGAAGTACTACCTGGGTGGCCCCAGCACCCTGCGTGGCTGGGCCTCCCGCCGCCTCTCCCCCCGCATCCAGGAATGCGACGCCAACGGCGGCAACTGCACCGTCATCCCCATCGGCGGCTACACCCTGGTCCAAGGCAACCTGGAACTGCGCTTCCGGGCCGTGGGCCAACTCTACCTCGTGGGCTTCTTCGACCTGGGAGATGTGCAGGCCGCGGAGGCAACCTACAAGGTCTCCGAATGGAACTACGCCGCGGGTCCGGGCCTGCGGTACCTCAGCCCCCTGGGCCTGGTGCGCCTGGACGCGGGCTTTCGCCTGAACGACCCGGGGGTCTACACCGGCGAGCCCGGCTGGGGCCTCTACTTCGGACTTGGGGAGGCCTTCTGATGAAAACCATCCTCACCACCCTGGCGCTGCTCCTCCTGCTGGCCGCCCCCCTGAGCGCCCAGCCCACCCCAACACCTCCCACCCCAACACCTCCCACCCCAACACCTCCCACCCCAACACCCCTCACCCCAACACTCTCGACCCCAACACTTTCGACCCCAACACCCCCCACCCCAACACCTCCCACCCCAACACCTCCACCCGCCGTCCAAGCCTTCGACCTCTCCCTCTCCTATCAGACCGCCCTGGAGGCCGTCTTCGCTGGCTGGGGGGGCTTGGGGGGCCTGACGGGTAGCGCGGACACCACCCTTGCCGTCCGCACCGACACCGAGGGCACCTGGAAGGACCTGGCACTGTCGGCCCCGGCCATCGGCTTGTCGGGCCTGGGTCTGGGCACCCTCACCTTCCACGCGGCCCTGGGCCCCGACCCCGCTGGCGCCCGGCTGGAGGCCACCCTGGCGGGGGGCGCCGCGGAGGGCAGCCTCCAGGCCCTGCTGCCCCTGGCCCTGGGTACCCAGGGCAACTTGGAACTGCAGGACGGCCCCCTGAACGGCGCCCTGGAACTGGCGAGGCTGGACCTGGGCGCCCTCACCCGGCGCTGGCCCTGGCTGGCCCTGAGCGGCGACCTGGCCCTCCGGGGCACCCTGGCCGGGACGGTGAAGAACCCGGACCTCAAGCTTGAGTTCCAATGCCCCGCCCTGGGCTTCAGGGGCGAGGCCCTGGGCAGCCTCTCGGGGACCCTGGTGCGCCAGGGGACGCAGACCACCCTGACCTTGGCCCTGGCGGACGACCAGGGGCCCTGGCTGACGGGGACGGGGGCGCTGAATCTCGTCCTTGACTACCTGAGCAAAAAGACCCTTTGGCTTGACGCCAAGGAGCTCTCCTTGGACCTTGAGGCCACCCGCCTGGACCGCCGACGGCTGAGGCCCTTCCTGCAACTGCCGGTGGGGACGGAGGCGGCGCTGGAGGCCCGGCTGGTGGCCCAGGGCAGCCTGGACAACCTGGCCTTTGAGGGCCGCCTGGAGGGCCAGCTCACGGTGGAGCGCCAGGGCACTCACCCTGTGGCCATTCACCTCAAGGGAGGCCCCAGGACCCAGACCCTGGACCTGCGCTTCGGGGAGGACCTGGTGGTGGCCCGAGTGACCACCGGGATCCCCCTGGTGGCCCTGCGACGAAGCAAGAAACCGCTGGAACCCTCCTCCCTGGAGGGCAGCTTGAAGGTTGGCCTGGGCCTTCCCCTGCTGGCCCCCTTCCTGCCCCTGGCAGTGGGGGCCCCGGAGGGGCGCCTGGAGGCGGACCTCACCCTGGGTGGCACCCTGGGACAGCCCCAACTTGAGGGCCGGGCGGTGGTGCTGGCCTCCGAACTTGGGGACGGTGGCGCGGGACCAGGGGACGGAGGCGGCGCGGCCTTCACCCTGGTACCAGTCAAGCGCCGCCTGCGGCAAGTGGTGCTGGAGCTTCAGGCCTCGGGGCAACGCCTGGAGCTGGTCAAGTTCCAGGGTCAAGGGGACCCGGGCAGGCTGGAGGCCAACGGCAGCCTGGAGTTGCTTGCCAGCCCCCCCGGCCCCCCACCTGAGACGGGGCTGTGGTCTGCGTGGCAGGCCAAGGGCGAGTTGACCGGCCAGGTGCAGGGCTTCCCCGTACTGGTGGAGGGCCTGCCCGTGGGCCTGGCGGACGCCAAGGTGAAGGTGACGCTGGAGGCCTCGCCGGGGGACACCCGGGTGGCCACGGAGATCCGCGAAGGTTGGCTGAAGCTTACCGGGGAGGAACTGCCGGAGCTGCGGCCCGTGCCCTCCAATCCTTCCGTGAAGGTGCTGGGTTGGCTGGGGGACGGAGGCGCGGCGGGGCTGTTCACGGGGACCACGGGGCGCTTCGAGTTTGCCCTGGCCATCCCTGACGGGTTCCGCTTGAAGGGCGGGCAGGCGGACCTGACCCTGGCGGGCACCCTGAAGCTGACCCGGCGGGCCGAGTTGGTCGCAGTGGAGGGAGGCCTGGACATCAAGCCCGGCGCCACCTTCAGGCTGTTCGACAACGACTTCGAGGTGAAGGGCGGGTTCCTCAGCCTGGCCGAGGGCAACCTGCGCAGGGAGGCCGGGGGGGGCGGCGGGGGACTGCTGGCGGAGGACCCGGACGCGGCCCCGGAGGCGGACCCCACGGAGCCCGTGATCAAGCTGGTGGCGCGTTCGCTGGTCATTGACACCCATGTGCTGGTGGCCCTCGTGGGGCCCCTGCGGAAGCCCGAATTGGTGCTGGTGTCCCTGCCTCACCTGCCCGAGTACAGCATCCTGAGCCTGCTGATCATGGGCACCCCGGACGCCGTGGATGACAGCAACGGAGAGGTGCGCAAGCGCGCCGCCGAGCTGGTCGAGCGCTTCCACAACCCGTCCCTGAAGAAGCAACTGTTCGATCGCATCGGGGTGGACAACCTGGGGCTGGGCTTTGGCAGCAATGTGAGCCAGCCCATCGTGACGGTGGGCAAGCAGGTCAGCCGAACGCTGTATGTGGAGACCGTGTACCACCACAACGCACCGCCGGACACCAACGGGCGGGAGGGGCATGTGCAGTACCGGCTGGACCGGAGCTGGACCTTTGAGACGGTCTTCGGAGATGCGGCGGAGGGGGGCTTTGGGGTGTTCTGGGGGGCCTCCTTCGGGGGGCCGCCACCACCACCGGCGCCCGGGGAGGACTGGGGGCTAAGGCGCTTGGCTGGCCGCCCGGATGGGGACGCCGACGGGGTGGCTGATGCCTTTGATCTTTGCCGGGGGCAGATGGAGGACCTGGACCAGTTTGAAGACTCCGACGGCTGCCCCGACCCGGACAACGACGGGGATGGCCTGGGGGACGGGGTTGACGCGGCGCCGCTGGCGGCCGAGACCTGGAACGGCTTTGAGGACCAGGACGGGGCCCCGGACCTGGCGCCCTTTGCCATGCAGAACCTGAAGACCAGCACCATCCCCCTGCCCTTCCGGCCCAACTCCGTGCTGGTGGGCCGGGAGCACCGAGCCCTGTTGCAATCCGTGGCGGCGCTGCTGGCCGCGCTGCCGCCGCTGAGGCTCAAGGTGCTGGGGCACTCGGACCACCTGGGCAGCGAGGCGGGCAAGCGGAAGGTGTCGCTGCAACGGGCCCAGTCCGTGGCCCGGACCCTGCAAGCCCTGGGGGTGCCGGGGGAGCGCCTGGGACCTGAGGGGCTAGGCAGCTCGGCCCCGGCGGACGCCAGCTTCAGCGAGGAGAGCCGCAGCGCCAACCGCCGGGTGGAGCTTCAGTTCCAGGAAGAAACCCTTGCACCCGGGGAGACCCCTGGGGCAGAATCGCGCCCGTAACACCACCATTGGAGCAGCCCATGAAGAGCGTTGGAATGTGGATGGTTGGTCTGATTCTGGGCCTTGGCCTCGCTTGTTCAGAGGCCGCCAAGGAAGACCTGAACAAGGATGGTCTGGGGGCTGACCAGTACGGGAACGATCAGCAGAACCTGGATGGATTTTTGGGCGGCGACGAGGCCGAGCCCCTGGACCAGGTGGCCACCGATGGGGGCCTGGACAGCGCGGAGCCTGGAGACCTTGGCACCCAGGACTATCACACTGAGGGTGTGTTTGAGGACGCCGATCGGGTGGACTTGACCGAGGTTGGGTCGGACACCTTCTGGGATGATACCAGTGCCCCGGATGTGGCCCTTGAGGACACGGTCCTGCAGGACACGGTGTTCTTTGAGGACACCATGCAGGGCTCCAAGTGCGCCCCCGTGGGCAACCTGGGGTGGAAGCGCATGGACGGCATTCAGACCTGGGCCGTGGCCAAGGCGGCCTGCGAGGAAGACTCCAAGCGCCTGCCCAACATCTGCGAACTGCGAAGCCTGGTGCAGGGCT
>CAZMEC010000209.1:0-5780 GCA_964565265.1 uncultured Myxococcales bacterium
AGGGCGCCGAGCTGCTCGTAGAGCTGGACCTGACGGGCGGTGTACTCGGCGCTGGCCTTGGCCAGGCACTCGTAGCGGGCGGGGTTCATCTTCTTGACCATGCGGAAGCGCGTCTCGTTGTTCATGTACTCCTGCACGGTGGTGGTGCCGTTGGCCTTGGAGTCGAGCTGCAAGGGGTTCTTGCCTTCCTCCGTGAGGCGCGGGTCGAAGCGGAAGAGGGGCCACACGCCCGAGTCCACCGCCAGCTTCTGCTGGGTCAGACCATTGCGCAGGTCGTAGCCGTGGGCGATGCAGTGGCTGTAGGCGATGATGATGGAGGGCCCGCGGAAGCTCTCGGCCTCCTGGAAGGCCCTGACGGTCTGGGCGTCCTTGGCGCCGATGGCCACCTTGGCGACATAGGCGTGGCCGTAGCTCATGGCCATGAGGCCCAGGTCCTTCTTGTGGATGGACTTGCCGGAGGCCGCGAACTTGGCGGCGGCGCCCAGGGGGGTGGACTTGGAGGCCTGGCCGCCGGTGTTGGAGTAGACCTCGGTGTCCAGGACCAGGAGGTTCACATCGCGGTTGTTGGCGATGATGTGGTCCAGGCCGCCGTAGCCGATGTCGTAGGCCCAGCCGTCGCCGCCCACCATCCAGATGCTCTTGCGGACCAGCAGGTCGGCCACGGTCTCCAGGGCGCGGGCCTTGGGGTCATTGATGCCCGCCAGCTTGGCCTTGAGGGCGGTGACGCGCTCGCGCTGGGCCACGATCTGCGCTTCGTCCGTCTGGTCCGAGCCCACCAGGGAGGCGACCAGGTCGTCGCCCAGGGCGGGGGCCAGGGTCTTGCACAGGGTCTCGGCGATGGTCTTTTGCATGTCCACGGAGAGGCGGTAGCCAAAGCCGAACTCGGCGGCGTCCTCGAAGAGCGAGTTGGACCAGGCGGGCCCGCGGCCGTTCTGATCCTGGCTGTAGGGAGTGGTGGGCAGGTTGCCGCCGTAGATGGAGCTGCAGCCCGTGGCGTTGGCGATGAGGAGCCGGTCGCCGAAGAGCTGGGTCAGCAGCTTCACATAGGGGGTCTCGCCGCAGCCGGCGCAGGCGCCGGAGAATTCGAAGAGGGGCCGGAAGAACTGGCTGCCCTTCACATCGATGCGCTTGACCTCTCGACGGTCCAGGTCGGGCAGGGACATGACGAAGGCGAAGTTCTCGGCCTCCCGGGCCACATTGGCGATGCGGTCCTCAAGGATGAGGGCCTTGCGGGTGGGGTCGGCCTTGTCCTTGGCGGGGCACATGGCCACGCACATGCCGCAGCCGGTGCAGTCCTCGGGGGCAACCTGGAGGGCGAAGTGCTTGCCCTTGAAGTCGGGGGCCTTGTAGGGCACGGACTTGAAGGCCTTGGGGGCCAGGGCAAGCTGGGCGTCATCCAGGAGCTTGGGCCGCAGGGCGGCGTGGGGGCAGATGAGGGCGCACTTGTTGCACTGGATGCAGATCTCGGACTGCCAGATGGGGATCTCCATGGCCACATTGCGCTTCTCCCACTGGGAGGTGGCGGTGGGCCAGGTGCCATCGGGGGTGAAGGCGCTGACGGGCAGGCGGTCGCCCTCGCCGGCGAGGAGCACGGCGCAGACATTGCGGACCACATCAGGGGCCTGGGCGCTGACCATGGGGGGGCGCTTCACGGTGGCGGTGGGGGCCCCGGGGACCTTCACCTCGTGGAGATTGGCCAGGGTGTGGTCCACGGCCTCATAGTTGGCCTTCACCACATCCTCGCCCTTGGCGCCGTAGGTCTTCTTGATGGAGTTCTTGATCTTCGCGATGGCGTCATCCTTGGGCAGGACGCCGGAGATGGCGAAGAAGCAAGTCTGCATGATGGTGTTGATGCGGGTGCCCATGTTGGTGTCCCGGGCCACCGTGTAACCGTCGATGGTGTAGAAGCGAAGCTGCTTCTCGATGATGGTGGCCTGGACCTCGTAGGGCAGGCGATCCCAGATCTCGTCCTTGCTGAAGGGGGCGTTCAGGAGGAACACGGCGCCCTTGGAGGCGTACTTCAGCACATCGTATTTTTCCAGGAACACGAACTGGTGCACGCCCACGAACTTGGCGGTGTTCACCAGGTAGGTGCTGCGGATGGGCTTGGGGCCAAAGCGCAGGTGGGAGGTGGTGACGGTGCCGGACTTCTTGGAGTCGTACACGAAGTAGCCCTGGGCGAAGTTGCCGGGCTCGTCGCCGATGATCTTGATGGAGTTCTTGTTGGCGCCCACGGTGCCGTCCGCGCCCAGGCCGATGAACACGCCGCGGAAGACCTCGTCGCCCTCGGTGATGAAGGTCTCGTCGTAGGGCAGGGAGTGGTGGGTCACGTCGTCGTTGATGCCGATGGTGAAGTGGTTCCGGGGCTTGGCGGCGGCCAGGTTGTCGTAGATGGCCTTGACCATGGCCGGCGTGAACTCCTTGGAGGACAGGCCGTAGCGCCCACTGACGATGATGGGGTCCACGGTGGTGGGCAGCTTGCCCTCGGCGCGGGCCTCGGCGAAGGTCGTGAGCACATCCTGGTAGAGGGGCTCGCCGGCGGCGCCGGGTTCCTTGTTGCGGTCCAGCACGCAGATGGACTTGACGGTCTTGGGGATGGCGGCCAGGAAATCCTTCATGGAGAAGGGCCTGAAGAGGCGGACCTTGAGGACGCCCACCTTCTCGCCCCGGGCCCGCAGGTAGTCCACGGTCTCGTGGACGGCCTCGGCGCCGCTGCCCATGAGGATTATCAGCTTCTCGGCGTCGGGGGCGCCTTCGTAGTCAAACAGGTGGTAGGCGCGGCCCGTGAGGGCGGCGAAGCGGTCCATCTCCTGCTGCACGATGGCGGGGCAGGCGTCGTAGAAGGGATTGCAGGCCTCCCGGGCCTGGAAGTAGGCGTCGGGGTTCTGGGCGGTGCCGCGCAGCAGGGGGTGATCGGGGGACAGGGCCCGGGCGCGATGGGCGGCGATGGCGGCGGGGTCCAGCATGGCCAGCAGGTCGTCGTTGGTCAGTTCTTCGATCTTCATGACCTCGTGGGAGGTGCGGAAGCCGTCGAAGAAGTGCAGGAAGGGGATCCGGCTTTTGAGGGTGGCGGCCTGGGAGACGATGGCCAGGTCGTGGACCTCCTGCACGGAGTTGGAGGCCAGCAGGGCGAAGCCAATCTGGCGGCAGGCCATCACATCGGAGTGGTCCCCGAAGATGGACAGGGCATGGGTGGCCACGGTGCGGGCGGACACATGCATGGTGTGGGCCGTCAGCTCGCCGGCGATCTTGTACATATTGGGGATCATCAACAGGAGCCCCTGGGAGGCCGTGAAGGTGGTGGTCAGGGCGCCCGTCTGGAGGGCCCCGTGGACGGCCCCGGCGGCGCCCGCCTCGGACTGCATCTCGACCACATCGGGGACCACGCCCCAGATGTTCTTCTTGCCCTCGGCGGACCAGGCGTCAGCGTGCTCGCCCATGTTGGACGAGGGGGTGATGGGGTAGATGGCGATGACCTCGTTTGTGCGATGGGCCACCGAGGCCGCAGCCTCGTTGCCGTCCACCATGATCATTCTTCTGTTGGCCATTGTGCAAGTCTCCGTACTGAATGGTTATGGAACATTCCAGGCCCCGGGCGCCCGTCAAACTTTTCGCGGCGCAGTAGAGCCCCAAGAGGCCGTTTAGTCAAGCAAAATTGGGCTGGAAGGGGTGGTCACCAGACCGCCGAGAAGCAGGCGGCATCCAGGAGGTTCTTCAGGAAGAAGCGGTCCGTGACCCGGCGATCCACCACGGTGCCCGGGCTACGCTCCACGGACCAGTTGAGGACCACGGCCAGGATCCGGGGGGTGGCACTGCACAGGGTGGGTGAGAGGAACTGGGAGACCAGGGAGTGGCGCGCCGCCGAGCAGCGGTTGTCGTTGGCCAGGCGGGCCAGGGCCAGGGCATCCATGAGGATGGTGCCGTCCCCGGGGGCCACCCGGAAGACATGGAGGTTGACGGCGCGCACGCCCGCCAGGTTCAGGGGGCCGCTGTCCACGCCCGCGGGGGGCTTGAAGGCGTCAAAGGGCAGGGCGTAGGGGGCGAAGGCTTCCCCTTCGATGTTCAGCAGGGCGGTCCAGAGTTCGTCCTTGCAGCAGGGCTCGCTGGGGGGGCAGCGGGTGGTGGAGCCGTCGCAGAGGTCCACCTGGAGGCCCAGCCGGGCGCCCTTCTCGGCTGCGGCCCAGAAGACCAGGGCGCCGGCCACGGTCCAGTCCCGGGCGTCCTCGGGGACGGGGATGGTGAAGCCGCCGGCGTACCAGTCCGCCTTGCCCTCGGGGTCGCTGGTGGTGAGGGCCAGGTGTCCCACCCCGGGGTCAGCGTCCACGCAGGCGCCGGGGGCGGGGTCGGGGCGGACCTCAGCGGTCAGGTTCCCCCAGGGCCCCCACCATCCCGCGGTGCCGTCGAAGTCGCCCACGGGGCGGAGGCACTCGAGCTTTTCGGTCTCCCGGCACTCGGCACTGCCCAGGAGGATGAGGGGGCTGTCTTTCGCGCCCAAGCGGGCCATGCGGGTGCGGTAGTCCTTGAGGACCCGCTGGACCTCGCCATCGGGGAGGGCCTCTTCGGCGGAGATGGACAGGCCCAGGACGGGGGCGGCCTCGGGGCCGGGGTAGTAGTCCTCGTAGGGGGGCACGGCGGGGGTCTTGCCCTTCCAGTAGGCCAGCTCGCGGCTGGGCAGGAAGACCAGGGTCAGGTTGGGGGCTGCGGGGGCCAGGAGGGCCTGGAGGGTGAGGAAGGCCTTGGCGAAGTCCTCGGGGGCGGCCAGGCAGGCATTGGGGGTGGAGCTGTTCTCCTCGTTGCACACAGAGTAGGGGGTCCAGGGGGCGTTCATGCCGGGGCCGAAGGCCAGGAAGACGGGGACGGGGTGGGCCTTGATGGCGGCGGCCAGGGCGGCGGCGGCGGTGCGCAGGGCGGGGGCGCCGCCGTCCACCAGGAAGTCTGCGAGGCCGCAGGAGGGGGAGAGCTGGAGCAGGAGGCGGGAGTAGGGGTTGGCGGCCAGGGCCTGGAGGGCGGGCTCCTGGGGGAAGGTGCCGTAGGTGCAGGTGCCGGCGGCGGACCAGTCCGAGGGGAAGCCCAGGGACTCCAGGTGGAGGGCGGCGGGGAGGCCGTCAGCGGGGTTGGCGGGGCGGCCGAAGTCGAAGGTCACGGCGACGGTGGGTTCGCAGTGGGAGTCCCGGCACTGGGTCTGGGTGGGGCAGGCGCCGCAGGTGCTGCCGCAGCCGTCGGGGCCGCAGTCCTTGCCCGCGCAGACGGGGGTGCAGGGAGGAGGCAGGCACTTGCCGGCGCGGCATTGGAGGTCGGCGCCACAGGTGCCGCAGCTGCCGCCGCAGGAGTCGTCGCCGCAGGCCAGGCCTTCGCAGGCGGGTTTACACACCGGCGCGGGGGGCGGGGTGGTGGCCTTGGGGGTGGCGCTCTTGGCGTGGGGGGCCTTGGCCTTCTTGGCCTTCTCGCCACAGGCTCCCAGGCAGAGGGCCAGGGGGAGCAACATCAGCAGGCATACCTTGACGGCGGTCATGGGACCCTCCACTTCAAATGATGGGACATGATAACCCCGCTTCGGGGCTGGAGAAAGTTTTTGTCAGGATCAGGCGTAGGCGGCCACAAGCTGGCCCTCGGCGGCAGCGGGGGCCTTCTCCAGGGCCTCCTGGTAGCGGGCCACGGTGAGGTCCAGGTACTGGGCGTCCAGTTCCATGCCCAGATAGCGGCGGCCCAGGTTCAAGGCGGCGACGCCCGTGGTGCCGCTGCCGCTGAAGGGGTCCAGGATGAGATCCCCGGGCAGGGTG
>CAZMEC010000210.1:0-5721 GCA_964565265.1 uncultured Myxococcales bacterium
GGTTCGGACGGCAACCCCCTCCCTTGCGGCCGGGGTTCGGACGGCACCCCCTCCCTTGCGGTCGGGGTTCGGACGGTTGGCCTAGACGGCCACGAACTGCAGTTGGCCGCAGGCGGGGTTCTCGCACTTGAGGGCCTTGACGCGGAGGGCCTCCCGAGGGGTGACCATTATTTCGGTGCGGCTGCCGAAGGCGGGTACATCGTTCTCCGAGATCAGCACCCAGCCACCATCCACGGGCAGCATCCGGCCACCGCAGCAACTGCACTTGCATTCCTGTTTCATGCCAATCCCCCTTTGGTCTGGAACTCAGCGGCTCTTGGCCAGTTCCTTCTTGAGGTACTCCACCCAACGCCGCACCCGCTCACGGGTCAACTGCTCCTGGTTGTCTTCATCCAGGGCAAGTCCCACGAACTTGTTGTCCACAATGGCGGTTGACTTTTGGAACTCATATCCATCTGCGGGCCAGCGGCCAAGCACCTGAGCCCCCCGGGCGAGGACCTTCTGGTAGATGATGCCCATGCCATTTTGGAAGGTGTTGGGATAGCTGGTCTGATCGCCAAGCCCGAAGATGGCGACCCGCTTCCCTTTGAGGTTGGTGCGGTCCAGATCTTCAAAGAACTCAGCCCAGTCCTCCTGAAGCTCCCCGCAGCCCCAGGTGGAGGTCCCGAGGATCAACAGGTCGTAGTTCTCCAGGTCCTCACCGATGGCCTGGGACACGCTTTTGGACTCCACCTCGTTGCCCATCATGGACTTGATCAAATCGGCGACCCTGGCGGTCTTGCCGGTGGAGCTTCCGAAAAAGAGACCAATCCTGCCCATAATGTGTCCTGTACCCGGGGTTTGGGCCTGCTCCAGGGGGAGCCAAGCGCGGGCCTGTGTCTTAGCCGAAAACAAAGACTGGGTCAAGCCAGCCGGCTGGTCATTTGGTGTAGAACGCCCCCGGGTCCACCGCCGCAGCAGCCTCTCGGGTGGCCTTCAACCAGCGCAGCTTGGCCTCGATCCAGCGGAGCTCGCTTTCGAGGATGTTGGCGGCGTTCAGGTTGTTGATAAGGTCGTTGTATTCCCGGTAGGCGATGGCGGCCCCGTGGGCCCGCCCGACGGGATCGCGGCGCACCAGTTCGTCCATCTCAAGGTAGATGCCGCTGCGCTTGAGCACCTGCTTGAAGTCAATGGGGTTGGACTTGAGGACGGGGTATTCGTCGTTGAACAGACCGTAGGCCTCAAGGTTGACCAGCCAGCCACCCTGCTCCAGGTTCTTGATCCGCTGCACCTTCATGACCCGGGCGTCCTTCTTGAGCGTGTCAAGCCACTTGGGCAGGCGGTCGTCGCTGTCTCCCTGAAGAGTGAAGCTGACCAACAGAGGCTTGACGAAGTCCATGTCCAGGACTGTCATGCCCTTGCCGGCGGGGATCTCGTCGGGCAGTTCCCGGCGCTGGACCTTGCTTTCCACGATGCGGAGGCTTTCCATGGTGTAGTCAAACTGCCTGGCCAGGGAGTTGAGGCTGCGCTTCAGCCCGGCCAGGTCGTCCCCCTCGGGGCAGACCTCGGCAAAGCCGCTCTCGGCCAGTTCCTTGCGGCGAAGCTCCAGCAGTCCCTTGCGCTGGCTTATGGAGTCCACCATGGAATGGGCCAGTTCCAGTTCCTTCACGGCGGCCACCTGGATGGCCTCCAAACGGCGAGCCAGTTCGGCGGCATTGGTCAGGGGATCCAGGGCCTCCGGTTCCACCGTCGGGGGTTGGCGAGGCTCGGCCTCGGGGGCGGCTTCAGCGTTGGCCGCGGGGCTGGCTTCGGCGGGAGCGGCTTCCTCCGCTTCTGGGGCCTGGGCGGGGGCCTCGGGGGCGGCTTCAGCAGTGGCTGCGGGGCTGGCCTCGGCGGGAGCGGGAGCCTCCGCCTTGGGGGTCTGGTTGGCGCCGGGGGCCTCTGCCTTGGGGGCGGCCGGGGCCGCCTTCTTGGGGCCGTTGCAGCCAGTCAGGCCGAGGGCCAGGGCCAGCAGCAGGGTCAGGGGCCAGAATGCTGAAGAGGTGGTCTTTGCGAACATCGTTGTCTCCGTCGCGCTTTGTTCCTATACTCCGGCCCACGGCCGTGGCGCGGAGTATATATGGATGTACTGCCGGCGTCCAGCGTAGAGGAGGGGCCCCATGAGCAGAGCAGCGCGCAAGCCTGAAGACCTTGGCACGGTGGGCTTTGAGGGCCTGGTCGAGAAGGTCGAGACCATCCTTCGGGACATGCAGGACGGGGGCCGGGGCCTGGAGGAACTGCTGGGCGACTACGAGGCTGGAATGAAATACCTGCTGGAGGCAGAGCGGCGTCTTGGTGATGCCAGGAAGCGTCTGGAACAGCTTGATCCGGTGACCAATGAACGACGACCCCTCCAGGAAGACTGACGCCCCCCCCGCTCCCCCCCACAAGGGCACCCAACGGCTGGATCAGTTGCTGTTTGATCGCGGCTTGGCGGACAGCCGGACCAGGGCCCAGGCGCTGATCATGGCGGGGCGGGTGCTGGTGGCGGGACAGCGGGTGGACAAGCCCGGGCATCGGGTGGCCCTGGAGGCCGAGGTGACCCTCAAGGCGTCGGACAACGAGTTCGTGTCCCGGGGGGCCCTGAAGCTGGCCACTGCCCTGGAGGTCTTCGGCCTGGACCCCGCTGGCGCCGTGGTGCTGGATGTGGGTATCTCCACCGGGGGCTTCACGGACCTGTTGTTGCAGCGCGGGGCCGCCAAGGTGTTTGGCGTGGATGTGGGCAAGGGCCAGGTGGCCTGGAAGCTACGAAGCGATCCCCGGGTGGTGCTGTTTGAGGAGTGCAACTTCCGGCACTTCGATCCGGCCCAGCTTGGGGAGTTGGTGGACCTGGTGGTGATGGATGTGTCCTTCATCTCCCTGCGGCTGCTGCTGCCTGTGGTCCAGCGCTGCGTGAAGCCCGGGGCGGTGGTGCTGCCCATGGTCAAGCCCCAGTTTGAGCTTGGGCCCGCCAAGGTGGGGAAGGGCGGCGTGGTGAGGGATGAGGCCCTGCGGATGGAGGCGGTGGACGGCATCCGGGTCTTTGCCCAGGAGTTGGGCTTTCAGTGCCTGGGGTTCACTGCCACCAACACCCCGGGACCAAAGGGAAACATGGAGTTCTTCCTGCACCTGCTGGCCTGACCAAGCATCTCTTCCTTGACACCTTCGTCCGCCCTCTGGTATCAAACGCAGGATTGTCGCGACCCAAATCACGAGAGGATTGCGCATGCTGGAATTTGGCAGCCATTTGAGAAAAGCCCGCGAAGACGCAGGGATGACCCTTGACCGGGTCTCCGAGCTTACCCGCGTCAGACCTGGACTTCTGGCCGCGCTTGAGGCGGACCGTTTCTCCGATCTCCCCGAGAAGGTCTTCACCAGGGGCTTCGTCAGGTCCTATTGCCTGGCCGTCAGCCTGGAAGAGCGAGAGACCATGGAGGCCTTCGAGAGATGCTGGGAGGCCAACCGTGGGGTCCAGGCCCCCAAACCCTCTTCCACTTCCGGCAGCGCCACCCGCCCGGCCGCGTTCAATCCGGTGTATGTGATCCTGTTGTTGGTGTCCGTCCTGATCTTTGGTTTGGCCCTGGCTGTGCAGAAGTCTGGCAGCCCCCGGGCATCCCACGACAAGGGGATGACCTCCATCCAGAAGACCGACACCACCAGCGGCACCAGCAAGTCCCTGTCCGATTTCAAGAAGGGTCGGCGCTGATCCCCTTGGCCGGCCCGAGGCGTCAGACTCGGAAGTAGGGGGGCGTAGATGAGCGGAAACAAATCAGCGCTGCTCTTTGACGCAACCCAGCGGCTGCTTCGACGAAAAGCCTACGGAAATATCAGACGGATCATTGCCAAGTCCCACCCCGCGGACCTTGCCATCCTGGTGAGTCGCTTTGACGGCGAACACCGGCGCAAGCTGTTCGAGCTGCTGGAGAACGACGAGACCCGCGCCCTGGTGCTGGCGGAGATGTCTCTGGAGCAGCAGTTGACCGTGGTCTCTGAGCTCCAGGTGGACCAGATCATCACCATCTTCAACGAGATGGACCAGGATGATAAGGCGGACATCCTGGGGGCCCTGCCCGACGAACTTGCCAACGAGATCCTCACCCGCATGAGCGGCGAAGAGTCCCTCGAGATGGAGGGCCTGCTCAAGTACCCCGATGACAGCGCCGGCGGCATCATGACCCCGGAGTTCATCGGCCTGGCCGAGACCAAGACCGTGGAAGAAGCCATTGCCTACATCCGGGAGAACCGCGATGTGGAGATGGCTTTCTATGTGTATGTGGTCAACGAGTTGGGGCAGTTGGTGGGTGTGGTCTCCCTGCGCCAGTTGGTGGTCTCCAAGCCCGACATGGTCCTGCGCGACATCATGGAGCCGGCCGTGGTCAGCGTGCGAGTTGACGCGGACCAGGAGGATGTGGCGCGGCTGGTGTCCCGGTACAGCTTCCTGGCCATCCCCGTCACCGATGAACGAAATGTCCTGCTGGGTCTGGTGACCGTGGACGATGTCATCGATGTGTTGAAGGAAGAGGCCACCGAGGACATCTTGAAGATGGCCGGCGCGGGCCCCGAGATGATGGAGACCACCTCCGTCCGGGGCAGCGTTCGCGCCCGCTTCCCCTGGTTGATGATCAGCTTCATCGGGGAACTCATCGGGGTCTTCCTCATGCAGCCCTTTGGCGACGCCCTCCAGGCCCACCACTTCCTGGTCTTCTTCATGCCCATCATCATGGCCATGGGCGGCAACCTGGGCACCCAGTCCGCCACCATCATTGTGCGCGGTCTGGCCACCGGGCAGTTGGTCCAAAGTCACTTCCTCCGGATCTATTGGCGGGAGATGCGCATCGCCTTGCTCATGGGCGTCATCTACGGGGCCTTCGTGGGGGCGGTCAGCTTCTTCCTGTCTGGGATGGAGCTTGGCTACGCCATCTCCGTGGGCGTCTCCATGTTCCTGGCCATGGTCATCGCTGTCAGTGTGGGCGCCATGCTGCCCATCTTCTTCTCCAAGGTGAAGATAGACCCGGCGGTGTCCACGGGCCCCTTCATCACCTCCGCGGTGGATGTGCTGGGGCTGTTGGTCTACTTCTCCGTGTCCTCCCTTCTTCTGTCCCTCATGTGAGCCACGGCCATGAGCCGCTTCACCGACCAAGCCCTGGTGCTGTCCCTGGTCCCCTACCGGGACCTGGACTTGATGGTCAACCTGCTGTGCGCCCAGCGGGGGCTGGTGTCCTGCAAGGCGGCCTCCGCGAGGAACAGCCAGAAGCGCTTCCAGGGGGGCCTGGACCGGCACTGCCTGTTTGAGGTTGAGCTTGAAGAGAAGCCCGGTCGCAGCAGCGCCACGGGGCGGGTGTCCCTGGGCGGCGCCCGGCTGCTGAGGGGCTTCCAAGGGCTGCGAAGGACCCTGGGGGGCCTGGCCGCAGCGGACGCCCTGCTGGAGTTCGTGGTGGCCCTGGCGCGCCAGTCGTCCCATGGGTTGGAGGGGGCTTCGGGGGAGGATAACCCATTCTTCACCGAGGTGCTGCACTTCCTGACCTTCCTGGACCAGGCCCCGGAGGCCCAGGCGGCGCCGGCCCTGCTGGCCTCGGTGCTGCGCCTGGCGGCCCAGGAGGGCTTCTGCCAAGGCGAGGCGCGCTGCGCGGTGTGCGGGGTGGAGGGGGCGGGGAAGGGTGTTGGGGTGGAGGGTGTTGGGGTGGAGAGTGTTGGGGTGAAGGGTGTTGGGGGTGTTGGGGGTGT
>CAZMEC010000211.1:0-5700 GCA_964565265.1 uncultured Myxococcales bacterium
AGCGTGGCCAGCACCTTGCGGGTCTGTTCCATCAGGTTTTGAATGACCACGGCGTCCTGGGGCGAGGGCATCTTCTTGTCCTCGATGAAGTCACCAAGATGGCTGTCTTCCTCCTCACCGATGGGCGTCTCCAACGAGATGGGCTCCTTGGCGATCTTCATCACCTTGCGGACCTTGTCCACAGGCATCTCCATACGCTCGGCCAACTCTTCCGGGGTGGGTTCTCGGCCCATCTCCTGAACCAGATAGCGTGAGGTACGAATCAGCTTGTTGATGGTCTCGATCATGTGGACCGGGATACGGATGGTTCGAGCCTGGTCGGCGATCGCCCGGGTGATGGCCTGACGAATCCACCAGGTGGCATAGGTGCTGAACTTGTACCCGCGGCGATACTCGAACTTGTCCACCGCCTTCATCAGGCCGATGTTGCCTTCCTGGATGAGGTCCAGGAACTGGAGGCCGCGGTTGGTGTACTTCTTGGCGATGCTGACCACCAACCTCAGGTTGGCCTCGACCAGTTCGCTCTTGGCCTTCTCGGCGGCGCGCTCGGCCTTGCTCATGGAGCGATAGACCTCTTTGAACTCGGGGATGGGCAGGCCCACCTCCAGGGCGATGCCGTCCAGTTCGTCCTTGAAGACCCGGGACTTCTCCAGCAGGCGCCGGGCCGCGGCGATGGGCCCGGAGATGCCGGACTTGGCGGCGGACAGCTTGCCCTTGTCCACCTTGCGCACGATGCCCAGGCCGTGGTCGGTCTCCACGCCCAGCTTCTCTTCAATCTCCAGGACCCCGCGCTCCAGGGTGTAGACGCGGCTGACCTGCTTCTTCACGCGGCAGACCATTTCATCCATGATCTTGCGGTTGAAGCGGACACTGGTCAGCAACTCAATGAGCTTGTCGGAGTTGGACCGAACCTTGGTGCGATAGCGCTTGAGGGAGGACTTCATGAGGTCCTCGCCCTTTTCCCGAAGCTTCTGGTTCAGCTTGAAGTTCTCGGCGTAGAGTTGGGCGGCTTCGGCCAGGATGGCGCCCACATGGCGGGCCAGGGAGGCCTCGTCCACATTGGCGTTCTCCTCGTCATCAAAGTCCCGCACGATCTCCCGGATGGGGATGGTGCCGTCCTGAAGGCCCACTTCCAGGGCCAGCAGGACCTCAATCCCCTTGTCCAGGTTCAGGAGGGACTCCAGCACGCCGCGCTCGCCGTCTTCGATGCGCTTGGCAATCTCCACCTCACCCTCGCGGGTCAGCAGGGGTACGGTGCCCATCTTGCGCAGGTACATGCGGACAGGGTCGGTGGTCTTGGGTTCGCTGCTCTTGCCCGCCAGGGCGCTCTCGAACTGCGACATGTCGTCGCCCTTGCCCGAGGCCTGGGAGGCGTCGTCGACCACATTGATCCCGTTCTTCTCCAGCAGGGCAAACAGAGAGTCCAGCTTCCGCCCGGAGACCATGTGCTCGGGGACGCTGGCGTTCAGCTCATCAATGGTGATGTAGCCGTTCTTCTGCCCCTGCTGCAAAAGCTGCTTTACCTGGTCCTGTTCCATCAATTCCTTAGACATCTGTACTCCATCATAGGCAGGCGAGCCCTGCAGCCGATCGTATGCTTTTTCGAACTGAGTCAAGTTCAGTAGCCAATTTTTCCAACATCTCTGTGTCTCCAGCGGCCTGGGCCTTGCGCATCTGGGCCAGGATGGCGTCCTTCTGCTGGGAGGCCAGGTCCCGCTTGAGCTTCCCGATCTTGGCATCCACCAGGGCCCGGGCGTCCGCCTCGGAGAACTCGGGTCCATCCATGATGCGCCCCCCCAGGCTGGAGCGGAGCTCGCCGGAGACGCGCTCCAGCACCAGGCCCACATCCAGCTTGCCCTCCTCTTCGAGGAGCTCGTTGAGGCTTAGCAGCAGGGCTGCCACGGAGGGCTGGAACAGGCTTTCCAGGTCCCCCACCTGGTCCAGCACCCGTCGCAGAAACTGGGGATGAACGACCACCGTGGCCAGCAGATCGAGCTGGGTCTGGTCCACCGGGGCCTGGGCCTCGCCAGCGTCCTGGGGTTGGCCGGGGGCTGCGGGGGAGGAGGTTCCTGAACGCCGGGTTGGCGAGCCGCTTTTTCGTAGGGCTTCGCCGCTGATCCCCAGGGTTCGTCCGAGTTCCTCCGTGAACTGGCCCCTTTCGATGTCGTCCTGAATGAGCCGGGCCCACTCCAGACCTTCCCTCATGGCCTTGCTGCGTCCCGCGATGGAGCCATCGTGCTGGGTGGCGAGCTGCTTCACCAGCCACTCCAGGGCTGGCATGGCGGCGTCCACCAGGGCCTGGAGCGCCGGGGCCCCTTGGGTCTTGAGGATGCTGTCGGGATCGGCCTTGTCGGGGGGATTGGCTACCCTACCGTTCAAGCCCTCCTCAAGCAGCATTCCCACGGCCCGCCGAGCAGCCTTTCGCCCAGCCCCGTCGCCGTCGAAGAGCACCGTCACGCTGTCCCCAAGGCGCCGCAGTATCTGCAGTTGCTGCCTGGTCAGGGCGGTGCCCAGGGGGGCCACGGTGTTGACGAAACCTGCCCGATGCATGGCGATGACATCCATCTGGCCTTCAACCAATATGGCCCCGCCCCGGTGGCGGATGCCCTCCCGAGCCTCCCAGAAGCCGTAAAGCAGCGAGCCCTTCTGGTAGACCTCGGAGTCGGACGAGTTGATGTACTTGGGCTGGCCCTCGGGGTCCATGGTGCGGGCGGAGAAGCCGGCCACGCGCCCGTTGGCATCCCGGATGGGGAAGGTGACCCGGCCCCGGAACCGTTCGATGACGGCGTTGCTGGTCTGGCGCCGGCCCAGGAGGCCCGTTTCCATGGCCGCCCCGATGGAGAGCCCCTTGCTGGCCAGGGCATCCTGCAGGCCACCCTCGGAGGGGGCATAGCCCACGCCAAAATGGATGATGGAGTCCCGATCCAGGCCCCGGCCCGTCAGGTAGTCCCGAGCGGCCTGGCCCCCGCTGCCGTGGAGGCGGGTGGCAAACCAGAGTTGGGCGGCCTCGTTGCACTCGAACATGAGATCGCGCTTTTCCTTGCGCTCGCGGTATTCCGCGGCGTTTCCGCGCCAGTTGGCGGGCAACTCGAAGCCGGCTTGGCGGGCCAGTTCCTCGATGGCGTCAGTGGTGGAGAGGGCGCGGGTCTTTTTCACATAGGAGAGGGCGTTGCCCCCTTCCTGGCAGCCAAAGCAGTAGTAAAGCCCCTTCTCGGGGTTCACGGAGAAGGAGGGCTTGGAGTCGCCGTGGAATGGGCAGAGGCCCACCCAGTTCCGCCCGTTGTGACGCAGCTTCACATCGTGGGAGATGAGCTCCACCAGGTTGACCCGGTCGAGGAGCTGTTGTATCAGGTTGTTTCCTGCGAGGTCGGGCGTCACTACTGGGTCTACCTTTCGGGCAAGAACGCGCCAGCCGGGTGCAGGCGCTAAGAGCCCATTTTTGTCGGCGGTATTATATGTATGCGCGCTAGAGAGTCAACCACAGAAAAGTCCGCGACCGGCGGTCCGGTCCGGGGTGCCTTCGCCTCCGTGGTGGTGGGCCTGAACCTGGAGCGCCGCTTTGACTACCTGGTGCCGGCATCCATGCAGGGGATCCTCCGTCCCGGGTTCCGGGTGGTGGTGCCCTTTGGGCCTCGGCGCATGACCGGATATGTCCTGGCCCTGACGGACCACTCGGACCACCCCGGGCCCCACCGGGAGATCGCCCAGTCGCTGGATACCAGACCCGCCTTCACCCCGACCATGCTGGACTTCCTCAAGTGGGCGGCGGCGTATTACCAGGTGCCCGTGGGGCGGATGTTGGAGCGGGCCATTCCCTCGGAGCTGAAGGTCGAAGGGAAGGGGGCCTTCGAGCCCGACAAGACCGTGCGGATGGTGCGGTTGAGGGAGGTGGGGACGGAGGCCGGGGTGGCGGTGGGGACGGAGGCGGTGGCGGTGGGGACGGAGGCGGTGGCGGTGGCCCTGCCGGGGAAGATCCCGGGGCGGCTGCTGGAACGGCTGAGGGAGGCCGGCGGGGCCTGCACCTGGACCGAACTGCGAGAGCTTGGCGCCCAGCCCAAACACCTGGACCTGCTGCTGGAACGGGGGCTGGTGGAGGAATACGAGGAGCGGGTCTTTCGGGAGGCCGTGTGTCCCGAGGGCCTGGGCAGCGCGGGGGCCGGCCACCATGTCCTGAACGACCAGCAGGAGGCGGCCCGGAAGGCCATCCTGGAGGCCCAGGGCTACGCCGGGTTCTTGCTGCACGGGGTCACCGGGAGCGGCAAGACGGAGGTCTACCTGCGGCTGGTGGCGGAGGCCGTGGCGCGGGGGAAGGGCGCCCTGGTGCTGGTGCCGGAGATTGCGCTGACGCCCCAGCTTACGGCCACCTTTCGAAGCTGCTTCGGGGACCAGGTGGCGGTGCTGCATTCGGCCCTCGGGGGGGCCAGCCGCTACGACCAGTGGTGCCTCATCGCTGAGGGGCGGCGGCCCATCGTGCTGGGGGCCCGGTCGGCCATCTTCGCGCCCCTGCCGGACCTGGGGCTGATCATCGTGGACGAGGAGCACGAGACCTCCTTCAAGCAGGAGAACACGCCCTTCTATTCGGCCCGGGATCTGGCCCTGCTGCGGGGGAAGTTCGCGGGGGCCCGGGTGGTGCTGGGGTCGGCGACGCCGTCGCTGGAGAGCTACGAGAACGCCAGCAAGGGCAAGCTGACCCTGCTGACCTTGAGCAAGCGGGCCACGGCGCGGCCCCTGCCCGAGGTGACCTTGGTGGACATGAAGCTGCGGCCCAAGGCGGACTCCCGGCGCATCTTCTCGGACCTGCTGTTCAAGGCCCTCAAGCGGAACCTGGACAGCGGGGGGCAGTGCATCCTGTTCCTGAACCGGCGGGGCTATGCGCCCTTCCTGCTGTGCGGGCGCTGCGGGTATGTGCCGCGCTGCCCCGACTGTTCCGTTTCCTACACCCTCCACGGGGGGCCGCGGCCCAAGCTGCTGTGCCATTACTGCAACCGGGAGGAGCTGCCCACCATCACCTGCCCGGAGTGCAAGGCGGACGAGCTGGCGGATGTGGGTTTTGGCCTGGAGAAGGCGGCGGAGTCCCTGGAGGAGCTGTTCCCCGGGCTGCCAGTGGGGCTGCTGGACGGGCAAAGCAGCCAGGGCAAGTTGCTGAGCACCCTGGCGGACTTCCGCAGCGGCAAGCTGGCCTGCCTGCTGGGGACCCAGGTGCTGGCCAAGGGCCACGACTTTCCCGGCGTGTCGCTGGTGGGGGTGCTGCTGGCGGACCTGACCCTGGCCTTCCCGGACTTTCGGGGGGCCGAGCGGACCTTCCAACTGATCACCCAGGTGGCGGGACGGGCGGGGCGGGGCGAGCGGGCCGGCGAGGTGCTGGTCCAAACCTACAAGCCCCAGCACTACTCGCTGGCGGCTGCGAGGACCCACGACTATCAGGCCTTCGCCAAGCAGGAACTGGAAAGTCGTCGAGAGCGCCTCTGGCCTCCCTTCAGCTTCCTGGTGCTGCTAAGGCTGTCCAGCCCGGACGCCCAGGTGCTTGACTCGGCGGCAGGGAGGATGGCCCAGGCCCTGGCCAAGCAAGCCGAGAAAGCAGGAGTCACAATCCTGGGCCCCACCCCCGCCCCCATGGCCAAGATCAAAGGCCGCAGCCGCTACCAGATCATGCTGCGAAGCCCCAGCCGAGGAGGCCTGGCCGCCTTCCTGGACCGCCAA
>CAZMEC010000212.1:0-5689 GCA_964565265.1 uncultured Myxococcales bacterium
CTGCTGCCCGGGACGGAGGCGTGCCTCCGACTCCGTCCCCTAAGACCCCTGGATTTTACCGCAAGGCTTCAGCCCAAGCTCAGTTCCAGATCCTCGGTGGTGCGGGCGGGGGTGGCGGTGCAGCGGCGCTGGAACTCGTGGATTCTTTGGGCGCTGCGCTGGAGCCGATCCTTCTTGATGATCCTGCCATCCACGGCCCGCCAGAGGGTCGCCAGGGCCTGCTCCTGGGACTCCCGGTGGTTGCAGAAGAGCAGCAGGTCAACCTCCGCCTCCAGGGCCGCCAGGACGCGCTCCTCCACGCTGTGGGTCTTGTCCAGGGCGCCCATGTCCAGGTCGTCGCTGAACAGGACCCCCTTGAAGCCCAGGCGGCCCCGGAGCAGCTCCCGGGTGATGGTTGGGGAGACCGTGGCGGGGTGCTTGGGGTCCAGGGCCGGGTACAGGACATGGGCCGTCATGAGGGCCGGCAGGCCCCGGGTGGCGGCCAGGGCAAAGGGTGCCAGGTGGCGCTCCAGTTCGGCGGCGCTGGCCCCCGAGACGGGCAGGGTCTGGTGGCTGTCCTCCCGGGAGGCGCCGTGCCCCGGGAAGTGCTTGCCGCAGGGCTGGACGCCGTGCTGCTGGAGGGCCTGGGCGTAGGCCAGGGCCAGCTCCCCGACCCGGGCGGGATCGCTGCCAAAGGCGCGGTCCCCGATGACCCGGTTGGCGGGGTCCAGGTTGAGGTCCAGGACGGGGGCGAAGTTCACAGAAAAGCCCAGGGCCGCCAGCTCCCGGCCATGGGTATCCCCGGCCCGGGCGGCGGCGCTGGCCCCCCCAAAGCCCAGGAGGGCGGCGCTCTCGGTGTGGGTGACCCCGCAGCCCTCGGGGAAGCGGTGCACCCGGCCCCCCTCGTGGTCAATGGTGCAGGTCAGGCCCTGGCGTCGGAGGGTGCGGCAAAGCTCCCAGGTCTGGACCGGGGAGGCCAGGTTCCTGGCGAAGAGGATGGTCCAGCGGCAGCAGCTCTCCTTGAGGAAGCCCTGGAGCTCCTTTTGGACGCTGTGCCCCTGGAACCCGAACACCAGCATCTGGCCGATGAGCTCCCTGGTCTCCCGATCCGGCATGGGGCCTCCGTTCAGATGTTCAGATAGTCCAGCAGCAGCAGGGCCGTCCCCAGCAGGCCCAGGATCCCGAACAGCACCCAGAACCAGCGCAGGTTCTCCGCGCTGGGGGCAAGCTGTTGAATGGCCGCCAGGGGATCGGGGCGGGGGGGGGGCTCGGGGAGGTTCTTGATCTTCCGGGTCACGCCGTCCTTGGCCAGGGCTGCCATGGCCAGGGGGGTCTTGGTGTCACTGATGATGTGGAAGATGTAGCCACCGATGTCCAGCCGATCCCCGGGCCGGAACTCGGCGGCGTTGTCCACCCGCTGGTCGTTGATCAGGACGCCGTAGCGGCTCTCGGCGTCGCGCACCAGCACCCGGGAGTTGTTGCCCATGAACAGCTCGGCGTGCTTGCGGGAGACGCTGCGGTCCTCTATCTGGATGTCGCAGGCGGGGGAGCGGCCAATGCTCATGGTGCCTCCCATGAACTCCACATCCCAGCTGCTTCCCGAGGGCGGGGTGATCCGAATCCGCATGGGGCCTCTCGTTGAGTGTCCAGCCGCGGTAATCTAGCCCGAAGCGCCCCTGATGACAAGCTCCCATTGGTTCCAATCCTTCGTCCGGACAGGCTCGCATTGGACAGGGCCCCATTCAGTAGTAGACTCCTGCGCGAACTACCAAGCCGCTGGAGGCCTCCATGGTGGAGAAGACCCTGAAGATCTGGATGGACGGGAAGCTGGTGGATTTTGACGACGCCAGGATCCATGTCCTGACCCACACGCTGCACTACGGGCTGGGGGCCTTCGAGGGCATCCGGGCCTATCCCCAGGCTGATGGGACCTCCGCCATCTTCCGCCTCCGGGAGCACATCCGCCGGCTGTTTGACAGCTGCCACATTGTGGGGCTGGAGGTGCCCTTCACCCAGGAAGAGGTCTGCCAGGCCTGCGTGGATCTGGTGAAGGTGAACCGGCTGACCCACGCCTATATCCGTCCCCTGGTGTACCTGGGCATGGGGGCCATGGGCCTCAAGGCCCTGGAGAACCCCGTGTGCCTCAGCATCATGTCCTGGAAGTGGGGCACCTATCTTGGGGAGGACGCCCTGAACCAGGGCATCAGGACCAAGGTCTCCTCGCTGATGCGGCACGGGATGGACTCCTCCATGGTGAAGGCCAAGATCAGCGGCTACTACGCCAACGCCATCATGGCCAAGCGGGAGGCCCTGGCGGGGGGCTACGACGAGGCCATCATGCTGGACCAGCAGGGGCATGTGGCGGAGGGCCCCGGGGAGAACATCTTTTTGGTCAAGAACGGGGTACTCCAGACGCCGCCCTACTCTTCGTCGGTGTTGGGGGGCATCACCCGGGACTCCATCATTGTCCTGGCCCGGGAGCTGGGCTACCGAGTCAAGCCCCAGCTCTTC
The DNA here is from genome assembly GCA_964565265.1 of uncultured Myxococcales bacterium. Lineage (GTDB taxonomy): Bacteria > Myxococcota_A > UBA9042 > CAIXZC01 > CAIXZC01 > CAIXZC01. Next base: position 2,491 of record CAZMEC010000212.1, read on the forward strand.
TCCCGGGACGAACTGTACCTCGCGGACGAGGCCTTCTTCACCGGCACCGCGGCGGAGTTGACCCCCATCGTGGAGGTGGACGATCGGAAGGTGGGTGGGGGGCTGCGGGGGCCCGTGACCCGGGCTCTGCAGGACCGGTTCTTCGGCATCCTCAAGGGCCAGACCAGGGACCATTCGGAATGGCTTACCAAGTACGAAGTCTAAACAAACCAGGAGGTTTGGCGTGAATATTGCGTCTGTGATCATGGCCGCCGGCAAGGGCGTCCGAATGAAGTCCTCCCTGCCCAAGGTGCTGCATAGGGTGCTGGGGCGGCCCCTGGTGGAGTTCCCCGTGAGGCTGGGCCTGGAGTGTTGCAGCGGCCCCTGTTGCGTGGTCTGCGGCGAGGCCCTGGACCAGATCAAGGCCGCCCTGGCGGCCCAGGCCAACGGCATCGTCATGGCCCGGCAGCAGGAGCCCAAGGGCACCGCGGACGCCGTGGCGGCGGGGATTGGGGCCCTGGACTCGGAGGCCCGGGACTTTGACACCGTCCTCATCCTGAATGGAGATGTGCCGGGGCTGTCCAAGGAGAGCGTCCAGGGGATGCTGGCGGGCTTTGCCGAGTCCGGTGAGAGCCTCCGCTTCATGGCCTTTCGGGCCCCCGATCCCCAGGGCTATGGGCGCGTGCTGCAGGACCCCCAAGGCGGCGTGCTGGGCATCCGCGAGCAAAAAGAACTGCGGGGCAACGAGGCCGCCATTGATCTGGTGAACGCCGGCATCTACCTGGTTAGGGCCGGCACCCTGCGTAACTTCCTTGCCCAGGTCCGGGTCAGCCCCATCCAGGGCGAGTACCTCCTCACGGACATCGTGGAGTTCACCCTGCGGGGTGGCGGGCGAGTGGGGCTGTTCACCTTGAAGGACCACCGCGAGATGCTGGGCGTCAACCACCGGGCCGACTTGGCGGCGGTGCTGACCTTCCTGCGGGAGCGGCGCAACTTCCAGCTCATGGTGGCGGGGGTGGGCATGGATGACCCCTCCTCCGTGATGGTGGAACTGGACGCTGAGCTCGAGCCCGATGTCCACCTGGAGCGGGATGTCAGTATCCGGGGCCGCAGCCGCATCGCGGCGGGCTGCCGGGTGGGCCAGGGCTCGGTGGTGGGGGACACGGTCCTGGGGCCTGGCACCACCATCCTGCCCTACTGCGTCCTGGAGGGCACCCAGACCAGCGCGGGCTGCACCATCGGGCCCTTCGCCCACACCCGCACTGGCACGGTGCTGGCTGAAGGGGCCAAGCTGGGCAACTTCGTGGAGACCAAGAAGGCCCGCATCGGCAAGGGCAGCAAGGTCAACCACCTGTCCTACATCGGGGACTCCCTAGTGGGGGACAAGGTCAACATCGGGGCGGGCACCATCACCTGCAACTACGACGGCTACGAGAAGCACCAGACCATTATTGGGGATGGGGTCTTCATCGGCAGCGATGTGAAGCTGGTGGCCCCCGTGACCGTGGGCGCCGGGGCCCTGGTGGCGGCGGGCTCCGTGATCACCAAGGATGTGCCCGAGGGCGCCCTGGGACTGGGCCGCGCCCCCCAGGAGAACCTGCTGGGTTGGGCCGCCGAACGGCGCCGCCGCAAGGAAGCCTGCAAGGTCGACAAGAAGACCTCGGAACACTAAGAGTGGAACAGCTCAGAAAGGACTAGCCATGTGCGGAATAGTTGGATTCGTGGGCAATGACAACTCGGTGCCGGTGATCCTCAGCGGCCTGGAGAAGCTGGAATACCGGGGCTATGACTCGGCCGGGTTGGCCGTGTGGAGTGATCAGGGCGCCGTGGTGCGCCGGGCGGTGGGCAAGCTGGAGAACCTCCGTCGGGAGGTGGAGCGCAACCCCCTGGCCGGGAACCTGGGCATCGGGCACACCCGCTGGGCCACCCACGGGCGCCCCTCGGAGATGAACGCCCACCCCCACCGCTACGGCGGGGTCACGGTGGTCCACAACGGCATCATCGAGAACCACCGGGAGCTGCGCCACGCCCTGGAGGCCGCCGGCCACCCCTTCTCCTCGGAGACGGACACGGAGATCGCAGCCCACCTGATTCACGATGAGTTCGAGGCCTGCGGGGACCTGCTGGAGGCCCTGCGCCGGGCCCTCCTGCGCATTGAGGGCTCCTACGCCCTGGTGGTCATGCACGACAAGTACCCGGACCGCCTGGTGGCCGCCCGCCAGATGTCCCCCCTGGTGCTGGGAGTGGGCCAGGGCGAGCGGATCCTGGCCTCGGATGTGCCGGCCCTCATCTCGAGGACCCGCAGCATCATCTTCATCGAGGACGGGGACCTCATTGAGATCCGCAAGGACAGCCATCGCATCCTGGACCGCCACACCGGGGCCGAGCAGCACCGCGTCCCCAAGAACATCACCTGGACCCCTGCCATGGCCGAGAAGGGGGGCTACAAGCACTTCATGCTCAAGGAGATCTTCGAGCAGCCCCGCGCCATCGGCGACACCATCCGCTCCCGCATCCTAGTGGAGGACGCGGATGTGGTCCTGGACGACCTGAAGATCCCCGAGGACCGCTTGACGGGCCTGCGCAAGGTGCAGTTCATCGCCTGCGGGACCTCCTATCACGCCTGTCTGGTGGGCAAGTATCTCATGGAGAACCTGGCCCAGGTCCCCGCGGACGCGGAGATCGGCAGCGAGTTCCGCTACCGCGATCCCCTGGTGTCCCAGGACACCCTGGTGGTGGCCATCTCCCAGTCCGGCGAGACCGCCGACACCATCGCCGCGGTGAACGAGGCCAAGAAGAAGGGCGCCTGGGTGCTGACCATCTGCAATGTGCTGGACGCCAGCCTGCCGCGCCTCTCCCACGGCACCCTCTATACCCACGCGGGTCCCGAGATTGGCGTGGCCTCCACCAAGGCCTTCACCACCCAGTTGGCGGCGGTCTACCTGCTGGCTGTCTGGATGGGCCGGCGCAAGGGCAGCATTGATCGGGCCCGGGCCCAGGTCCTGCTGGACTCCCTCATGCAGGTGCCCTCCCTCATGGAGAAGTGCCTGGAGCATTCCGAAAGCATCCGGGAGACCGCGCGCCACTACATGGACGCCCGCAACATGCTGTTCCTGGGCCGCAACCTGCTGTACCCGGTGGCCCTGGAGGGGGCCCTCAAGATGAAGGAGATCTCCTACATCCACGCCGAGGGCTACCCCGCCGGCGAGATGAAGCACGG
>CAZMEC010000213.1:0-5666 GCA_964565265.1 uncultured Myxococcales bacterium
TGCCCCCGAGGCCCCCTCCGAGCCTGCCGCCGAGCCTGCCGCCGAGCCTGCCGCCGAGGCCCAGGAGGCTCTTGCTGCCCCAGAGGATTCCCAGGCGGCGAGACCCTTCAGCGTCACCAAGATCACCGTGGTCCCGGTCGGGGCCGCCATCCTCCTTGACGGCGAACGGCAGGGCACGGGCGAGGCCCTGGTCCGCCTGGAGGAAGGCCAGACCGTGCAGGTCCGCCTGGAGGCCAAGGGCTTCGAGCCCCAGGCCCTGGAGCTGACCCACCCGGCCCCCCGGCGCCTCCACAAGTCCCTCCAGCCCCTGGCCAAGGGCAGCCTCAAGCTGCGCTATTTTCCTGCGGGGTCGAAGGTCTGGCTGGACGGCAAAGCGCTGGCCCCCAGCGGCGAGCTCAATATCATCTCCCTGTCCACCACCCCCGGGGAGCACCTCCTGCGGGTGGAGGCCCCGGGGGGGCAGTTCGTGGAACAGGGCGTCCTGGTGGAGGCAGACCAGGAGAAGGGCCTGACGGTGACCGTTGAGTAAGCTCTCCACCCAGACCATCGCCATCCCCTCTCTGCTGGAACACATCCGCGGCCGGCGGGCCTCCCTGGAGGTCCTCAGCGGGGCCTCCAAGGGCCAGCGCTTCCTGATGAACGGCCTGGTGCTGCGGGTGGGCAGCGCCCCGGACAATGATCTGGTCCTGGAGGACGCCACCGTCTCCAAGCACCACTTCCGCATCGAGCTGGACCCCCGGGGCTACCGGATCCTGGACCTGGGCAGCAAGAACGGGCTGCAGCTCGGGGACCTGCGGGTGACGGAGGCCTTCCTGCCGGATCGCTGCAAGATCCTGGCGGGCAAGCTGGGGCTTCGGTTCAAGCTCACCCGGGAGGAGCTGGACGAAGAGGTGAGTGTGCGGGGGGCCCTGGGGGACATGGTGGGCCAGAGCCTCCCCATGCGGCGCCTCTTTGCGCGTCTCTCCAGGCTGGCCGAAAGCAACATCACGGTGCTGCTCGAGGGGGAGAGCGGCACGGGCAAGGAGCTGGCCGCCGAGACCCTCCACGCCCTGTCTCCCCGGGCCGGCGGCCCCTTCGTGGTGTTGGACTGCGGAGCCATCCCCGAGCACCTTATGGAGAGTCAGCTCTTCGGGCACCGCAAGGGCGCCTTCACGGGGGCCACGGAGAACCTCACGGGGGCCCTGGAGCGGGCCTCCAGCGGGACCCTCTTCGTGGACGAGGTGGGGGAGCTCCCCCTGGGCCTCCAGACCAAGCTGCTGCGGGCCCTGGACAAGGGCCAGTACCAGCCCCTGGGGGGGGAGGCCTGGAAGAGCTCGGACGCCCGGATCGTGGCCGCCACCAACCGGGACTTGAAGGCTGAGGTGGCCGCCGGACGCTTCCGGGAGGACCTCTATTTCCGGCTGGCCGTGGTGGGGCTGCGCCTGCCCAGCCTGCGGGAGCGGCCCGAGGACATCCCCCACCTGGTGGATCGCTTCGTGGAGGAGCTGGGAGGGGCCCTTTCCTGGGGCGGCATCAGCCAGCAGCGCCTGGAGGAGTGGAAGCGGCTGGACTGGCCGGGCAATGTCCGGGAGCTTAGAAACGCCGTGGAGCGGGAGCTGGTCCTGGGGCCCGAGGACCAGGACGATCCCGGCGCCCCCAGGAGCCTGCCGGGCCTGGAGTCCTTCGTGCAGGGACCGGGGGGCGTCTATCTGCCCTACAAGGAGGCCAAGGCCAGGTTGCTGGGCGCCTTTGAGGCCTCCTACTGGAGCGGGCTGCTGGCCCGCAACGGGGGGAATGTGAGCGCCGCCGCCCGGGAGGCGGGCATCCACCGGAAGTCCCTGGAGTATCTGCTCAAGCGCAAGGAACCTGGGGGAGACCCGGGGGCGCAGCAATAATTTGCGGCGGCGGCCCTCCGGCGCTATATTGACGCTGGCCCAAGGGCCAAGTAAGCGGAGGTGTACCATGAGCAGCACGACTACCAGAACCGAAACCAAGCAGCGGGTCCTCACCAAAGAGCATGTGGAGACGGCCATCACCAAGGGGGTCTTCTCCCTGGAAGAGGAGCTGGTCATGCGCATGGAGTTCGGCGTGACCCTGGCCCCCCAGGCCCCCCTATCCTTCCGGGGTGAGGGCAACGAAGAGCTGCGAGTCAAGCTGGCCATGATGGAGCGCTCCATCATGGACGACCTGGAAGCCGACGGCGATCCCAAGGACCTCCTCTCCCGCATCTGATCTCCCTGGAAATAAGACCTCTCCCAAGTTGATCTCCAGGCCCAAAAAACCCTGGCTGGCTACGGGTTTGTCCGCTGGCCGCCGGGGGCCTGGGGCAGGGTCCTGTCTGGTTGTGACTCTGGGTGACTCTGGGGGCTTGGGGGCTTGGGGGCGGACTACCTGGCGGTGTCCACATACTCGAGGGCTGACAGGCCCCGGGCGGCGGAGCTGTTGTCGGGGTCGATCTTGAGGGCCTTGCGGAACTCGGCGGCGGCCCGGTCGGTCTCCTCCAGGCTGAGGAAGACCTGGGCCTTCTGGATGGCGATCTCGCTGGACAGCGGGGTGGCCATCTCGGCCTTTTCAAGTTCGGCCAGGGCGGTGTAGGGCTTGCCCCGGACCATCTCCCGGCTGGCGATGACCATGTGGAAGCGGGCGCGCTTGATGGGATCGTTGTGGACCGAGCGGCGCACATCAGTGGCCAGGGCCTCAAAGCGATCCCACTGCCGGGAACGGACCAGCACCGACAGCATCTCCAGGGAGGCCATGGAGTTGTCCTCCAGCCTGCGGCGGGCCTCGTCATAGAGGGCGAGGGAGTCCTCCAGGTTGCCCTTGAGGGAGTAGATCCGGGCCTGGATCAGGAAGCCAAGGGGGCTGGCCGGGAAGAGGCCCATGAGCTCGGTGGAGCGTTGCTCGGCAAGATCCAGTCGGCGCTGGGACAGGTACATGAAGCCAAGCTGGCCCAGGAGCTGCTCCTGCCTGCCGTGGACCGTGATGGAGTGCAGCAGGATGGCCTCCGCGAGGGGGTCCTGGTCCTGGGTGCGCAGCCAGATGAAGTACTCCGCCAGGAGACTGGGGTCCTCCCCGCCCAGGGCCGCCACCGAGTGCTCGGGGTTGAGGCGCCAGGCGAGCATGGTGGAGAAGACCCGCTGGGAGTCCAGGGGGAAGCGGGCCAGGTAGTAGCGCAGCTCAGCCACCGCCTCAGGGATGCGCCCCTGGGATCTCAGCAGCAGGGCCCGGGCCAGCTTGACCTTGTCCGAACTGGGAGCCCGGCCGGAGGCCTGGCGCAGCCACTTCCAGGCGCCTTCATGGTCGCCGGAGCGCAGCAGGAGGCCGGACACCAGCAGGGGGATGCGGAAGGAGGCGGGGTGCTCCTGGAGGGCGCGGCCGGCGTAGGCCAGCACCTCCTGATTGGTCTCGGGGGTCAGGGGGGCCGCGGCCACGAACTGCTCCAGCTTGTGCTCAACGGTGGCCGCGGAGCGGGTGCGATACCAATTGTTGATGATCAGGGGCAGGAGGGCCAAGGGGATGGCCACGAACAGCCAGCGGATGGCCCCCACCCGCATGTAGGCCAGCACCTTGCGGCGGTTCTTCTGGCGCCAGAGCCCGGAGAGGGTGGCCAGGGTTGCCAGGGTGGGCACCGCTACCCCGGGAATGGAGAGGCTCAGGTCCACGAGGTTCTGGAAGCCCACGGCCAGGACGCCACAGGACATGCCAATTCCCAGGGCCTGACCCAGGCCCCAGATGATGCGGCGAAGGGCCAGCAGCAGCATGAGCCCAAGGAGCACGGTGCCCGTGCCCACGCCAAAGTCCAGGACCATCTGGAGGGCGCCGTTCTCCACGCCCTGGAAGGCCACGGTGGGGTCCACCGTGTTGTAGACAGGGAAGACCTGGCCGAAGGCCCCCCTCCCGATCCCCGTGTTGTGGAAGTCGAAGCCCAGGGGCAGGGCGTCCAGCCAGGCCAGGAGCTTGGTGTCCTCAAGCCAGGAGGTGAAGAACTGGTTGCGGGCCAGGCTGTGGGTCATGGCGTCCAGGCCAAAGACGAAGAGGGCGGCCATGGCGGCCACCAGCAGCAGGCCGAGGACGAAGGTGGCGGAGGTGAACTGGTTCTGCTCGCCCTCCACCGCCGGGGACATGGAGCCACCGATGTGGTACAGGACCATGGTCACCAGCAGGGCCATGATGCCGCCCCGGGAGAGGGTGGCGAAGGTGCCGGCGGCGGCCAGCACGAACAGGAAGGTGTGGCTGAGGCGCCCCCTGGCGGACACGGCGGTGCGGCCCAGGCCCAGGAAGATGAAGGCGGAGAGGTTGAAGAGGGCGGCGGCGTTGTTGGGGTTCACCAGGAAGGTGAAGAAGCCCTGGGGGGCCTTGCCGCTCTCGGGGGTGTAGAACCAGAGGAACTGATCGGCGCTGGTCACCAGGTGCAGCACGCCCACCGCCCCGGCCATGATCCCCAGGCCCGCCAGGAGACCGGCGATCTTCTTGGCGTTGGACTGCCGCAGGGCGAAGTTGAAGACCACGATATAGAAGAGGGTGTAGGCGGCGGCGTGGCCGAAGCTCAAGAGGGTCTCGGGGCGGTCCAGGGTGATGGTGGACATGGGGGCGGCACCGCTGAAGGCCGCGGCCAGCTTGTGAATGCTCAGGGACTGGGGGGACCACTGGCCCAGGCGCGCCTCGCCCAGGGGCAGGAGTTGCCAGGCCAGGGCACCCATGGCCACGAACATCCACAGGACGAAGCCGTCCACATAGACCCGGGCCCCGGACTTGTTGAAGGCCCCGGCCATGAACAGGGCGGTGGCGCCGGTGAGCAGGAAGAAGATGGCCCGACTGGTGTGGTGCACCGTTCCCAGCGCCAGGGGCACGAAGAGCAATATGGCGATGATCCCCCACCAGGTGAGCCGGTCGAAGTTCAGTTTGGTTGATCCGTTCATGTCTGTTACACCACCTCGGCGCGGATAATAAGGGCCAATGGGTGTGGCGGCAACATTTTTGCGCCCCCGCGGCGGGCTTTCTTTGTTTACCCCGGGCTACAATCGGATAGACTTCCCCTGGCCCTGGTTCTGGAGGATAGGGATCATGGAGATCCGACCCCTGACGGCGATGGACATTAGTGGGGTCCTGGCGGTGGAGCGTGTCTGCTTCAGCGACCCCTGGGATTTCGCCATGCTCGCCGAGATGATGCTGAGCCCCCTGTTTCGCGCCCTGGTGGCGGTGGAGAACCGGGAGGTCGTGGGCTTCGTCCTGGGTTACCAGGTGGCGGATGAGCTGCAGGTTGCGGACCTTGGGGTCAAGCCCCGGTGCCGGGGCCAAGGAGGGGGCCGGGCCCTCATGGAGGAGTTCCTGAAGAGCAATGACTTTGGCGGCAGGGTGCAGCTGGTCTTCCTGGAGGTTCGGGTCTCCAACGAGGTGGCCCAGAATCTCTACAGGTCCCTGGGCTTCAAGGAGATCGGCCAGCGCTCCCGGTACTACAGCGACGGCGAGGATGCCCTGGTCATGAAGCTCAGTTGGAAGGCCCCATGATCACCAGTCAGCGCAGCCCCATGCCCAGCATCGCCTCCCTTCGGGACCCCCTCTTCGGGGATGCCCCCATGCTGGCCCCCCTCTGTGGCATCACGGACTCCCCCTTCCGGCAGATCTGCAAGCGCTTCGGGGCGGGCGTCATGTTCACCGAGATGGTCAGCGCCGAGGGCCTGCTGTGT
>CAZMEC010000214.1:0-5655 GCA_964565265.1 uncultured Myxococcales bacterium
GCCAGCAGCACCCGGGCGGCCTCGGCGCGGCCCAGGAAGCACACCAGCCCCAGGGGCGTGAAACCCTTGGAGTCCCGGCAGTCCGGGGGGGCGCCCCGGTGAATCAGTTCGGCCAGGAGGCGCGGATCGCCATTTCGGGCCGCCTTGAAGAGCTGGGTCCTAAGGTTTGGTTGGGGGGCCATGGGGCCTCCTTTCGAGGGGCCACCGTGCCACAGCGCGGGCCCGGGGCGCAACATGGCATTCGAGGGACGGAGGCTGCGTGGGGGGCAAAAACGACAACCAGTGACGCGGGGCTCCAGGGCTGCGCCTGAGGCCCCTTGGCAGTCCGTCCCGCCCGTGGCAGATTGGCCGGGCGTCTCCAGCCAAGGGGTGATCATGGGGCCGGGGGGAAACAGAAGCTTGGCGAGGTTCCACCTGGACACGGGGCTGCTGGTGCAGCCCTCCGGGAGGCAGGCCCAGGTGGTGCTGGCAGCCTGGCCTCGGCTGGAGGCCTGGGGCCTGCTGGAGGGGCGGCGGCGCCGGGCCAGCGGATTCGTGACCCTGCCGCCCAAGGTTGGGGAGGCAGGGGGCGCTGGGGACGGAGGCGCCGCGGCGCAGGCCAAGCCCGGGGACGGAGGCGCCGCCGCAGAGGCCAGACAGCGGCTTCGGGCTGCGGGGCGGCTTCCCTTCGAGCCCCGGCTGTGGGATGCCCGGGTGCTGGAGGGCAAGGACGCTTGGGCGGCCTGGCTGGACCGAATTCCGCCGAAGGTCTGGCAGACGGTGGCGCCTTTTCCCAGCCGCCATTGGGAGCTGCTGGCCTTCCTGGCCCGGGGTGGTGACCCCGCCCTGGACCTGTGTCTGGCCAACCCGGCGCTGGCCTTTGCGCTGGCCTGCAACTGGCGCTTTCGGCGGCCCGGCGAGGCCCGCCCCCTGGACCTGGCGCTGGGCTTTCTGGGCAAGGGATGCCGCCAAGTGGAGGCCCTGGAGTACCTGGGTTTTCCTGCCACGGAGGCCGCCCGCCGGGCCCTGGCCAAGGTGGCCCTGCCTTCCCTGACTGCGGGGCTGCTGCTGACCCTTCGCAAGCTGTTGGTCCAGCCCGACAGGGCCCGGCTGCTGGCCCACCTGCCGGTCCTCAATCACGCAGTGGTGACGGTGGTGGCCCACCACGAATTCTGCCGGATGGTGCGCCCCTCGCTTCTGCTGGAGGCCTGCCAAAAGGACCCATCTTGCCGCAGGTTCTGGTGGCTGTACAGGCTGGGGGATCTGGCCTCCCTGACGGACCGGATTGGCGGGCCCGAGGCCCTGCCCACCAACCTTCGCAGCCTGGCCGAGATCCAGCGTCGCCATGACCGCATGGTGCAGGATCACCAGCGCGAAAAAGCAGAGGGCTCCCTGGTGCAGTTCGGCCCGCCGCCCTTGCCGGGAAACGACCAGTTTCAGCCCATCACGGACTCCTGGCAGCTTTTTTCTGAAGGCCAGGAGATGAGTCACTGCGTCTTCACCTTCAAGGCCAAGGTGGTCGGTGGCACTCACTACTTCTACAAGGTGATGCAGCCCCAGCGGGCAACTGTGCTGATTCACAAGGAGGCCGGGCGCTGGGTCCTCAATGACCTGCGCGGGCCCCACAACGCCATCCCCGGCAGGCCCACCAAGGCTGCTGTGGAGGAGTGGCTGAAAGGGAGCTGACCCATGTCTAAAAGATTCCGTGACGCCTACAGAACAAACCCCTACACCCTGGCCGCGCATGTCTGCGACCTGAAGTTGGGGGACCGCTCCATTCGCATTGCCAATGTGCCCCTGGCCTTGGAACTCCACTACGAGAGTTGGCGGGATGTGGCCGAGGCCTTCCGGGACTTTGCCCCGGAGGACGGCGAGGAGAGGCTGGTCTTTGGCATCTACGGGCCCGACGGCCAGAGCCCCTGGGACCCGGAGGACGACACTGCCCGGGACTGGCGGCTGACGGACCCGGAGGAGACCCCGGAGGGCGAGATCTGCGACCCGGAGCGGCCGGCCCCCAGTGACCAGGAGGGCAACGACGCCGAGGGCGCGGCCAAGGGCGGTTGGTTCCGGCGCCGGGATCCCTTTGGCTGGTATGTGCCCGCCCACAACCGCAGCGACGACTACGGTATCCACCTGGACCCGGGCCGCATCCGGCGACTGGCCCAGAAGCTGGCGACCCTGGCGGAAGACCCCATGGTTGATCCGGACGATTGGTTGGTGGCCGCCATCAGCCTGGTCTTCTGGCACGAGCAGGGCCACGCCCTGGTGGAGGAATGGGTGACCCTGTGGGAGCTGCCCTTTGACCACGAGAAGTACGCCCGGACCATGCGCCGCCGCCACGGCTTCATCCCCATGGAGGAGGCCCTGTGCAACACCTACGCCCACGGCGTCGCCACCGTTTTCTGGCAGTCCCACAGACAGGGGCCGACCATCCTGCGGGCCCTGGGCCAGTTCATGCGCTCCCAGCCTCGGGGCTACCGCGACTTCGTGCCCCTGAAGACCTGGCCCACCCTGACCTGGTCGTTCTTCTACGACATGGCTCGGCTGCTGGTGCGTGAGTATGGCGTGGAGGTTCGGCGCGACATGCTTTTGAGCCAGACGGACTGGCTTAGCCTGCACGACCAGGTCATCCGACGCGGCCTGAGGCCGGTGCTGTCGGCTCCCTGCCTGGTGCCCCTGTTCCTGCACGACGCTCAGCCCCAGTTGGCCAACTCCAACGGCAACGGGCTGATGCGCTGGGAACACTGTCGTGGGGTGGGCCTGGAGCAGTTCCTGCCCCTTCATGTCGCCTGCCGCAGCGGCGACCTGGAGGACCTGGTCCTGCTGCTGCGCGACGGCGCCAGCGTGGACAGCCCGGCCGCCACCATGCCCTCGCCCCGGGACCAGTCCGTGGCCGCCAGGCTTTGGCGTTCCCTCTGGTGGCGTTGGCTTGAAGACTGGAGCCGCCCGGACCGGCGGCACTCGCTCTGGTATGGCGCCCCCCTCACCACGGCGGTGCTGAACAACCACCTGGTTGCGGTCAAGCTGCTGCTGGAGCGGTCCGCCAACCCCAACCACCAGGCCTCCGACCCCTTCCACCGCAGCCCCCTGCACTGGGCCGTTGACCGGGGCCACGATGACCTGGTAAAGCTGCTGCTGCAACACGGCGCCGACCCCACCCTCAAGGACCTGGACGGCCAGACCCCCAGGGACCTGGCCAGGGGGGAGGGGATGAAGGCGCTGTTGGAGATGAAGACGCCGTGACCCCAGACCCCAAGGTGCCGCCGCTGCTGCTTCCCCGCGCCTACTACGCCGCCACGCTTGAGGCCTTCCTGCTGGAATCCTCGGACAGCGTGCTGGGAAAGTTGACGGCGGCCAGCGAAGCTTCCGTGGAGCCTGATCAGCGGGATGCCTGGCTTGGGCAGATTGAGGTATTGCGGAAGGCCCTGACGGGCTTGTCAGGGTGGTTGTTCTTCGAGTTCACCATTCCTCGAATGGGACGGCGGATTGACGCCGTGGTGATCTCGGGCGGGCTGGTGTTGGTGCTGGAGTTCAAAGTGGGAGAGGCTGTCCATCGGGCGGCCGACAAAGAGCAGGCCTGGGACTACGCGCTGGATCTCAAGAACTTCCACAAAGCCAGCCACGGACTTGCCATCCTGCCCATCTTGGTAGCCACAGACAGCGGGCATTCCGACGAGGCTTTGCCAGGGCAGGCGGAGGACGGGGTCTGGGAACCTCTCCTGACCAATGCTGAGGGCCTTCGCAGGGCCATGGATCTGGGGCTGGCGGCGGCTACCGGTGCGCTGATTGATGCCCAGGCCTGGGCGGCGGCGCCATACCATCCCACGCCAACCATCGTGGAGGCGGCGCGCAGCCTGTACGCCAACCACACGGTGGAGGCCATTACCCGGCAGGACGCCGGGGCCACGAATCTGCGAGTGACCTCCGGGCGCATTGAAGAGCTTGTGGATCGGGCCCGCGGCGTGGGGCACAAGGTCATCTGCTTCGTCACCGGCGTGCCGGGGGCGGGCAAGACCCTGGTTGGGCTGAATGTGGCCACTCGCCGTGGCCAGCAAGACCTGACCACCCACGCCGTGTTTCTTTCCGGGAATGGGCCCCTGGTGGCGGTGCTGCGGGAGGCCCTGACGCGGGACGAGGTCCAGCGCCGACGGGGCCAAGGCGAGAAAGTCCGCAAGGGTAAGGTGGGCGAGAGCGTCAAGGCCTTCATCCAGAACGTGCACCACTTTCGGGACGAGGCCCTGCGTGACCCCCGGCCCCCCATTGACCATGTGGTCATCTTCGACGAGGCCCAGCGGGCCTGGAACCTGCAACAGACCTCCAGTTTCATGCAAAGGAAGAAGGGGCGCGCGGGCTTTGCCATGTCGGAGCCTGAGTTCCTGTTGTCCTATCTGGACCGTCACCAGGAATGGGCCGTGGTCATCTGCCTGGTGGGTGGCGGGCAGGAGATCAACACCGGGGAGGCTGGCATCGGGGCCTGGCTGGAGGCGGTTCAGCGGCAGTTCCCCGATTGGCTGGTCTTCATCTCCCCGGGGTTGTCAGACAGCGAATTTGCCGCCGGGCCGGCCCTGGCGGCCATGGCGTCCCGGCCCAACGTTTCGTTTGAGCGGGACCTTCACCTTGCCGTGTCCATGCGGTCCTTCCGGGCTGAGAATGTGTCGGCCTTCGTGAAGGCCGTGCTGGACTGCGAGGTGGACCAGGCAAGGCAGGCCTTCGGCCAACTGCAGGCGCGCTACCCGGTCCGTCTTACCCGGAGCCTGGACTTGGCACGGGAGTGGACGCGGAGGCAGGCTCGGGGTTCAGAGCGCTTTGGGTTGGTGGCGTCATCCGGGGCCCAGCGCCTCAAGCCCCATGCGATTGATGTGCGGGTGGAGATCGATCCGGTGAAGTGGTTCCTCAACGACCGGGATGACACCCGCTCCAGCTACTACCTGGAGGACGCCGCCACGGAGTTCCAAGTGCAGGGTCTGGAGTTGGACTGGGCCTGCGTCACCTGGGACGCTGACTTGCGCTTTGGAGGCGGATCCTGGGGCTACCACTCCTTCAAGGGCAGCAATTGGCAGAACATCCACAAGGCCGAGCGCCGAACCTACCTGAAGAACGCCTATCGAGTCCTCCTCACCCGCGCCCGCCAGGGCATGGTCATCTTCGTCCCCGAGGGCGTGACCACGGACCCCACCCGCAAGCCCGAGTACTACGACCAGACCTTCGCCTACCTTCGGGACCTGGGGATTCCGGTGCTGGGGTAGGCTCGGCCAAGGTTGGCCGTGGTCGATGTTCCCGCGCAGAGGTTGTGGCCGACCCACCGGGTGCCGATGCGAAGCTGCTGCTGGATTCCCGCGGCGTTTGGGTTCACAGTTCGGGGCATGGCACAGTCACTGAACATCATTGCGGTGGGGAAGTTGGAGGGGGTGCCGGAGGCTTTGGCGGCGGCGCTGGCGCAGGTGCTGGGGCTGGCGGTGTTCGATGCCCGGGCGAAGGTGCGGGGGCCGGCGCCGCGGGTGGTGGCCGTGCTGGCGGACGAGGTCAAGGCGCGGGCGGTGGTGGAGGGGTTGCAGGCGGCGGGCTTCTGGCCCCTGCTGGTGGACCCGGAGGAGGTGCCCCACGAGGTGGACCGGGTCGCGGTGCGGGCGTTTCGGCTGGGCCGCGGCGGCCTGGAGGTCGAGGCCCGGGACGGCA
>CAZMEC010000215.1:0-5625 GCA_964565265.1 uncultured Myxococcales bacterium
ACCGGAAAAGCCGAAGCGTTGGGCAAGGATTCGTTTCATGGCGGCGCCGAAGGTACCAGTGAAGCCGTTGGACCACAAGGGTTTGGGCCCGGAATTGAGCCTGGAATCGAGGCATGGGGTTTGGTGGGCTTGGGATGGATGCGCTCGGCTTCACCGGGCGTCCAGAACCTCCCTGACCTTTCGGCCGAGGACCTCGGGGCTGAAGGGCTTGGCCAGGAACGATAGCCCCTCGTCCAGCACCGAGTGCCGCGAGATGAGGTCGTTGGTATAGCCTGACATGAACAGGATCTTGAGGCCGGGCCTGATTGCCTTGATCTCCCGGGCCAGATCCGCGCCACTCAGCCCAGGCATGATCACATCGGTGATAAGCAGGTCCAAGGATTCCTGAGGCTGACTGGCCACGGCCAGGGCTTCAGCCCCGCTGGAGCACATCCTGACCGAGTACCCCAGACGCTCCAACACGGCCTTGACCAGTTTTTGCACCCGGGAATCATCCTCCGCCACCAGGATGGTCTCCGTCCCCTTGAGACTGGGGCCGTCCTGGGGTCCGACCAGAGGTTCCGGGATGCCGCTGGTTATCGGGAAATGGAGCCTCATGACCGTACCCTTTCCAGGATCGGAGGTCACCGTAAGGAACCCGCCGGCCTGGACCATCAGCCCGTAGACGATGGGCAGTCCCAAGCCCGTGCCCTTGCCTGGCTCCTTGGTGGTAAAGAATGGTTCAAAGACCCTCTTACGGACCTCCTCACTCATGCCTTGGCCCGTGTCTGCCACGGTCAACAGCACATAGTCCCCCGGGGGCAACTGGCCTTCACCGACAGCAAGAGGCTGCATCGCCCTCAGACTGGCCGTGCTGATTGTCAGCACCCCACCTTCTGGCATGGCATCACGGGCATTGACCGCAAGGTTCACCAGGATCTGTTGGAACTGGGTGGGATCGAATAGCACCGGCCCCAGTTCCGGCGAGAGGCTGGTTTCAAGGCGAATCTGCTCGCCGAGCAATCTCTCCAGCATGCGCCTCAGATCCGCGATCAGTTCATTGACATCCAAGACCCGCGGCTGCACCACCTGCTTCCTGGAAAAGGCCAGCAACTGTCTGGTAAGCCCGGAGGCCGACTCCGCAGCCCTGGCGATGTCTTCAAGGGCTGGCCGGACCGTGTGGTCTGAAGCCAGATCTTCCAGGGCCAGGGACGCGTTGCCAGAGATTGCCGTCAGCAGATTATTGAAGTCATGGGCCACCCCGCCCGCCAATCGGCCTAGAGACTCCATCTTGGCGGACTGCCGCAGTTGCTCTTCCAGGCGCTGACGCTCCTCTTCGGCGGCCTTTTTATCCGTGATGTTTCGGACGACACTCTCCAGGCCCCCCGCATGGCGTCCAGCAACCAGCCAGCGGGCCGAGTGGCTCAACCAGCGGATCTCCCCTGCGGGCCCCAGGATACGGTACTCCGCATCCTTCAATTCATGCTCGCCCGCGACCACCTGCGCCCAAAGCTCGGCGCATCGTTGCCGGTCGTCTGGGTGGAGGATCGACATCCTATCCATGCCAAGGAAGCGCTCGGCCGAATAGCCGGTGACGGCCTCCACTGCGGGGCTGACATAGTAGACCCGGCCATTTTCATCACTTAGGGAGATCATCTCCGAGCTGTTCTCAACCAGCGTGCGAAAGCGCTCTTCCGATTCCTGCAGGGCCTCCAGGGCCTGGGCAAGTCGAAGGCGCCGAAGCCCCATGTCAGCCACGAGGTGGGCCAGATGGGCAAGGAAACGCAGGGCGGCCTTGAAGTGCTCAAGAGGAAGCACGGGGATCTTCCTGAAGGCCTCCATATAGGCTTCCTCATCCAAGCCGAACTCCCTGGCCTGCTGGCGGAAGCTGCGCTCGACAGACTCGTCCGGGGGTTCCGTGAAGAGCTGCCCAGCGAAGGCCTTGCCCACCACCTCTCCCTCGATGGTTATGGGAATGCACGCGTCGGTCAGCCCCCGGGGACAGGTGTACATGCTGAAGCGCTCGCCCTCAAGGGGCGCCATGCCCAGAGCGGTATCACTGGCAATGCAGTCGATAAGGAGCTGCGGGTGTTTCCTATGGAAGCGAGTACAGATGTCCTGCCAGCCCGAGCCCGTGAGAACCTCGCCGTCAATGGCGATGATGGCTGAAGGAATCCGGGCAGCCTCATAGAGGTGATCGGTCAACTCCTGTAGTCGCGGGACATCAATGAGATCCTTCAGCCGAAGCCCCATGGGCAAACCCTTGTGTGGTTGAGTGGAACGCCAAAGAGTATCGCCTCAATGCGCGGGAAGGGGCAAGGGAAACCTCTTTTGCAGGGGGCAGGACCATCCATCGGTCAATGGAACAGTCCTCGAATACCGCTTGCAAGGGACCAATCTCGGTGGCTAAATGCTTGGCGACCACGAACCAGATGCGGGCGACTTGGACTCAATTGAATTGGAGGGGCGATGAATCCCCATGCCAAAGCTTCCAGTCA
This sequence comes from uncultured Myxococcales bacterium, assembly GCA_964565265.1. Taxonomy (GTDB): domain Bacteria; phylum Myxococcota_A; class UBA9042; order CAIXZC01; family CAIXZC01; genus CAIXZC01. The sequence goes on from CAZMEC010000215.1 coordinate 2,478, forward strand.
GGGGACAGCCAATACACCTGTAGGCGAACCTGGGGTACCTGCCCCAGACGGTGGCGGCCCAGCGCTGCATTCGGCGGAGGAAGCGGCTGTTCTGCTGGATCCGTCTGGCCGCATCCTGGCGGCCAACAGGGTGGCCGTTGACGAACTGGGGAAGGGTCTCCCCGAGCTGATCGGCCGTTCCATGTTCGAGTTCATGCCCGAAGATGTCGCAGGGAAGAGGCAGCGCATCCTGCGAACCCTGGTTGAGCAAGGGCAGACTGCCCACTTCGAGGACCAGCGCCAAGGGCGGGTCATCTCGGATCGGGTTCACCCAGTCTTGGGGGCTGACGGCCAGGTTCATTCTGTGCTGCTCTTTGCCCAGGACCTGACGGAGACTCGCCAGGCCGAGAATGACTTGAGGAAGAGCGAGGCCCTGTTCAGGGCTGTGTTCGATGCGGTCCCGGACGCAATTAGTCTGACGCGGTCCCGGGATGGGATGTTTCTGGCGGTGAACCCGGGCTTCTCCAAGATGTCCGGCTTCGGTTGGGAGGACCTGCAGGGCAAGACCAGCCTGGAGGCCAACATCTGGGTGTACGCAGAGGAGCGCAACAGGGTGGTGATGGAGTTGCTTGGCAAAGGCATGGCCTCCAACCTGGAGGCCACCTTCCAAAGCAAGGACGGCCGCCGCTTCAAGGGCCTGATGTCCGCCTCGGTGCTGCGCATAGAGGGCGAACCCCACATCCTGGCGGTGACCCGGGACATCTCCGCACGCATTCGCGCGGAGGAGGCCCTGAAGGCCAGTGAGGCGCGCTTTCGCACCCTCATAGAAGCCAGCCCGGAGGCCGTGCTGCTGGCCAGGGACGGCTGGATGCTCATGGTCAATCGAGCTTTCCTCCACATGACGGGGTATGCAGAGGAGGCCGCCGTCCTTGGTCGCAGCCTGCTGGACTTCCTGGCGCCGGAGGAGCGCCCCCGGGTGGCGGGCTTCGTGGCCGCCAGGACCAACGGTAAGCCGGCACCAAACCATTACGAGGCCCTTGGCCTACGCAGGGATGGCAGGGTCTTTCCCTTTGAAATCAGCGTCGCCCAGGTGGACCTGGAGGACGGCCCCGCAACGCTGGCCTATGTGCGGGATGTGACCCGCCGAAAGGCCGCAGAGGACGCCAGAACCGAACTGGAAGCCCAGCTTCGGCAGGCCCAGAAGTTGGAGTCCGTGGGGCGTCTGGCGGGCGGGGTGGCCCATGATTTCAACAACCTGCTGACGGCCATCAAGGGGAACTTGGAACTGGTCCTGAACGACCTGGACCGGTTGGATCCCGCCCGAGAGCGACTGACCGAGATCCAACTTGCCGCTGAAAGCGCCGAGGCCCTGACCAGGCAACTGCTGGCCTTCTCCAGGCAGCAGATCATTGAGCCGCGGGTCCTGAGCCTCAACGACCTCTTGGTCAACCTGGAGAAGATGCTGCGGCGCCTGCTGGGGGCGGACATTGACTTGGTGCTGACCCTGGATCCCAGGCTGAGGACCGTGAAGGTGGACGCTGGCCAGGTGGAGCAGATCATCCTCAACCTGGCAGTGAACGCCCGGGACGCCATGCCCAGGGGCGGCACCCTGGGCCTTTCCACTGAAAACATGGAAAGCACCGGAAGCCGCGACCTGGAGCCGGGGCAGTATGTCCGCCTCAGGGTCAGCGACAACGGCACTGGAATGACCGACGAGATCAAGTCCCACCTCTTTGAGCCCTTCTACACCACCAAGGGGCGGGATAAGGGCACGGGCCTGGGGCTGGCAACTGTCTACGGCATGGTCCAGCAGAACCGGGGGACCATTTCGGTCCACTCGGTTTGCGAAGAGGGCACCAGCTTCGATCTATTGTTCCCCGTCACGGAGGAGGCCCCCCGGGAACCCGTGGTTCTAGACACCTCCAAGGTCCTCGGGGGCGAGACGGTCCTGCTGGTGGAGGACGAGCCCATGGTGCGGGACCTGGCCCGACGCTTCCTACTTCGGCTGGGCTACCAGGTGCTGGACTGCGGCAGTGGGCCCGAGGCACTGGCCTTGGTGGCCAAACACCCCCAGGTCATCCACCTGCTGCTGACCGATGTCATCATGCCGGGCATGAGCGGCAAGGTACTGGCGGACCACCTCAAGCCCCTGCACCCTGAGACCCGGGTGTTGTTTACCTCGGGCTACACTGTTGATGAGATCACCACCCACGGCATCCTCGAAGAAGGTCTGGCCTTCCTGAGCAAGCCTTACAGCCTCAAAACGCTGGGAGACAAGATCAGACTGGTTCTGGCTTGAGGGGTGGGGGCGCAGCCCCTTACTGACAGACGGCGGCGCCGAAGGTGCCCGTGGCGGTGCGGGTGGGGCAGATGGCGCCCTCAGAGGTGGGCATGCCCTCGGCAAAGACCACGCTGAAGCTGCCGGCCCACCAGGTGGTCACCGTGGGGTCTCCGAACTGGGAGACGGTGACCGTGCCTGCGCCGGTGGTGTAATAGCAGGTGTTGGTAAAGAGGGAGGCGGTGGTGACGGCGTTCTCCCCGGGACCGGGGGCCACCACGGAGATGGAGACAGAGTCATCCGCATACATGTTGATGCCCAAGGTGTCGGTCTCCACCCGGTAGGTGGCGCTGCCGAAGGGGCTGCCGTCGGCGTTGGTCATGGGCTGGGCGTCCAGCTCCATCTGGACCACACCCACGAAGATCTGCTCCAGGCCGCTGGCCCAGGCGTAGAGGGACAGGAGGCTGCACTTCAGGTAGGTGAGCATGTCGATGGTACCGGTGCCGCCGGGCTGGTAGAGGGAGGCGTTGTCGAAGACCGGCAGGCTGAAGGTGCCACGGATTTGCAGGCTGGCACCCTCCCGGGCGCAGTCCGGAGCAAAACGCAGCAGGAACGAGCCGGCGGCGGTGGTGCCCACGGCCCCGAAGGCGCCGTCGAAGGTCACCGAGCCACCGGCGAAGTCCTGGTCGTCGTCCAGGCGGAAGGTCTCGTTGCCCAGGCCCACCACATCGCCCAGGGCGGCAGCGGCGCGGCCGTTGAAGGTGTAGGCGGGGTCGCCATCCAGGTAGGTCAGGGTATAGGTGCGGGCGCCCGTGACGGCCTCAGTGATCTGCAGCGAGAAGTTCACCCAGGGCTGCCCGTAGAGGGCGCCGGCGGCCTCGCTGCTGACCA
>CAZMEC010000216.1:0-5612 GCA_964565265.1 uncultured Myxococcales bacterium
TGTCCGGATCTGTGGGAGCCCGGGGCGGGCAACCGCCCTGGGCCACCCGGCGGTGGAAGGCCCGAAGGCCGTAGACACGGTCCGGCCGGCCGGACCCCAAACACCCCAAACACCCCAAACCCCCAGACACTTCCAAGGGCCCAATCCTAGATGTGATCAATAGCAAAGACCGTCGCCGGCCAATTGCGGCCACCCTCTCCCTAACCCTCCCCCAGCGGGGGAGGGATCCGGCAGACCTCGCCCTGACCTTCCCCAGCGGGGGAGGGAACCGGGTGCTTAGAAGCTGTTCTTGGAATCCAGAAGAATCGTGACGGGGCCGTGGTTCGTGGAGGAGACCTCCATGTGGGCGCCGAAGCGGCCGGTCTGGACTGGCACCCCCGAAGCCCCCAGCAGCCCCGCCAGTTGTTCCAGGAGGCGCTGGGCAGCGGCGGGCTCCATGACCTGGTTGAAGGCTGGGCGGTTGCCCTTCCGGGCGTCTGCGAGGAGCGTGAACTGGGAAACCAGGAGCAGCGCCCCGTCTACCTGTCGAACATCCAGGTTCATCTTGCCCTGGGCGTCCTCGAAGATCCGCAGGCCCGAGAGCTTCCTGGCCATCCAGGCAAGGTCCGGGGGCCCGTCGTCGGGGCCCACGGCGGCAAAGACCAACAGGCCCCAGGCGATGCTGCCCACGACCTCACCGGCCACGGTCACTGACGCTGAGCTTACGCGTTGAACGACGGCCCGCATGGGAATCAGGCCTGTTCGGGGGGTGCCTCACCGCTGGCAGAAGCGCCCTCCAGGGCCTTCTCCACGGCTTCTTCGGTGTCCCCAAGGGCGATGCTGAACTCTTTGACCAGGAGGGTGCGGGCCATCTCCAGCATCTTGCGTTCGCCAAAGGAGAGGTCCTTGTCGCGCTTGATGTGGCACAGGTCCCGGTAGACCTCGGCGACCTCCAGGGCCTGACCGCTTTTGATTTTCTCAAGGTAGCGGCGGTAGCGGCGGTTCCAGGTCTCCTGGGGTTCTTGACGCTGGAAAGGGGTCCGGACCAATTCCATGAGGTCCTGGACTTCCTCCTTGCTGACCAGCGGTCGAAGCCCCACCGAGGCGACCTTCTTCACCGGGATCATGATCTTCTTTTCCGTATCGATGATGCGCAGGGAGTAGAAGATCTCCGACAGCGCGCCCATGTTGCGGCTTTCAATGCCGACGATCTCAGCCACGCCCTGGGCGGGGTAGACAGCCAAATCACCGATCTTGAACTGACCCTCGGACATGGTTGGGGTTTCTCCGGCAGCGTTATAGCAGGGCGCATTATAGGCCCGTTGGGGGCTGGTAGGCAAGCTGCGTTTTTGGGAAGGTCTGGGAAGGCGTGAGGGAGGACCGGAAAGGGGCTTTTGGGGCAAAAAATCAGGGCCAAAAAAAACGGGAAGCCTGAAGTGGTGCCCCGATTCCACTTCAGGCTTCCCGTACGGGCGAGGGCCGCCAGAGGCGGACCTCAAACCGAAACTAAATCACTCGGTTTCCAGCTCGGAGTAGAGGGCGGCGCCGCCACGGATGGCGCACTCGTTGTCGGAGGCCTGGGGGTCGCCAAGGCCGTAGCGCTGGAAGGTGCTGAAGGTGCCGTCGCAGTCGAGGTCCGCATTGGCGGTCGCGGTGAACTGGGCGGTGGCGCCGGTGAGGGCGTTGTTCTGGAAGGCGTACACGAAGTAGTGCTCTTCGGTGATCTGGAACTTCAGGGCGTTCCAGCTGTTCGTGTCCCAGTTCGAGGGCTTGGGATCGCAGCGGTCGTCGTTGTTCGTGTCCTGGGTGGTGCAGCAGGAGCCCTCAAGGGGGGTCTGAACCTGGGTGGTGGGGAACTGGCAGTCAAGCTTGGAGGCAGTGTGCTGCACAACGCGGGGAGTGGCGTAGTAGTCAGAGGCGCCCTTGTAGATCTTGTCGAGCATGTCGATGGCTTCAGAGGTCTTGGCCTTGCGCATGTACTTGATGAATGCGGGCACTGCCACGACGGAGAGGATGGCGAGAATGGCCACCACGATCATGAGTTCGATGAGAGTGAAACCCTTGGCGCTGTTACGAAACTTAGTCAACATCTTGGCCTCCAAAAAAAAAGGTTTTTCAAATGGGCCACCCGGCCCAGGCTTACCACGCTTTTTGTTTATTGCACATTTGGTGCCAACCGATAGGGCCCCTGGCAAAAAACAGGTAACCCCTTGAAAAACAGAGAAAAAAAAATTTGCAGAAGGTCTTGACAGGTTTCAAAAGGGTGACGCAATTGGGTTCGGAGGTGACAAAACTTGTCAACGGGAGATGCCGAACTTCGACATCTTGTAGCGCATGGATCGGAAGGAGAGGCCCAGGCGTTCAGCGGCCCTGGTGACTGATCCATTGACAGCCTTGAGGGCCGCCTCCAGGTGGTGCTTCTCAATGCGCTCCAGGTAGTGGTCCAGGGAGTTCTCCTGGGTGAAGCCATCGATCCCCGTGTCCGTGGTGGCGCTGGTTGGATGGGCCTCCACCTCCCGCAGGAGCTTGGGAGGCAGGGAGGCGGGGGTGACCCACTCGGAGGTCTCAAAGGCCAGGGCCCGCTCCACTACATTCTCAAGCTCTCGCACATTGCCCGGGAAGTTGTAGGTCATGAGCATGTGCATGGTCTCCCGCTCGAAACCCTTGACGGTCTTGTCCAGCTCGCCGGCGAACTTGTCCAGGAAGTAGCGGGCCAGCAGGGGGATGTCTTCGCGCCGCTCCCGCAGGGGCGGGATGTGGATGTGGATGACATTGAGGCGGAAGAAGAGGTCCTCCCGGAAGGCACCGGTGACCACATCCGCCTCCAGGTCCCGGTTGGTGGCGGCGATGATCCGGGCGCTGACCTCGATCTCCTTGACCCCGCCCACGGGCTTGACCTTCTTCTCCTGGAGCAGCCGCAGCAGCTTGACCTGCATCTGGAGGTTGAGCTCGCCCACTTCGTCCAGGAACAGGGTGCCACCATCGGCCATCTGGGCCATGCCCTTCTTGTCCACGGTGGCCCCGGTGAAGGAGCCCTTCATGTGGCCGAAGAGCTCGCTCTCCATGAGGTTCTCGGGCACGGCGCCGCAGTTCACCACGGCGATGGGGCTGTGCTCCCGGCCGCTGGCCTGATGGATGGCTCGGGCAATGAGCTCCTTGCCGGTGCCGCTCTCGCCGGTGATGAGCACCGTCGTCTTCATGGGGGCTACCTGGCGAATCTGCCGGAAGACATCCCTCATGGCCGCGCTTTGGCCAACGATGCGGGCGAAGGTGTTGCCCTTCTCCAGGGCCTCCTGGAGGCGCTGGTTCTCGGCCACCAGGTTGCGCTTCTCCAGGGCCTTCTCGATGACCAGGGTGATCTCGTCGTTGTTGAAGGGCTTGGAGAGGTAATTGAAGGCGCCAAGCTTCATGGCCTGGATGGCGGTGTCCACGGTGGAGTAGGCGGTCATCACGATGACCTCGGTGTGGGGGCTGAACTCCCGGGTGCCCTTCAGCACATCCAGCCCCGTGACCTGGGGCATCTTGAGGTCCGTGATGACCAGATCGAAGGCATTCCGGGCCAGCATGGAGAGGGCCTCCGCGCCCCCGGGGGCGGTGGTGACCTCGTGCCCCTGCTTGCGCAGCAGGATGTCGAAGAAGTCGCGCATGCTCTTTTCGTCGTCAACTACGAGTATCCGACCCATGGCTTCTCCTTGATGGCAGTTTGCGGGGCAGCAGGACCTCGAAGCGGGCGCCGTTGCCGGGACTGGACTGAAGCTTGATGCGCCCGCCGTGGAGCTCCACATTGCGCTGGACCGTGGCCAGGCCAAGGCCCGTACCCATCTCCTTGGTGCTGAAGAAGGGGTCGAAGATCCGCTCCCGGTTCTCCTCGGGAATACCCTCCCCCTCGTCCTGCACGGCGATGGTGACCACTGAGGGCTGGGTTCCATCGAGTTCCACAGTGACGGTGCCCCCGGCGCTGCTGGCATCCAGGGCATTGTTCAGGAGGTTCCAAAGGATCTGGCGCAGGGTCTTGGCATCGGCCCGCAGGTTGGTGTCGCCGTGGGTGATCAGGGTGAGCTGGAGGTTGCCCCCACGGTTGTCGTGTTCGGCCAGCTCCACAAGTTCGCGGCAAAGCAGCGCGAGGTCCAGGGGCTCGGGGCTTGGATCCACTGGGCGAGAGAAGGAGAGGAACTCCGTGATCCAACGGTTCAGGTGCTCGGCCTCCCGCATGACGATGTCCATGAGGCGGCGCTCGTCGCCATCCAGGTGCATGAGGCTGCTGAGGAGCTGGATGGAGCCGCTCATGGAGGCCAGGGGATTGCGGATCTCGTGGGCGATGTTGGCGGCCAGCCGGCCGATGGTGGCCATGCGATCCGCCCGCTCCATGCGGGACTCCATCTCTTTGAGCTCGGTGATGTCCCAGAACAGCAGGACCCGCCCCAATAACTGGTCGTCCGAGTCCCGCAAGGGGTTGACCGTCCAGCGGAAGTGGCGGATGCGCTCGTCCTGGGCCCGGATGGTGGTCTCGGTGTGGCTGCGGCCCAGTTTGTCCGGGTTTGACAGGATGGGCCACAGGTCGGGGAAGAAGGCAGACACGGGCTGCCCCGTCATGGCCTCGCTGTCCACGCCCACCCAGCGGGCGCTGTACTCGTTGGCGAAGGTGATCTGGTGCTGGGGGTCCACGGTGATGAGGCCGTTCTCCAAGCTGGAGATGATGTTCTCGTAGAGGTTTCGCAGCTCCCGGATGTTGACCCGCTGGGCCTCAATGCGGCTATCCGCCTCGCGGAGCTGTTCGACCAGGAAGCTGGCCAGGAAGGCGATGGCGAAGAAGGCCACGATGTTGGTGGCGAAATTCAAGGAGATGGCCCGGGCGGCCTCGCTGCGGGGGTCCACCAGGACCAGCAGCTCACCCAGGGCCCCGGGGCTGCCAAAGGCCCCAAACTGCACCAACAGGATGAGAAAGAAGCAGGCACTGGAGGCGAAGGCCGAGACCAGGGCGCCCATGCGATAGAGGGCTATGGAGGCCGAGATGATGAACAGGGAGAAGAAGAAGGTGAAGATGCTCTCGATGCCCCCGGTGGAGATGACCAACACGGAGGTGAAGATCGCATCCAGGCAGACCTGCAGGAGCCCCATGGCGGTGAGGACCCGCTCGTTCTTGCTGTTCTCAATAAGGTATGAAAACAGGAGGGACAGGAGGACCATGGCCCCGGTGGCGTGGTACAGGAGGGTCTGGGCAAGCTGGGGGACCCCGTAGGCGGAGGTCAGATCGAAGATGAGGGCCGAGGCCAGCAGCACAAAGGCCAGAAAGACCCTCAGGAGGGTCAACCAGGCCAGGCGCTTTTGGGTGGAGGCAAGCTGCACGGGAAGCCCTTTGCTAAAAAAAGCCGGTTAGCCGTTACCCACACCGTCGGCCACGGAGAAGATGGGCATGTACATGGCGATCATGACGGAGCCGATGATGCCGCCCAGGACCACCATGATGAGGGGCTCCATCATGGCGCTGAGGCCATCCACGGCGGCGTCCACCTCGTCGTCATAGAAGTCGGCGATCTTGCCCAGCATGATGTCCAGGGCGCCGGTGCTTTCCCCCACAGCGATCATCTGGATGACCATCTTGGGGAAGACCTCTTTTTCCATCAGGGGCGCGG
>CAZMEC010000217.1:0-5576 GCA_964565265.1 uncultured Myxococcales bacterium
CCTCCAGGGCCAGGGCGAAGGCGGCCAGTTCCACACAGCGCTGGTCCAGTTCCAAGCCATGAAGGTTCTGGGACAGCACCGCGTCCACAGCCGCTGCGGGTGACAGACCCTCCAACTGGGTCCGCATGGGCACCAACATTCGCAGCAGGGCCACCAGGAAGTGGCCCGAGCCACAGCTTGGGTCCAGCACCTTGAAGTCCGCCAACGAGGTCGGCCAGCCCAAGAAGCTGCCCGCGGCAGGTCTCCAAGGAGAGGCCTGGGCCTCACCTTCGCCCTGTTCCCGCACGAAGCGCAGGTAGTCCAGCGGCAGGTCGGGAAGGGCCGCCTTGGCCCGAAGCTCGGCCTCAGAAGCTGCCCCCACAAGGTCCGCCTGGGTCAGACGCTTGCCCGCCCACCAGGCCCCAAGCGTGTTGTCCAGCAGGAAGGACACCATGTAGGGTTCCGTGAAAAGCTGGGTGACTGCGGGCAACTCCCGGGCACCAATCTTGTCCTCGGAGGCGTTGACTTCCTCTTTGCGCTTGGACTGCCAGAACTGATAGACCCAGCCCAGGGCGTCCGCGGCGGTGAACAGCTCCGAGGGCAGGCTGGCCAACAGTTGTTCCAGGTCCCGCTGGCGTTCCGGGGGCAGACGCAGGACCAGGGTAGGCGAGTCCGCGCGGAAGATCTGGGGCAGCATCCTGGAGGCGAAGCGGCCCGCCAGTTCCCATTCGTTTGCGGCCCCAAGCTCGGGGGCCAGGTCCTTGCACTGCTCCAGATCCACCGGCACCGGGTGGCGGCCTTCTTCCAGGAACATCAGCAGGTTGTTCTCGGCCAGGAAGCGGGCGAACAACATCCGATGCCAGTGCTCGTAGGCCACCTCTTCGGTCAAGTTGGCGTCGTCCTGGGTGTCGTCGGGGTGCTTGACATCCCCAAGCTGGCGACCGTGGGCGCGAAGGGCCCGCCGAAGGTACTGCTCATCGTGGTCCAGGTGACCAAAGGGGCGGGCCTCGCCGACCCCAAGCTCGCTTATGGCCGCCTTGGCGCCCTGTTCGGCCAGCGCGCGGGCCTCTCGGACTGCCTTCTCCAACTGGTTTCGCAGGGGCTTGCTAAGGGTGGTCATGGGTGCTCCGCCTTGGTGCAGTCTGCCGGGTCAAAGGATCACCGGGCCGTCCTTTAGCTGTTGTCTCAAGGTGTCCTCGGCATCCAAGAGCCAGGCCGCAAGGTCCTCACTGCTGCTGAGGGTGCGCCGGGGAAGCTGGGCCTTGCGGGCCTTGGGCACTAGTTCCTGGGCAGCGGCCAGGGCGGCATCCTCGAAGCGGCCGGGGAGGGCTGCAACACGGTCCTCCAGGGTGGCGAGCTTGGCTTTCTCCAGCGTGGCCAGGATGGCCTCGGGGGAGGCCAGGTCCAGGTCCGACGGGGGGCCACCAGCCAGCATGGAGCCGGCCAGCAGGGCCTGGCGTCTGTCGTCAGAGAGCTTCTGCCAGTTGGGGTCCGCGTCCAACCGGGCGGTGCCCTTGGCGAAGCGCTCTTGCAGCGAGGCCGCCACTTCGTTCAAGCGGGTCCGAAGCAGCCCCGCAACCTGGGTCAGCAGGGGGGACACGGGATCAGGGTCGGTCAACAGCAGGCGGCGGCTGCGAAGGCCTTCGGCCTGTCTGGCGATGGTGTCGGCGTCGGGCAGCCCCGCAGCGTGGGCCAGCAAGTGCTGAAGCTGCTGCCAACTCGGAAGTCGCCGGGCGATTCTTTCTGCCGTGGCCTTCCAGTCAGAGTGGTGCTGCTGCAGCAGGTCAGCGTTGTTGAAGATGGCCAGCAGGCGCTCGTTTCCGGAAAGACTCTTGAGGTCCCGCAGCAGGCTGGTATTGGGTTTCTCGGGGCAGGGCCCTGCACCCCCAGCGCTTTCGGCCAGGGCCAGCAGGGCGTCCAGGTACTTGTCCGAGGCGGCGGCCTCCTCATCCTTCTTGGCATGGAGACCTGCATCCGCAAAGACCTGCTGAACGCGGAGCCGTTGGGCTGGAGTGAGGACCACGGACTCCAGCCGGAACACCAACTTGCCCAGGGCACGCCGTTCAATCTTGCGAGGGTCCTGCAGCTGGTTCCGGTCATCGGTGGCCCGCAGCACGCCGGGAACCAGCAGGACCATCAGGGCGGCGTCGAGGGCATCCTCTGGCCAGCCGTAGGGGGCAGCCAGGAAATGGGCACTGATCTCGGCACCCTTCTTGGCGGCCCCAATGAACCCAAGGACTGCCTTGCACACGGGGTTCTTGGCGGGCTCGGCCTCATAGTTGATGGCCTTGAGGGCGTCGGCCTGGCCCTTCCTTGCCGCCTCCAGGACCTTGGGCCAGCGAGGATCGTCGGCCAAGTCAAACTGGGGGTACAAGCGGACCAAGGAGTTGGCCACTGCCTGGGACAGCTTGTCAGCCAGGGTGTTGCCCTCAAGCTCTTGCCCTCCGCCCTGGAAGACCCGGGCACCATCAAGGCATTCCCTAAGGAGGTTGCCAACGGCTTGCTCTGCGGCGTTGGCGATGGTGGCCATGGCCTCCCTGCCCTCATGGCCATCGTCTCCGGTCAGATGGGCCCGCTTGTCCAGGGTGGCCTTGGCAGCCATCAACTCCAGGAGGTTGCCGCGGAGTTCATCTTTGACCCTGACAGACGGCAGGAATACAAACACAGAGGGCGAGGCTGCTCCAGCCTGAAGGGCGTCCGTCCTGACCATGGTCTCGTCGCAGTTCCAGCCGTCCCTGATCCACAGGTACAGCCGCCGCTCACTGTCCGAGGGCAGCGCGGAGTCGAAGCATGGAGTGACGGTCCGGGGGACCTTGGATTTGCCCTGCACGAAGGAGACCCTCTTGAGCTGCTCGGCCAGAACTGCCCGAAGGCGGGCTGACCTTTCGGCATCCAATCGCCAGGACTCGCTGGCCAGGGCCGAACGGTGGGACAGGTAGTCGTCGTTCCATTCAGCACTTTCGCGGCTTTGGATGCGGTACTCGTCGCGGACCTTGATCAGCAGATCGTAGCGGGGGCGGCCTCCCGGGTCCTTGAGGTCCAGCAGGCGCTGCAGCTCGGCGAGCACCCTGCCGCTACCGGCGTTCAGGTCGGGGGACAGCAGGTCGGCCAAGGTGTCCACAGTAGCCCGGATGGCCAGGGTGGCATCAGCGGCAGCCAGCTTGTTGATCAGGAACACCAGGCCGCAGGCACGGGCCATCAACTTGTCGTCAGCGGTGCCGGAGTTCCAGCGGGCGATGCGTTCGTGAACCTCCCGGGGAAGATAGCGGGTCTGCAGCAGGCGGTCGGCCGCATCGAAGTAAAGATAGTCGGTGTCAACCACAGTCCCCAGGGGCTGGTCCAGGACGGTCTGCACGGCCTTGTGAGTCAGGGTCAACTGGTTACGGAGCTGGCTTTCCGTTCCCGTGGGATCAAGGACCCGCAGGGCCTTCTCCCAGAAACGCCGACGCACCGGCAGGATGGGGTAGTCCGCGGGGAAGAAGGCCACATCCTGTTGACGGTGAGCGATCCCGCTGTTGGCCAGTTGTTTGGAGATCTCGCCGAGGTTGGCGGTCATCAAGTTGGAGATGGCAGCCTGGGCTTCTGGTTTCTTGGCGAGGATCACCTCGCGGACCACGCTTTCCACATCCGAGTCTTTCAACTCGACGCGGACGGTGAAGCGGCCCTCAAGCTTTTTGAGATTATCCGTGCCTGTGATGGCGGTCTGCCCCGAGCCGATGAACATCAGCTTGCCCCGGAACTTCTTGCAGCAGGTCTCCACAAGTTCCTGGATCTCCAGGGAACGGCGGCCGTCTCCGCCGATGTACTGCTGCACCTCGTCCAGGATCAACATGGTCAGGGGGAACTTGCCGTTGCGGGCCAGGGCCTGGTGGATGGCGTCGGTCATCTCGGTGTTGGACACATCGCTGACCTGGGGGTAGATGGCAGGCAGCACCTCCGAGACCACACTGGCGGCGGAATAGACCTGGGGTTGGACCTCGCACAGGGCGCTGTACAGCACCTCGGAGACATGAAAGTTGTCCAGCTCTTCGTTCCAGTCGGCCCCCGCGGCTGCGACCAGTTGCTGGACCTTGGATAGAACGCCCGTGTCCCTGAGACGCATGATGCACTGAGCCACATGGTACTTCTCGGGAAGGCCCGCGGACTTGAAGACGACGCCGAGCAGGGCCAGTCTGGCGCTACCGGAGGCACTGGCACCAAGGGTCCCGGAGGCCGCTTGGAGACCACCGTGCTGCCGGGACCGGGTGTCAAGTTCCTTCAAAAGGTCGGTAATGCTGGCGGGCAGCCGTTTGAGGCCCCGGGCAGTGGCGTGGTCGGGGAACTGCTCGTTGACCCAAAAGGCCCTAAGCATCTTCACCAAGTGGGACTTGCCCGAGCCGAAGAAGCCGGAGACCCAGACGCCAGGCTGCTCGGACTGATCGATGTTCTTCAGAAAGGTTTCCAGGATGTGCCGGATGCCTGCTTCGTACTGGCCGCTGCAGACGAAGGTCTCCAGCTCGTAGCGCAGGACGGCAAGGCGCTCAGCGCTGCGGTCATCATTGACGCTGGCCACACCCTGGTTGGCCAGCTTCCTGCTGGAGGGGTCTACCAGGAACACCTCGCGGTTGGTCATGGGGTGGGTGGTCATCAATCAGTCCTCCGAGGTGATGGGAAAGGCCAGATAGTTCCAGCCATCGTAGGCATCAAGCAGGTGGTAGTAGGTGTTGTTCTCAAAGCGGCCCGGGAAGAAAACCAGCAGACGCCCGGGCACCCTCGGGGCAAAGGCGTCCACCACCTCTCGAACCTTGAGGAACGGGTACAGGGAACCGACGCCGGACAGGGCCACCACCGTGTTGCCGTCGGCGGCGTGCTCCTGAAGTTGCTTCTCGAAGGTCTGCTCAAGCCTGTTCAGGTAGGCCCGGGGCGGGCGCGGCAGCAAGTCGGGCTTGCGGAAGTAGCTTTCGGCGTATTTGTTGTCGGCCATCCAGGCAGGGAAGGTGTTGGAGAAGTCAAACTGCATCCAACCGTGATCGGCTTTGCGGGTGGCCAGTTCGAACTCGCCAAGGTGGCACTGCAGGCGAAGCTCTTCGGCCTGAGAGTAAATGCAGAACACGACCCGCTGGGCGGCTGCGGTGTCCGACCTCCAAGGGGCAGAGATGAACCTGGCGTAGTTCTTGAGGAGGCGTTCAATTCTACTCATGGTGGCCGGCCTCCTTGGGGAGTGGCTCCAACTGCGGGAAGGACACCTCCACGACCTCGCCCAGACGGTTCAGCACCATCCAGCCACGCCGGGCAGCATCCCGAAGAAGTCCGTCCAGGGTGTCCTGGGGGCAGGCCAGGGCGACCACGAATTGGCAGGTGAAGAGGTCGGGGCCTCGCAGACCCGACAGGTGGGCCAGGTACATGGCGTAGGCGGCAGAGGCGGGGGTGGGAAGGGGCGAGGATCTCAGCTTGGTGGCCTTCCCTGTTAGGAGGCCCGCGCTGGTCCAGGTGGTGGCCAGCCTCGTGGCGATGGCTTCACAGGAGACCTGGGAAAAGCGCCGGGGCCAGTGCTTGTTTATGGAGGCCACGGTGAGTTCCCGGTGCAGAGTCTGTCCTACCTCAAGGTTCAATATCAC
>CAZMEC010000218.1:0-5539 GCA_964565265.1 uncultured Myxococcales bacterium
TGGTGAACACGGCCATCGTGATGATCGACTACACCAACATGCTGCGGCGGGTGGATGGCATGTCCCTGAACGACGCGGTGGTGACCGCCTGCAGCCGGCGCCTGCGGCCCGTGCTGATGACCAGCCTCACCACCATGTTCGGCCTGCTGCCCATGGCCTTGAAGACGGGGTCCGGCGCGGCCTTCTGGCAGCCCTTGGGCCTGGCCACCTTTGGCGGCATGCTGTTCTCCACGCTGGTGACGCTGATCCTGATTCCCGTGCTGTACAGCCTCTTCGAGCGCTTCCGCAAGGACAAGTTCGATGTCCCCGAGGAGGACCTGGAACCAGTGCTTTCCGAACCGCGACTGTAAAGGAGCGGGTGGCCGGACCCAGACCCGCTTGCTTACGCGCGCGGTTCAGTCTGAGAGTTTGTCGTAGCAGGTTGAGATGGTGGTCTGGAAGGCGTCCTTCACCAGGGCCTCGTCCAGGTTCTCGCCCCCCGCCCGGTCGCTGAAGAACAGCTCGAACTCCAGCTTGTCATCCCGCACCTTGGTGACCTTCAACTTCAGGCGATCAAGGTGAATGCCCTCCAGGGACTCGCCGTCCTTGAGGGCCCGGTAGGCGCAGGAGGCAAGGACGCCCTCCTCGTACATCACATCGAAGCGGCTGTGGTCCATGGAGGACCAGTTGATGGTGGGCTTGGCCCGCACCTTGGGCTTCTTGGCCAGGCCTTCGGTTGCGGGTAGCAGGATTGCCAGGATTACCAGGGGTATCAGGGTTCGCGAGGTCATGTCCATTCCCTCCCAATCCACTGTTCTGGGGCGTTGACGAAAAGGATTGTAAATCCGATAGGTTGGGAGGGCAAGTAGAAGAAAAAATCAGGCCAGCTTGGCGAAGGCCTGGGTCAGGTCGGCGATCAGGTCCTCGGGGTCCTCGATACCCACGGAGTAACGCACGAGGCCGTCAGTGATGCCGCTCTTGACGCGCTCCTCTGGGGGGATGCCGTGGTGGGTCATGGAGGCCGGGTGCTCAATGAGGGTCTCCACCCCGCCCAGGGACACAGCGAGGGTGGCCAGCGTCACCGAGTCCATCAGTCGCTTGCCTGCCTCCAGGCCGCCCCGCAGCTCGAAGCTGAGCATGGCGCCGGGGCCGGACATCTGGCGCCGACCGAGTTCATATTGGGGATGCGAGGGGAGGCCGGGGTAGCGTACCCAGGCAACCTCCGGGCGGGCCTCCAGCCACTGGGCGATCTTGAGGCCACTCTCCTGGGCGCGCTGCATGCGCAGGGCCAGGGTCTTGAGGCCGCGGTGGACCAGAAAGGCCTGATGGGGGTCCATGTTGCAGCCCAGGTGGCGCATGGAGTCGCAGAGCTGCTTGCCCAGGGTCAGGTCCTTGACGACCACCACGCCACCCACCACATCGGCATGGCCGTTGATGGACTTGGTGACAGAGTGGAGCACCACATCGGCGCCCAGGGTCAGGGGCCTTTGCAGGTAGGGTGAGGCGAAGGTGCTGTCTACCACCAGCAGAGCCCCGTGTTTGTGGGCCAGTGCCGCCACGGCGCGAATGTCGGTGATCTGCATGGTGGGGTTGGAGGGGGTCTCAATGTAGATGACGCGGGTGCCCGGGCGGATTACGGCCTCCATGCCCGGCAGGTCAGTGGTGTCCACGAAGTCCGCGGTGACGCCAAAGCGAGAAAGGTGCTTGTGGATGAGGCCAAAGGTGGCGCCGTAGACCGAGCCCGTGCAGACGATGTGCTGGTCCTTGCCCAGCAGCGCCAGCAGCACTGTAGCGACGGCCCCCATGCCCGAACTGGTAGCCACAGCGCAGCAACCCTCCTCCAGGCTGGCCACGCAGTCCTCCAGGGCCTTGGTGGTGGGGTTGGAAATCCGGGTGTAGATATAGCCTTCCTCGGTGCCCGCGAAGCGATTGGCGCCCTGCTGGGCCGAATCGAAGGCGAAGGTCGACGACTGGTAGATGGGCGTCACCACGCTGCCAAGGGGATCCTTGGCCATGCCGGCGTGGACCAGCCGGGAGTTGAATCCCTTACAGTTACAGTGGTCGTCCGAGTTCTTGTCGCGCTTTTCCATCCGTTTGCTCCCTGTTCGTTCGTTGACAGCCTAGTGCTTGTGTCCACATTGATGCTGCTGGCCGTGCTGGTGGCCGCCGCAGGTCTGGTTCGCGGCGAATTCCTCAAGGGTGCCGGCCCGGAAGGCAGCCAGGGTCTCCTCCACGGTGCCAGGGGTGGCCCGGAAGACCTTGATGCCCGCCAGGTGCAGCTTGTTCAGGGCGCCGCCGCCGATGCCCGAGACCACCACCGCGCCCAGGTTCTCGTTGCTCAGCGCCGCCAGGGGCTGGCACATGCCGTGGCTGTGGTGCTCGTTGGAATTGACCACCGCCCTGCAGAGGCCCGTCTCGGTGTCGGCAATCATGAAGAGGGGGGCCGATCCGAAATGCCCGAAGACGGCGCTCTTGAGTCCCAGGTCCTGCTCCACCGGAATGCAGATGTTCATGGCGTGCTCCTTTGGGCTGGGGATCCCCTAGCCCTCCTGTGGGTCGTTGTTGTCGGCAATTCGGCAGCAGCGGTGGCCCTCTTTTTTCGGACATACCGGCCCGCCCTCGATGCGGAGGGCCTTGCCGTGCACCAGCGCGTCAGCCAGTTTCCTGCGGGCGCTCTCAATGATGCGGCTGAAGGTGGGGCGGGAGATGTGCATCTGGGCCGCGGCCTGTTCCTGGTAGAGGCCCTCCAGGTCAGCCAGGCGCAGGGCTTCAAACTCGTCCAGGGTCATGACAGTCTCCTGGAGTTCGGACAGGGGAATGCCCGCGGGTTTGAACACGGTTGACCAGGGCTTACCGGAGATCCACCGGCAGCAGGGGGGTCGGGACATCAGCCACCTCCACGGCGGCTATTATTGACATATGCTCTAAACTGTCAAGAAACCATCAGTCCAGGGGCACGGCCTTGTCGATCTTGACGCCGTTGATCCGGACGGGGGTGACGGGGGTCATCTCCACGGTGGGGACGGCGGCGGGGTCCCGGGGTGGCCAGAAGGCCTTGGCGGTGGCGCCCATGGATTGGCTGATGGAGCTGGCCTTGACCCGGACCTCCGTGGGGTTGCCCACCAGCACGAAGGACTTCTGAATGGTCCCCGAAGCCCCTTCCCATTCAATGATTTCGGCCTTGTCGCCCTGGATGAGCTGGGCCTGGCCGTCCCATTCGATGGCGAAGTCGATGGGCGCAGAGAGGCGGCCCGTCACCTGGACAGTGGCCACCAGCCGAAGGCCTTCCTGCTCGTTGCGGCCCTCCAGGGTGACGCCCAGGGGGGCGAGGGTCATCTGGGCAGTGGGGGCCTGGGGGGCGGCGGGGGCGGGGGCCGCGGCGGGGGCCTCAGTACCCTTGGCGCCGCAGCAGGAAGAGGCTCCGACCAACAAGACGGCAAACAGCATGTTCTTCATAGCTGAACTCCTTTAATCGCAAAGCACGGGGCCATCGAAGGGGAACCCCAGCAGGTTGATGACGGTCTCGTACATGGCCTCGGCCAAACCCGTGTTGTTGCAGGCAACGGCGTCCAGGAAGTCCACGAGGTCCGCCCCGGCATAGGCCCGATCCAGGTTGAGGAAACGGCTTGAGGCGAGGGCGGCGAAGGTCTTGGCGGTGCCCAGGGCCGTGCCATCCTCGGGGTCGTCCTGGTCCGGGATGTCCTGGCCGTCCCAAAGGTGCCAAAGGACCGCGCCCGCATAGTTCTCGTCCAGGGACTGCTTCAGGCCACCCTCCATGGAAGGCAGGCTCATGTAGTACTGCTCGGTGCCCGAACTGAAGCTGAGGGAGGAGTAGTCCACCCAGAAGGAAGAGCCTCCCTGGATGTCCCAGTACAGGGGTTGGGGGCCGTCAACCCAGCGGCTGAAGGTGGAGAGGGCGAAGAAGGTGGCCAGGCCCTCGCTGAAGGCGAAGGGGGGCACGATGGCGCTGCCGATGGTGTGGCTGCCGCCGGGGCTGTCGTCCCTGAGGTAACGGTCGGCGACATAGTGGCCGAACTCGTGGAGGACCACGGTGTAGCCCCAGGCGGAGGAGGAGTCGGCCTCGCCACCCATGAAGATGGTGTGGGGCAACTCGGTGTCGCCCATGGTCTGGGCGTAGGTGCTGCCGTAGCAGGCGCCGCAGGACCAGGAGACGCCGGGGGCCCAAAGGAGGGCCAGGGGATCGACGGCGTCCTCGTCGCCTCCAAGGACCTCCTGCCAGACGGTGCGCATGGCCAACTGGCTGAGCAGGAAGGTGTAGATGGCGCCGGAGCCCTGGTTCTCTTTGATCATGATCTTGCCCACGCTGGGGTCGGCGCTGAGGGCCTTGGTGAAGGCCCAGGGGCTGATCTCGCCCATGGAGGGTTCGCCGCCATTCTCCGCCACGCCCACCACCAGCTTGGCCTCATCCGAGCCAAGGCTGGGGGCCCAGACGCAGGCGAAGTACAGCTCGTCGCTGGGCATGGGGGCCCGGGAGAGGTCCACCGAGAAGGCGCCCTCGTCATCCACCTGCCCGGCACCCAGGGTGTTGCCACCCGCGTCCACGGCCAGGGCCAGCATGCCTGCGGCGGGGAACTCGATGATCGAGGAGAGGGTGATGGTGCCCTCGTCGTCCATCTCGGGGAAGCGGGCCTGGAAGAAGAGGGAGCCGGTGAGGGTGTTGCCCTCGCCGCCCGTGCAGATTCCAAGATCCTCGTTGCAGGAGAGGTCCCCCGAGCAGGAACCGCAACTGCCACCGCAGCCGTCATCGCCACATTGCAGTCCAGAACATTCAGGGGTGCAGCTTGCCTCGCCGTCGGAGCCCCCGCAGGAGCCAAGCAGCAGGGGCAGCAAGAGTACAGCCAATAGGAGCCTGTTCATGATCAGCCAGTCCTTTGTTCAGCCCATCTTCGGGCGGGGGCGATGATAACCACGGAGGGCCCTAATTGCAAAGCACAAGGCCGCTGAAGGGGAAGCCCAGGTGACTGATCACCATGTTGTAGATATCCATGGCCTGGGCCGCATGGGTGCAGATGGCGGCGTCAATGAAGTCAATGAGATCGGCCCCGTGGGCGCCCCGATCCAACACCATGAAGCGGCGGCTGGATATGGCCAGGAAGACCCCGGCGGCGTCCAGGGCGATGCCATCCGGTGGGTCCTCCAACTCGGTCACGGTGGCGCCATCGAAGAAGTCCCAGAGGGCCGCCGTGACATAATCCTCGCCCAGGTCCTGCTTGATATCGCCGCCGGGGTCGGGAAACTGCATGTAGGCCCCGTAGCCCCCACTGAAGCCGATGACCATGCGGGAGTAATCCATCCAGAAGGAGCTGTCACCGTTGATCTGCCAGAGCACGGGATAGGCCTGCTGGTATTGGAGGCTTTGGAAGGCGATGGCGAAGAAGGAGGCGAAGCCCTCGCTCCAGGCGAAGGCCGGGTGGAGGGCCTCGCCAAGGTAGTGGCTGCCGCCACGGCTGTCGTCGCGGAAATGGCTGAAGGCCATGTGATGGCCGATCTCGTGCAGGATGGTGCCGTCGCAGAAGGCCATGGAGCCGCTGCCATCGTC
>CAZMEC010000219.1:0-5538 GCA_964565265.1 uncultured Myxococcales bacterium
GCGGCCCCTCCTCCAGGGCCAGTTCCAGCATCCGCTCCAGCCGCTTCAGGTCCACCACCTGCAGCTCCAGCGACACCCGGCAGGCCTTCTCTACCCGCTCTGCGCCCCAGCGTTTCACCAGCCCCAGCAGCCTGTAACAGTGCCGCATCTTTGCCCAGGGATGGGGTCCCTCCAGCATTCTGGCGGCGTAGAGACCGATGTGCTCTCCGTGGCTTGAAGCCTTGGCCTGGAGGCTGACCACATCCCGCGTGGCGTAGTCGCGCAGCATCTCGGGGTAGTCGTTGGGGTCAGTGGCCCGGCCACCTGGCGCCTGTTTGGCGTGGGTCTTGATGATCTGCCCCTTGTGGTAGATGCGCACCATGACGCTGTCGCTGCGTACCGTGACCTTCTCCCCGATGTACTGCGTGGGCACCGAGTAAAGCGCCTTGCCCACGGACAGATGATGGTCCCGCTGGATCGTGACCTTGTGCCAGGAGGGGAGGTCGTAGCGGCCCTCGGGTCTTGGCATAAGGTGGACTGCTTCCTCAGCCTTGAAGACCTCCAAAGGCTGACGCCGGGTGGTGCCATGGATCCGCAGGCCGGCCTCCTCCAGACACCACTGGACCGCTTGCCGCCGGGTGTCAGCGAGGCCGTGGAAGGTCCCGCCGCGGAAGAACGCATCCCTGACATAGGGCATCGGCCGCTCCACCCTGGCCTTGTCCTTGGGGCTGCGGACCCTGGCTGGGTCCACCACGAAGCCACGGCTCTGGGAGTACTCCAGGAAGTCGTCGTTGAGCACAGGCTGGAGGGGGTCCGCTGAAATCACCAGCGCCTTGGGATTGTCTGGCACCAGCACCCTGAACACGCCGCCGAAGAACTCCCAGGCAGCCTCGCAGCCCTCCAGAACCGCCTCTGTGGTCTGCTCGAAGGTGGGCCACACGAACATGTGTCTGCTGTAGACCGCCGTCAGCACCAGCGCCCACAGCGCACGCCTCTGACCCTCAAAATCCACCATCCCCAGACGCCCGAAGTCCACCTGGAGCTCCTCGCCTGGCTTGCAGTCCTCCAGCCGAACCGTCACCTGCTTCCCGCCCCGGCCAAGCTCTTGGACGGCAAAACGGTGAAGCGTCCGGTATGGCACCTCCACCCCGGTCTGCCTGAGCAGCAAAGTCCGGACCCGCTTCAGGGTCAGCGGTCCTTTCAGCTGCTCCTCAAGAAACCCCCGGTGCTCCTGGCAAAATCCCCAGCTTCCTCCATGCACCCCGGGCCCCCCGGGCCGGACCCGATGTACCACCGCCCCAATCAACTCATCCGTCAGGGTCTGCTCCCCGAGGCCAGGCTCCAGACCTTCGGCCCGGGCCGCCTCTGTGTAACGCTTCACCGTCCCCCGGTCTGCCGACATGGCTCGGCCGATAGATCGCGCCGAACGCCCACGCAGCCACAACCGCAACATCTCTTTGACCTGAATCACTGTGACCTCCCGAAATCCCATGGCGGCACCTCCTGCTTTCGCAGGCATTGTGCCATCCAGGTGTCAGTGGTCACCTCGCCGGAACTTGGGTCGCATGTGCCGCCCTCTGGGTGGCGGCATATCTGGCTACGGGCTGGCTGGATATGTGGCCACAGGGTGGCGGCATATCTGGCTACGCCCTGGTGGCATGTACTTGGCTAAACCCGCCCTCGGGTGGCGGCATGCTCGTGGCTAATGACACTGGCGGTCGGCGGGTTCGAAGCCACCCGTCGTCTTGGCCTGCTTCACACCGACTCAGGCTTGCTGGAGGTCCACGCCGTGGGAGACTGGCGGGCCGAGATTCCTCAGTGGAAGGTCGAACCATGCCAGCCCGACCAGGCCGATCTATTCCTGCTGCACCCCGCTTGCCCAAATTCCATCGTGAGAGCCTTGGTGGCCGGCAACAACCTGCCCACCGTGGATGTCCTCCAAGCCGCCCTTGATGTCGTCCACTCTCCTGCGCGCGGGCCAGAGCAGGCCCGATTCCTGATGGAACACATTCTGGCTTCACTTCCAGAGGTGGAACGATGAACTCGCCGACCGCCGCCATCACTCCTGTTCGGGAACTGGGCAACTGCGCAAGGGCGCTGGGTGACTACCGGGCCTCGGCAGTTCTGACGGGCGGGTTTGTCCCGTTGATGTACCGATACCTGCCGCAGCTGATTGGCACCACCAGCCTGCCGCCGCTGCACACCTTTGACCTGGACTGGGCGGTGCCGAACACACTGGCACCAAAGGCCAGGTTGCTGAATGACCAACTGGGCGAGGCCGGCTTCGTCGTGCTGCTTCAGGGGGACCGCCAGCCACCAGTATCAAGGTATCAGCCTGCCGCCTACGGGCAGTCGCCCGGGCCGGTCTACATCGAGTTTCTTACCCCACGGAAGGGAAGCTCGGAGGTCCATGGCAAGGACCGCGGCGTCCTTGAAATCCAGCCAGGGTTGACCGCCCAGTCGTTGCCATACCTGGGCCTGCTGCTCCACCGTCCCATCAGCTTCGACCTTTCCGTCGTAGCCGAAACCTGCGTCCACCCAGGCACCACGATTCTCCTTCCAGGCCCCATGGCGTTCATCATGCAGAAGGCTTTGGCGAGGCAGGGTCGCAAGCCTGAAAAGCGTGCGGGAGATCAAGCCCACATCGTCGATGTGGCGTTGCTGTTCCAGAAGGAGTGGACGGACCTTGCCCAAGAGGCTTCGGATCTTGCCGCCGCCCCAGGCTTCCCCCGCAAGTGGTTCGACAGAGCCAAGCAGATTCTGGCCGACCTGTACCTAGGCGACGACGGGCCAGGTCCCCAAGAGGTGACCTCGACCTTCAACGCCTATGCCGGAACCACCATTCTGACGGAAGCCACGGTGCGTAGGGTGATGCGGGAGTTCGTCAGCGCCGTAGGGCTCGCTTGATAGGGCCATGTCGGTTCGATTCCGACCATTGGCTCCAATCCAAACAGAAAGTTCGTCGATGGCCGTCAGAGGGCTGACCTCCGGGGAGGGGGCTTTGGGTGCCAGGCTTTCGCCTCATTTATCAATCTTGCCCAATCGAAGGAAGCGATTGACTTGTACGCCGCCGGGTTCGTCTCCGGTGATTCCGAATCCCTTCTCTTGCAACAGCTTTTCGATCTCCTGGTTCTCGGCAAAGTGCTCCGCCTCCAAGCGAGCATCCTCCACCGGGTCTTCGGAGCTAAGGCGCCAGGTGCTAATCGCCGGAAGCCTTTCGTGGGTCCCGTCCTCACGAATCCGTTCATGGCAATCAGTCGTCATTCGGTGGGAAGAGTAGTGGTCGAGGTACTCTCCCTGGTCATCGCGGCCGAAGAGATACCAGATGGCCCAGCCCGCCTGGACGATCCTTCCTCGCTTGCGTTGCTCAATGTCACCAGGAGGGAGACATATTGCCCAGGGCGCAAAGAGCTCGTTGAACCTGGACTCTATCTTTTTCATGGCCTCACCCAATCCAGCCCAGTCAATGTTCAGGAGCTTGCCCGCCTGACCTGACCGCGCTCCAGACAATATACCCGGCCCGCGCCCCGTCAAGTCCCGCAGAAGGTCTCAAGGACACGCTCGTGCTCCAGGGGTGGGTCCTGGTAGGCCGGCAAGGTGACCTCCCAGGGGGTTGCCAGCACCTGCAGCAGCTCTTGGAACAGGGACAAATCTCCGGTGGACTCGGCCTGTCGAAGAGCGACCTCCACCCGGTGATTTCGCGGGATGACGGCGGGGTTTCGGGTTCGCATCTGTTCCACCGCTGCCTTCATTCTTCCCTGCTTGCGAAGGGCCTCGGACCATGGGCCAAGAAACCTGGCGTAGTCCTGCCCTTGGAAGAACTCCCGGTCCTGGCGCCGGACCTGGGAGATGGGGTCCGGGTCTTGGTTCACCAGCGCCGAGGCGAAGTCGCCAAGGGCCCGGTTGCTGTTGGTGAAATCGGCGCGATTTCGGGCCAGCAACTCCAGCCACTGGGCTGCCAGGTTCCGGGTGATTCGTCGGTCCTCGTCAGTGGCAAGCTCCAGCCCCAGCTTGGCCCCCAGGCCTTGCAGCCACGCGGCCTCGTACTGGGGCCAGAACCCCTCCAGGACCTCCAGCAGGGAAGCCTGCGCTTGGGTTCGGGGCATTCCCTGAGCGGTCAACACGGGCAACAAGGTCTCGGCGAAGCGAGTCAGGTTCCACTGGGTGATCCCCGGCTGATTGCGATACCGATAGCGCCCCTGGTGGTCAATGGAGCTGAACACCGTGTCCGGGTGATACTCGTCCATGAAGCCGCAGGGACCGTAGTCTATGGTTTCCCCAGCGAGGCTGACATTGTCGGTATTCATGACGCCGTGGATGAACCCCACCTCCATCCACCGGGCGACCAACTCTGCCTGCCTTCTGGTCACCTCGGCGAATAGCGCCAGCAGAGGGACCTTCGCCTCCCGAGCCCCAGGGTAATGCCGATGGATGACATAGTCGGCAAGCCGCTGCAGGCCTTCCAGGTCGTCCTGCGCCAGAAGGTATTCAAAGGTGCCCACCCTCACATGGCTTTGGGCGACCCTTGTCAGGATGGCGCCGGGCAGGGGCTGGGGCCGGTACACCGTCTCGCCGGTTGCGACCACCGCCAGGCTTCGGGTGGTGGGAATACCCAGGGCCGCCATGGCAAAGCTGACCAGGTACTCTCGCAGCATGGGCCCCAGGGCGGCCCTCCCGTCCCCTCGCCTGGAAAACGGTGTCTGACCGCTGCCCTTCAACTGGAGATCGAACCGCTGACCCTGGAGGTCCAGGACCTCGCCCAGAAGCAGGGCTCGTCCGTCGCCAAGGATCACGAACTGGCCGAACTGATGACCGGCGTAGGCCTGGGCCAGGGGGTGCATCCCTTCCATCAGCTCGTTGCCCGAGAAGACCCGGGCCAACTCGTCGTCCCCCAACTGCCCGCGCCCCAGGGCCAGTTGGTCAGCCAGGGGCTCGTTGAAGACCACCAGACGGGGTGCCCGAACAGGCACCGGGGCCTGCCGCACATAGAACCTGTCGGGCAGCGTGGCGTAGGTGTGTTCGAACTTCCAGGGCGTCTTCAAGGGGCGACTCCCGTGGGTTGAAGGGGCAATGGCCGATGGAAGTTACGCACGCCCTCGGGACTCTTCAACCGCCGGGGTTCAGGCCGCAGCCCCCGACAAACTCCTTGCCTTGACGCCCCATGGGTAGAAGACGCCCTGGTAGTTGGAACAACCGGAGGTGCCCCATGAAGCTGCTTGGATTGGCCTTGGTGACCTGCATTGGGTAGACGCCTCTCCGGCGTTGACACTTGGGAACAATCCAGCAAGACTAACGGCTTGGATGAACCTAACGGGGGTATTTACCATGCGTACGATGGCGTTGCTGGCGATCCTGGTGCTGGGGCTGGGCTGTGCTGGTGAGGGCGACGGGGCTGGGGACACGGCCCCCGGGGCGGACACGGTGGACCAGGGCGGCGGGGGTCTGGATGGCGTGACGGGCCTGGACACCGAGCCCGGCCAGGACACCGTTGAGGGCGAAGATGTCAGCGGCGGCCAGGTCTTCGTGCCCCCCGCCGCGACCACCACCTATGTGTACCGC
>CAZMEC010000220.1:0-5420 GCA_964565265.1 uncultured Myxococcales bacterium
CGGAGGCGGGGTGGGGCGCCAGGCAAACAGAACCGCGACTGCAAAGGAGCGGGCCAACCGGTCAGCCCGCTTGCTGGCGCGCGCGGCTTGGACGGATGGGGCGCTTGCTGGCGCGCGCGGTTCGGATTTGGGCTTCTACTTGGCCAGCAGGCTGTCGGTGTAGTCCAGGGTCTTGTCGATGATGTCCATGGACTCGTCCAGCTCGGCCTGGTTGATGCACAGGGGGGGGGAGATGAAGATGTAGTCCCACTTGTTGAAGAGGTAGAGGCCGGCGGCGTAGAGGCGCTTGGAGATTTCGCCGGAGACCTTGCGGACGGAGTCGTTGTAGCCCGCCAGGGGGGCGCGGGTCTTGCGGTCGGAGGTCAGCTCGATGCAGGCCCAGAGGCCCTGGTTGCGGACATCGCCCACGGAGGGGTGGCGCTGCTTGATGGCTTCCAGGCGCTTGGCCAGGTGGAGGCCCAGGACGCGGCTGTTCTCGATGAGGTTGTCCTGCTTGTAGACCTCGATGTTGGCCACGGCGGCGGCGCAGGCCAGGGTGTGGCCGGCGTAGGTGAGGCCACCCACGAAGGGCTTGTCGGCGAAGTGATCCCACAGCCGTTTGTTCCAGATCATGGCGCCCAGGGGCACATAGCCGGAGGTCAGGCCCTTGGCCACGGTCATGATGTCGGGGAGCACCTCGTGATGCTCGATGCCAAACCACTTGCCCGTGCGGCCAAAGCCCGCCATGACCTCGTCGGAGACCAGCAGGATGCCGTTCTCGTCGCAGAGCTGGCGCACGCCCTTCATGTAGCCGGGGGGCGGGATGAGGATGCCGTTGGTGCCCACGATGGGCTCCATGAAGATGGCGGCGATGCTTTTGGGGCCGTCATAGAGGACCTGCTTCTTGAGCTGCTCCAGGCAGGCCAGCTTGCAGGTCTCGTGGCTGTCGTAGCCCAGCGGGCACTGATAGCAGTAGGGCCCAAAGAAGCTGGTGACGCCGGCGGGGCCGGGCTCGCTGGCGGCGCGGCGGGGGTCCCCGGAGAGGGCGATGGCCCCCGTGGTGGCCCCGTGGTAGCTGTTCCAACGGCTGTAGATCTTGTGGCGGCCGGTGTAGGCGCGCACGGCCTTGATGGCGTTCTCCACGGCCTCGGCGCCGCCGTTGGTGAAGAAGACATAGTCCAGGTCCCCGGGGGTGACCTCGGCGACCATGGCGGCGCACTTGGCCTTGGCCTCGGTGCCGAACATGGAGGCCACATAGGTGAGCTTCTCCATCTGGGCGTTCATGGCCTTGAGCACATGGCGGTTGCTGTGGCCGATGTTGACGCACAGCAGGCCCGCGCAGAAGTCGATGTAGCGCTTGCCGTCGGTGTCCCACATGTAGATGCGCTCGGCCCGGTCCATGATGATGGGGTCCACGGGCTTCTGGGCAACCCAGGGGTAGATGACATGCTCGCGGTCCAGTTTCTTGATCTCAGAAGTGTTCATTGGGTTTCCCTCGTGGGTTATTCGATCATGCCGGAGCGAGTCCGGGGGATGAACTTGCCGTTGCCCTGGGCGGCCACATATTCGCCGTCCTTCACGGCGAAGCGCCCGCGCAGCAGGATGTGCTGACAGCGGCCCTCCAGCCGGAAGCCTTCGAAGGCGCTGTAGTCCACATTGTGGTAGGTGGTCTTGGCGCTGATGATGTCCTCGCCCTTGGGGTCAAAGACCACCAGATCGGCGTCCCCGCCCACGGCCACGCTGCCCTTCTTGGGGTACATGCCGAAAATTTTGGCGGCGTTGGTGCTGGTGACCTCTACGAATTGGTTCAGGGTGATGCGCCCTGCGGCCACGCCATAGGTGTACAGCAGGTTGAAGCGGTCCCCGATGGCGGGGATGCCGTTGGGGATCTTGGCAAAGCTGTCCTTGCCCATGTCCTTCTGGCCCTTGAAGTTGAAGGGGCAGTGGTCCGTGCCCACGGTCTTGATGTAGCCCTTGGCGATGCCCCCCCACATCTTCTCCAGATGGTCAATGGGCCGCAGGGGCGGAGACATCACATACTTGGCGCCCTCAAAGCCCTCCTGGCAGTACAGCTCGGCGGGCAGCAGCAGGTACTGGGGGCAGGTCTCGGCGATGACCTTGATGCCCTCGGCCATGGCCCGCTTGACCTCCTCCAGGCCGTCCTTGCCCGACAGGTGGACGATGTACAGGGGCTGCCCCGTGAACTTCGCCAGCCGCAGGCCCCGATGCACGGCCTCCGCCTCCGCCTCCGACGGGTGGGCCCGCCAGTGATACTCGGGCGCCGTCTTGCCCTCCGCCAGGTACTTCTTCGTCAGGGCCACGATCATGTCGCCGTTTTCAGCGTGGACGGACACCAGGCCGCCGGCCTTGCCCACGGTCTGCAGCACGCTGATCATCTGCCCGTCGTCGATCTGCAAGGCGCCTTTGTAGGCCATGAAACACTTGAAGGAGGGGATGCCGGCCTTCACGACCTCAGGGATTTCGGCGGCGATGGCGTCGTTGAAGTCGTTGATGCACAGGTGGAAGGCGTAGTCCGCCACGGCGCGACCATCGGCCTTCTTGTGCCAGGCGGCGACGGCCTCTGAAAGGGGCCGCCCCTTGGTGGGGATGACGAAGTCCATGAAGGTGGTGGTGCCCCCGCGGATGGCCGCCCGGGACCCCGTCTCGAAGTCGTCGGCGCTGACCGTCCCCATGAAGGGCAGCTCCAGGTGGGTGTGGGTGTCGATGCCGCCGGGGAAGATGTAGCGCCCCTCGGCCTCAATCACAGTGTCCCCGGTGCCCAGGGCCAAGTTGGCCCCGATGGCGGACACCACCTCGCCGTCAATGCGCACATCCGCCTTGTAGGTGTCGGACGCGGTCACGACGGTGCCGTTCTTGATAATGGTTCCCATGGCTCCCTCCTAACCTGCCGTCAGGGCAGCAGCTTGATCATGTTCTCATAGGTCTCGGGGCGGCGATCCCGGAAGAACTGCCACTGGTCGCGGACCTCGCGGATGAAGTCCAGGTCCAGCTCGGCGACCACAACCTCGTCCTTGTCGGCGCTGCCCTCGGCCACGATGTTGCCCCGGGGGTCCACGAAGTAGGAGTTGCCGTAGAACTCGCCGATGTTCCAGGGGGTCTCCCGGCCGATGCGGTTGATGTTCCCCATGAAGTAGCCGTTGGCGACGGCGTGGGCGGGCTGCTCGATCTTCCAGAGGTGCTTGGAGATGCCGGCCACGGTGGCCGACGGGTTGAAGACCAGTTCGGCGCCGTTCAGGGCCAGCAGGCGGGCGCCCTCGGGGAAGTGGCGGTCATAGCAGATGTAGACGCCCACATTGCAGTAGGCCGTCTGGAAGGTGGGGTAGCCCAGGTTGCCGGGCTTGAAGTAGTACTTCTCCCAGAAGCCGCCCACCTGGGGGATGTGGTTCTTGCGGTACTTGCCCAGGTACTTGCCGTCGGCGTCGATGACGGCGGCGGTGTTGTAGTACACGCCGGTCATCTGCTCTTCGTAGATGGGGGCCACGATGACCATGGAGTACTTCTTGGCGTACTCCTTGAGGATGCTGATGGTGGGGCCGTCGGGGATGCGCTCGGCGGTGCGGAACCACTTGGGATCCTGGGCGGGACAGAAGTAGGGGGTGTTGAAGATCTCCTGCATGCACAGGACCTGCACGCCCTTCTTGCCGGCCTCGTCAATGAAGCCCAGGTGCTTCTCCAGCATGGCCTTGACCACGGCTTCCATGGGAGCGGCTTCAGCCTGAATGGGCAGACCGCACTGGATGAGACCACTGATGACCTTCCTCGCCATGACTTCCTCCTACGGTTAGTGGAAAACGCTGCGGGCGTTCACCAGGAATGCCTCGCGCTCTTTAGCAAAGCGGCCCAGGACGCCGCGAAAATCGTGCATGGTCAGCTTGGCCCCGGCTTCCAGGTAGAAGCGGTGCACGGTGGTCAGCAGGTTGACCAGGTGGGGGCCCAGGTTGTCCGCCGTGAGGGCCTCGGGGCGGGCAAAGTCGAAGGACTCGCTGTGGAAGCCCTTGATGGGCTCGAGGACGCACTCGCTGATGTTCTCCTGGCGGGCGCGCTCCATCAATTTGATGGTCTTGGCGGAGGCGGCGCCGAGGGTGGCCAGGAGGTCCCTGCGGTCGGCGGGCAGGCCCAGGTGGGCGGCGCCTTCAGACAGTTTGCACAGCTCCGTCTCCAGCTCCGCCGCGTGCTTCACGATGTTCCCAAAGGTGGTCAGTTCCAAGGGGCCTCCGGTTACCAGCGGGTGGTGACGACCTTGCGGTCGGTGAAGAACTCGATGGCGTCCTGGCCGTGGGCCTTCAGGTCCCCAAAGAAGCTGCCCTTGGCGCCGCCAAAGGGGAAGAAGCTCATGGGGGCGGCCAGGCCAATGTTCACGCCCAGCATGGAGGCGTCGGCCCGGTAGGTGAACTCGCGGGCGGTCTTGCCGCTGCTGGTGAAGATGGAGGCGGCGTTGCCGTAGGGGCTGGCGCTCATGATGTCGAGGGCCTGGTCGAGGCTGTCCACGGGCATGACGGCCAGCACGGGCCCGAAGATCTCCTCCTTGGCGATGGTCATGTCGGGCTTCACGCCGTCGAAGACGCAGGGGCCGATGAAGTAGCCGTTCTCGCCGCCGGGGGGGACCTGGGGGTTGCGGCCGTCGAGGATCAGCCTGGCGCCCTGGGCGAGGCCCTGCTCAATGTAGTTCAGCACGCGGGCCTGGTGGGCGGCGCTGATGACCGGTCCCATCTGGACGGACTCGTCCAGGCCGTTGCCCACCTTGAGCCGGGCGGCGGCCTCCGTAATGGCGGCCACGAAGGGGTCGTGGATGGCGCCCACGGTCTGGATGACACCGCCCGCAAGGCAGCGCTGGCCCGCGCAGCCGTACACGCTGCTGATGAGGGCCGGGATGGTCATCTTCAGGTCCGCATCGGGCATGACGATCATGAAGTTCTTGGCGCCGCCGAAGGCCTGGACGCGCTTGCCGGTGTCGCCGCATTTTCGGTAGACATGGCGGGCGATGTTGGTGCTGCCCACAAAGGAGACGCCCTGGATGCCGGGGTGCTCGAGGAGGGCGTTCACCGTGTCCTTGCCGCCGTGCACCAGGTTCAGCACGCCGGGGGGGAAGATGCCCTCTTCGTCAATGACCTCCAGGATGCGCTGCAGGCACAGGGGGCTTTGCTCGGAGGGCTTCAAGACGAAGGTATTGCCGCAGGCCACCGCGAAGGGCCAGAACCAGAAGGGCACCATGGCGGGGAAGTTGAAGGGGCAGATGGCGGCGAAGACGCCCAGGGGCTGACGGATGGCCACGCAGTCCACGCCGCGGGCCACATCCTCCAGGTTGCTGCCCAGCATGAGACCGGGGATGCCGCAGGCCCTCTCCACCATGTCGAAGGCGCGGCGCATCTCGGCGCGGGCCTCGTCGATGGTCTTGCCGGCTTCCATGGTGGCGACGCGGG
>CAZMEC010000221.1:0-5346 GCA_964565265.1 uncultured Myxococcales bacterium
GGGTGGGGGGGGTGGGGGGGGGTGTGGGGGGGGGGGGGTGGGGGGGGGGGGGGGGGGGTGGGGGGGTGTTGGGGGGTGTGGGGGTTTTTGGGGTGGTGGGGGGGCCCAGTCCTCCCACCCCGACACCTCTCACCCCAACACTTCCCACTCCCACACTTCGACACCCAGCACCTACCTGTTCCCCCGTGAACGCCTCCAGGCCTGGTGCCGGCAGTCGGCTCAGTTGGTCTTCTTCACGGGGCAGTTGCTGAAGCCAAAGATTGTGTAAAGGGGGCAGGAGCCCAGCAGGCCCGTGGTCAGCGGGACCAGGCCCAGCAGCCCAAACAGGGTCTGGGGACCCACCACTGTGAGGCTCAGAATGCCAAGCCCCAGGACCACCCGAAGGACCCGCTCCACCTTGTTTTCATTCACCGGAAACAGCTTCTTGAACATGGAACCCCCTTTGGCGCCCACGGGGAACGCCGTTTGTGAGTCTGATCATCAGCACCGGAAGCTTGGAGCCAGGGACAGGTCGGAAGGTTTCAGGAGGCCGCTCAGTACAGGGTGGGCTTGAGCTGGTCGTGGGGGGCGGCGATGATCTCGGTGCGGATCAGGAGGCCCGAGTCGATGGCCTTCACGGCGCCTTCCAGGGCGGCCTGGACGGCGGAGAGGTCCCCGGTCATGGTGAAGTAGGCCTTGCCCCCCAGCCCGTTGGCGAGGCGCAGCTCAATCAGGCGCACCCCGGCGGCCTTGCAGGCGGCGTCGGCGGCCACGATGGCGCTGGGGGAGGCGTAGGTCTCCACGATGCCCAGGGCGCTTATCTCCGGGACCTCGGCGCTGCCCTGCATGGCGGGCAGGATGTAGGGGTGCAGGTTCTCGATGAGGACGAAGTCGTTCATGGTGTAGCCGCCGTAGTGGCGCCCCGCCTCCATGGCCTCGTTGATGTCGTCCACCTCGCCGGCGATGACGATGAGGAACTTGCCGGGGCAGATGGGGTGGGAGTTCACGATGCGCACCGGGGCCTTCTTCACCATCACATCCGTGACAACGAAGCCGCGGGCCAGGCTGTTCAGTTCGATGACGCCAATGGCTGGTTCTTTCATGGGGCTATCCCTCTATTTCAATGTGATCGTGGAAGACGCCGCTGACCAGGCCCGAGATGCTGGCGTGGAGGTTGGCCCCCAGCTTGCCCTCGGGGGCCCGCGCCACCAGCTGCCCGGCGTTCACCCGGTCCCCCGCCTTCACCACCGGCAGGGCCGGCGCCCCCACATGCTGCTGGAGGGCCAGGGAGACCTTCCTGATGGGGAAGGGCAGTTCCTGCTCGTGGAGGTGCCGGTAGTAATCCATGAGGCCCGTCCGTGCCAGGGCCCGCATCTTGGGGATCTTGGTGTACTCGTAGCTGTCCCGCACGGCCTCGGGCTGGCGGTGGTGGGGGTTTTGGACCCCCTTGGCGCGCAGCTCCTCACGGACCATGGCGAACACATTTCGGGGCGACAACTGCAGGGGGCAGGCCACGGACTCACAGACGCCGCAGAGGCAGCACAGCCAGGCCTGGGTGATCTGGGAGGGGGGCAGCTCGCTGCGGTTTTGGATGGCCCGCATGACCTTGTGGGGCTCCAGGTCGTGGCCCAGCAGGTAGCGGGGGCACAGATCCGTGCAGGCCCGGCACTGGCAGCAGGCGCTGACGGTGATGAGGGTCTCGCGGCTCTTGGGCATGGTGCGCCGCAGGATGTAGCTGTGGTCCTTGGGCAGCACGATGAGGCCGCCGGTGGTCTTCTTGATGAAGTGGTCCAGGCCAAAGCGCACGGCGCCCATCATGGGGCCGCCGTCCACCACGGCGATCTGCTCCGGGGGCAGGTCGCTGCCACCGGCTGCGGCCACCGCGTCGGCGTAGGAGGTGCCGATGGGGAAGCGGTACACGCCGGGGCGCCGCACCTCGCCGTTCATGGTCACTGCCCGCAGGGTCAAGGGGATCCCCCGGGAGGCCTGGTAGACATTGTAGAGGGTCTCCACATTGTCCACCGCCACGCCCACATTCAAGGGGATGCCACCCTCGGGGACGATGCGGCCGGTGCACTCGTAGACCAGGGTCTGCTCGTCCCCCGACGGGTACACGCTCTGCAGCTTCTTGATCTCGATGTCCGGGTACTTGGCGGCCTCGGGCTCCAGGGCCTCCAGCACATCCAGGTACTCGGCCTTGAGCCCCACGATGCCCCGGGTGGCCCCGGTGGAGTTCATCATGAGCTTGAGCCCCGCCAGGATCTCCCGGGCGTGGACGCGCATCATGTACTGGTCGGTGTACAGCAGGGGCTCGCACTCGGCGCCGTTGGCCACCAGGATCGAGACCCGGCTGCCGGCCTTCACATGGGTGGGAAAGCCCGCCCCGCCGGCCCCCACGACCCCCGCCTCTTGAATCAGCTTTGCCAGTTCCGACATGGGCTCCCTCTCGAGGCTTGGAATCAATAGGTGGACTTGGAGACCTTGCCCTGGACGATGGCCACCGAGGCCGAGGCCCCGATGCGGGTCGCGCCGGCGGCGATCATCTCCTGGGCCTTCTCGGTGGAGTTCACGCCGCCCGAGGCCTTCACTTCCATTTCGTCGCCCACCACGGCCTTCATCAGGCGCACATCGTCCGCCGTGGCCCCGCCGCCGCCAAAGCCCGTGGAGGTCTTGACGAAGTGGGCGCCGGCGGTCTTGGACAGGGCGCAGGCGATGATCTTCTCCTCCAGGGTCAGCTTGGAGGTTTCAAGGATCACCTTCACGGGCTTGGGCCGCGCGGCGTCGCAGGTCTTGCGCAGGTCGTCCAGGACGGTGTCGTAGTCCTTGCTCTTCATGGCGCCGATGTTCAGCACGGTGTCGATTTCCTCGGCGCCGGCCTTCACAGCCTCCCGGGTCTCAAAGGCCTTGGAGGACGCGGACATGGCCCCCAGGGGGAAGCCCACCACCGCCACCACCTTCACGGGGCTGCCCCGCAGCAGGCCCTTGCAGTAGGCCACATTGGAGGAGTTCACGCAGACCGAATAGAAGTTGAACTGCGCGGCCTCCTGGCAAAGCTTGCTGAGCTCCTCCCGGGTGGCCTCGGGCTTGAGCAGCGTGTGATCAATGTAGCGCGCCAGGTCGTTGCCCATGGGGCTGACATTGGGGGCCGAGGCGATGCGCACGGCACCCAGGCTGATGATGTTCTGGACATCCCCGGGGCGGCGGGAGGCACAGTCCCCACAGCCCTTGCAGTCACTGCTGCCTGCGGTGCAGGAGGCGCAGTTCTTGTCCAGTTCCCCAAGACGGGCCTTGACCTGCTCCGTCACCAGCCGAACGATCTGTTCCAGTTGCTTCTGATCCATCAAACTCACCTCTGTTCATTCTGGGCCGGCAGCAGGGCGTCCAGGGCGGCCTCCAGGGCCTCCCGGTTGAACCCCGTCTCCAGGCGCAGGATCTTCATGGTCTCCAGGTCCACCAGCAGGTTCAGCGGGGCCGAGTCAGGGTTGAAGTAGTTCCCCAGGACGAAGTCCGGGTCCAGCACCACCCGATAGGTCGGGTCGGTCTGATCACACCACTGGGTCCAGAACCCCTCGTCCGCCTCGCCGCCATTCCAGTCCTGGAAAAGCGTGTACAGGATGTAAAGGCCCCGGGGGGCCCAGTCCGCTTCAATGGAATTCATCACCACGGCCTCCTGGAGGCAGGCGCCGCACCAACCCGCCGAGGAGGTGATCATCAGCACCCGGGCTTCCCCCCCTCGGAGCTCCCCAAGGGACACCGTGGCGGCGCTGGCCGGGTCGAAGAAGGAGAGGTTGGCCAGGGGCTGTCCCTCCTCCTCGCCATAGGGGCCGGCGGGGTAGGCGTTGACGCCCGTGTCTCCGGTCAGGTCGGCCTGGGGCGCGGTGTCGGCCTGCCCCCCGGTCCCGCCTGAGGTACAGGCAAAGGCCAGGAAGAGCACGCCCACGAAGATGACCCTGACGACTGACATTGGACTCCCAGCGGGAAAAATCGTCCCGCGCCCGCAGCTTTGCCCGCTAACTTTATCCAAGGCGGCCCTTCTGGCAAGCGATTTCCTTATAGATGGCCCTGGTCCGAGCCAGCCCCTCCAAGGGGTCCTGGGCGCCAACCCGGGCCAGCATCCCCTGGGAGAGTCGGGGCAGCAGGGCGGGCTCCTCCAACACCCGGGCAAGCACCTGGGCCAGGGCCTGGGCGTCCCCCACGGGGAACAGGAACCCGGTGGTGCCGGGCTGCACCCACAGGGGCACATCCCCCACCGGCGTGGCCGCCACGGGCAGGCCATAGGCCCCCGCCTCCTGCACCACATTGGGCATGCCCTCAAAGCGGGAGGGCAGCAGGAACAGGTGGAGGTCCTGGTAGAACTGGTGCAGGTCCGGCAACTCGCCCAGGAAGTGATAGTCCAGGCCCGCCTCCGCCACGATCTGGTCCATGCGGGCCTTGAGCTCCGCCTCCACCGTCTTTCCGCAGTGCAGCACCCGCACCAGGGCCCGTTGCCTGGGGGGCAGCAGGGCCAGGGCCGCGGGGATGAGGGCCGGATCCTTGATGCCGTAGAGGCGCCCGGCGGTGCCGATTATCAAGGGGGCCTGGGGGGTGAAGGCCCCGGGGAACACGCGGGTCGCCGCAGCCTGGGCCCCCCTTTGGCGTTGCTCGGGAGAGTTGATGTTGGGCACAAACAGGACCCGCTCCGGGGGCAGGCCCGACTCCTGCAGGACCTCCAGGCGGCGGGCCTCGCTGTTGCAGAGGATGTAGCGCGCCCGGGGGTGGACCACCCGCCGGGACAGGGCCCGCAGGCGCCCCCGCTTGCCGCTGCTGGCCTCGCTGTTCAGCAAAGGGGTCCGGGAGGGGCAGGCCAGGGCGCCCCAAAAGGAGGGGCCGGAGAGGCGCACATGGACCAGCTCAAAGGCCTGGGCCCGCAGGAAGCTGCGCAGCCGCAGGAAGAAGGCCGGGTCCAGCCCCACCCGCTTGGGCAGGAAGTGGAGGGTGGCGCCGGCGGCCTCCAGGGCGGGGCGAAAGAAGTCGTCCCGGTGGTAGTACAGCACATGCTGATCGAAGTCCGGGCCCAGGCGCTGGCACAGCTCCAGGATCTGCTTCTGCTCGCCCCCCTGGTTCAGGTTGTCCACGAAATGCAGGATTCGCATCAGCGCTCTCCTTGGCGGTAGTAGAGGGCCTCCTGGCGGGACAGCTCGCCTGCCTCCAGCCGGGGGTTCAATTTGTCCAGGTCCGCGGGCCGCTGGCGCTGGTTGGGGGGAGGCCCTTTTTCCACGCCGCGCTGGGAGTGAAACGGAGTAGGCGGATCCTCCGCGGCTGCGTTGGGGTTGGGTGTTGGGGTGTTGGAGTGTTGGGGTGTTGGGGTGTGGGGGTGTGGGAGTGTTG
>CAZMEC010000222.1:0-5317 GCA_964565265.1 uncultured Myxococcales bacterium
GGCCCGCTCCTTTGCAGTCGCGGTTCTGTTTGCCTGGCGCCCCACCCCGCCTCCGCTCGCTCGCTCTCCGTGCAGCCCCTCTCCGACTCCGCGGAGTAGGGGCTCACTCCGCGCTCCCTTCGGCGGGCCGCCGCTGTCCCGTCCGAACGGCGCGCGCCAACCTCTGCCCCCCGTTGTTCAACACCGCCCCGCAGCCTCCACTTGACGCATGACCCAAAACCGGTAATATTTCTTACCAGTTTTGTGGCAAACCGGTAAAATTTTTTACCAGGAGGCGTCCATGCTGGACATCTTGAAGACCCTGATTACGGACTTCCAGGAGGCTCCACCGGACCCTGGTAAGCCTCGGAGTCTCAAGCTCCAGGCCCTGCAGGGAAAGGCCTCGGTGTGCATAGGCGTCAGGCGCTGCGGCAAGTCGACCTTGCTGTTTCAGACCGCGGCAGACCTGCTGGCCCGTGGGGTCTCGCCCCAGAATCTGCTGTACCTGAACTTCTTCGACGACCGCCTCCGGGGCCTGGCCTCCACCGGACCGGGCCCGGTGCTGGAGGCCTATTACTCGCTGTTCCCGGACAAGAAAGGCACCGAAACCGTCTATTGCTTCTTTGATGAGATCCAGGAAATCCCTGGTTGGGAAGCCTTCGTCTCCAGACTGCTGCGAACCGAGCGTTGCGAGGTCTTCCTTACCGGCTCGTCGGCCGCCATGCTCTCCAAGGAGATCGCCACTCAAATGCGGGGCCGGGCGCTTTCTTGGGAACTCTTTCCCCTTTCCTTCCCGGAGTATCTGACCTGGAAAGGACTCGACCAGCAGGGCCACCCAAGCTCGCGCCGGCGCCTCCAGACGGCCAAGGCCTTTGATGAATACTGGCAATGCGGAGGCTTCCCCGAGGTCATCGGCCAGCCGGCCAACCTGCGCACCCGCATCCATCAGGAATACTTCCACACGGTCCTGGCCCGGGACCTGGTCGAGCGCCACGACCTCTCCCACCCCCGCGCCCTCACGGACCTGGCCGTTTGGCTGCTGAACAACGCCGGGTCGATGTACTCGCTGAACAGGCTGTCGGGCTACCTCAAAGCCTTGGGGCACAAGGTCCCCAAGGCCTCTGTCGCCGAATACCTGGATTGGCTGGAGGACGCGTTCTTCCTGTTCCCGGTAAAGCTCTTTGACGCCTCGGTAACCCGCGCCAACGCCAACCCCAAGAAGGTCTACTGTGTGGACCATGCCCTGGTTGCATCGGTGTCCAGTGGGCTGCTGGTGAACTCGGGGCACCTTCTGGAGAACCTGGTCTTTCTGGCGTTTCGCCGACGACAGCTGCAGCCAACCTACTACAAGACACGCAGCGGGAAGGAGGTTGACTTCGTGGTCACCGAGCGGGGCCGCAAGCCAAGGCTGGTCCAGGTCTGCCAGACCCTGGCCGATCCCAGAACCGAGAAGCGTGAGTTGGACGCCCTGGACGAGGCCATGAGAGAACTTGGCCTGGACAACGCGACCCTGGTGACCAGGCAGGATGACCGTACCGCCGAGGTCTCCGCAGGATCCGTCCAGATTCAATCTGCCGCAAGGTTCCTAGCGGAAACCTGAGCTCCGGACCGGGCCGCCTTCTCGACCCGCACCAGGTACCCCGCGAGCCTCTTCTTCATGACCCTGATTGCCTCGCGGTTGTTGTCCACCAGCAGTGCGTGGCGGCCCAGGGCGGCGGCGGCCTCTCCGAAGCTGCCACTGCCGGCGAAGAAGTCCAGGACCTGGTCCCCGGGGTCGGAGTGGACCTTTACCAAACGCGTCAGAATGCCCATCGGCTTTTGCGTTGGGTAACCGGTCTTTTCCTTGCCACTTGGACTCACGATCGTGTGCCACCAAGTGTCCGTCGGGGTCTTGCCCCGGGCTGCCTTCTTGGGGCCCACCAGCCCTGGCGCCATGTACGGGATGCGGTCCATCTGGTCGAAGTTGAAGCAGTAGTTCTTGGGGTCCTTGGCGTACCACAGGATGTTGTCGTGCTTGGCGGACCACCTGCGGGTAGAGCGCCCACCATAGTCGTAGGCCCAGATGATCTCGTTGATGAAGCTGGCACGACCGAAGATCTGGTCCAAGGCCACCTTGGCGTAGTGCACCTCGCGGTAATCCAGGTGCAAGAAGAAGCTGCCGTCGGGCTTCAGCAGGCGGTGGGCTTCCTCAAGCCGCGGCGCCAGGAACTTCAGGTAGTCGTCGAAGCTATCGGCGTAGGCACTGGTTCCCAACACGGTGGTCTTGTAGCGCTTGCCCTGGAAGCCAACCCGGTCGCCGGTGGCATCCAACTCGGTCTTCAGGCTGGTTCGAGTCTGGGCCCGCCCGGTGTTGAAGGGCGGGTCCACATAGATCAGGTCAAAGGAGGCGTCCGGCAGGGCCCGCAGGATCTTCAGGTTGTCCCCAAACCGGAGCTTGATGCTGCCGCGCTGCTGGTCGTCGCCCAAGGCCGCCCTCCCAATTGAAGCGTGGATTCTAGCCCCCCCCGGCGCCCCCGGCAACGGGGAAGACGCGCCCATCCCGCGGCCCTCCCCTTCTGGCCCCCCTCGAGCCGCCCTTTCGCCCACACTCTCGCGCCCCTCGTGCTTTCCTCCGCAAAGGCCTACAGTGGTTCTGTTGACAACGGAGGACCGCCCCATGAGTAAACAATCCAAGAAGTTCTCAGACAGTGCCTTCTGGGCCAAGCTCAAGCTGGTTGGCGAGAAAGTTGCCGAGCTTGCCTTGCAGCTCTTCTTCGCCCTCAAGTCGCCCCGCTGCCCCGTCTGGGCCAAGGCCGTCATCATCAGCGCCCTGGCGTACTTCATCTTTCCCTTTGACGCCGTCCCGGACTTCGTGGTGGGCGTGGGCTTCGTGGATGACATCGGGGTCATGACCGCGGCCGTCGGCACCGTGGCCGCCCACATCGACGAGGCCGTGAAGGCCCAGGCCAAGGCCAAGCTGCTGGACTGGTTTGGGCCTGACAAGAAGTAGGCTGGATCATCCTTCTTCCCGTTAGCCGGCTGTTGACTGCATTTTGCAGTCGCTGTAGATTGCAGTCATTGCTGGGTGCTGAGGGTGAATCAATGCGGAATCTGACCATCAGAAATGTACCCGACGACCTGTACCGAAAGCTGGCCAGCCTGGCCCGGCTCAATCGCCGCAGCCTTCAGGCCCAGGTGCTGGTGCTGCTGGAGAGGGCTCGCGCCGATGACCCGGGGCTGCTGCTGGATCGCGCGGCCTCCATCCGCAAGAGGTTGGCCGACCGCCCCCTGGGCGACACCGTGGCCGAGGTCCGCAAGGAGCGCGCCCGATGAAGACCATCGTGCTGGACACCTCCGCCCTGCTACGCCTCTTCGTTCCCGATGGCCCCCTCCCCGCTGGTCTGGAAGATGCCATCGCCGCGGCCGCGCGCTCAGAGGCTGTCCTGCTGCTGCCCGAGACCGCCCTGGCAGAGGCCGCCCAGGTGCTGCTGAAGAAACACCGGGCGGGCTTCCTGTCGCTTGGCGACGCCAGCGAAATCCTGGAGGCCATCCTGGACCTGCCCCTGGAGACGGTCCCTGACCGCAGCTTGGTGGCTGAAGCCCTGGTGCTGGCGGCGGCCCACAAGTTGACGGTGTACGACAGCCTCTTCCTGACCCTGGCTCAGCGCCGCAACGCCGACCTCCTGACCGCCGACCTGGACCTGAAGAAGGCGTTCAAAAAACGGCGATAGCACCTGCTTGCAATACGCCGCCGCAAGGCTATCATGGCTGCATTATCTACCACGGTCTGAAAAGGGGGCCACCCATGAGATCCAGCGCGATGTTGGTGCTTGCTGGGCTGCTTTTGTTGGGCGCGTGCGGGTCGGAGGACAGTACCTCAGCCGATCCCTGCTCGGCCTGTCCGGACGACGGCAGCGTCTGTTTCCTCAATGAGTGCCTGTGCCAGTCGGTGCGCCCCCTGGATCTTTGCACCCCCGGGTTCCCGCAGGCTCCGCGCTGGGGCACCTCTGCGGTGCTGGTGGGCTACCTCGCCGAAGAGCAGCTCATCCAACCGGGCAGCGTGGTGCTGCTTGGTGGGGCCGAGCCCCAGGCGTCCTGCACGGCGTGGGATGATCCAAGCTGCCTTGGGGAATTGACAGACATCGTGGAGATCTTCAACCACCGGGACTGCACCTTTACGGTCCTGGGGTCGGCCGCCAACCAGAAGCTCAAGACCCCCCGGGCCTTCGCCGCAACGGCGACCCTGCCGGACGGCCGCATCGCCATCTTCGGCGGCTTCGACGCCGAGGGCCAGCCCCTCGCTTCCGTGGAAATCCTGGATCCCTTCACCGGCACCATTGCCCAGGCCCCTGCCATGGAGAAGACCAGGGCTCTCCACACCGCCACCCTGGTGGGTTCGGAGGGCGACGGCCATGTCCTCCTGGCCGGTGGCCTGGGGACGGGGACCAATAGTCTCGAGGTCTGGAGCCCCGCTGACGGGACTGTGGGCTTGAGCAACCTGAACCACGGGCGCTATCGCCACACCGCCACCCTGGTCGAAGACACCCCGGACGCCCGCGACATGGTCATCCTGGCCGGCGGCGAGGACGGGACCGACGCCCTGAACACCTTTGAGATCTTCGATCTCAGCCTCATGACCCCGGCTCTCGACAACAAGCTCTATCCCTTGTGTACCAACGATGTCGGCGCTATCCCGGCGGTGGCCATGACCATGCATCAGGCCGCCCTGGTCGCCAAGCACGGCCTGATCTACTTCGTGGGAGGCTTCAAGAACCAGGCCCACACCACGCCCAGTAACAACATTTGCGCCTTGGATGTGGACACCGAGGAGTTCAACCTTGATGCCCAGGAATTTCTCAAGCTTGACGGGGGCCGCGCCGCCTTCGCTGCGACCCTCCTGTCCGATGGCGCCGTGGCCTTCACCGGGGGCCTTTCCGGGACCGACCTCGCGGCCGTGGATACCAGTGAGGTCCTGTTCGACAACAACTCCGACTTGGGACAACTCAAGGTTGACTTGAGCAACAACATCCAAACCCTCACCACCCCGCGCTTCCAGCACTCGGCCGTGGCTACCTGCGAGGACCGGATCCTGGTGGTAGGCGGCGCCGGCCTGAAGGCCAACGGTCTCGAACCCGTCGCCTCCTCCCAGATCCTCCTCCTGGACTGGTGACCGCGACCCCAACAGTCCCGCCCCCCAGCCCCCCCTACCAGCGATAGTCAATGCCAATGGACACGATGGGTCCGCCAAAGCCGGTGCTTTGGTAATCCTTGACCTCTTCGAGTTTGTTGGTGCCGGGGTTGCACGCCAGGTAGGTGCCGGAGGCCTTGTAGTCCACCACCGCCCCGCCGCCGATGCTGA
>CAZMEC010000223.1:0-5298 GCA_964565265.1 uncultured Myxococcales bacterium
CCTCCCTTGCGGTCGGGGTTCGGAAGGGCTGGCGCAACCCCCTCCCTTGCGGTCGGGGTTCGGACGGAAAGGCCCCGCCCTACGGCCTTGGCAGCGCCCACTGAAGGCTGGGGCTCTTGCTTTGGCAGGCGGCCTGGCAGGTGGCGGCGGGTTTCTTGCAGCGGGTTGGGCCCAGAAGGGGTTCGTTGTCGCAGGCGGCGGCTGCTGCTGTGCAGGACTCCTGGCACAAGGTCCGGCGCCAGCCCAGGTCTTGGCCCAGGGCCGTGCGGTAGGCCTGGGCCAGGGCCTGGTGGATCTCGGGCAGCCTTTGGGGCAGCAACTCGGGGGGCAGCAGGTCCACGCTCTTGGCGTCCAGCAGGGGCTCGGACTCCTGGCCCAGCAGGTCCTCCAGGGCCCGGGTCCTGGACAGCTCCTTTAGCAGCTTCACCGCCACCGGCAGCTCGCCCGCCTCCAGGGCCAGGGCGACAGACTCCACCAGCTGATCCAGGCGCACCCGGTCCCGCTGGGCCACCGCGGGGTGCCCCTCGGGCAGCAGGGCCTCAAAGGCCAGAGTGGCCTCCGGGTCCCCCCGCCCATCCAGGAACAGGGCCGCCGCCGTACCCGTCTGGAGCTCCGCTGAGGTGGAGGACAGGACATCAATGAAGTAGGAGGCCTCGGCCCCGTCCACCGGATACCAGCGCCCCGCAAAGTACAACATGGTCAGCAGCCCCGCCACGCGCCTGCCGCACTCCGAGCCGGGCCGGCACAGATAGGCCAGCCCCGCCAGGGTCTCCCCCTGCCCCTCCCCATTCACCGGCGCGCCCAGGGCCCGGGTCATGAGCC
This sequence comes from uncultured Myxococcales bacterium, assembly GCA_964565265.1. Classification (GTDB taxonomy): domain Bacteria; phylum Myxococcota_A; class UBA9042; order CAIXZC01; family CAIXZC01; genus CAIXZC01. The sequence goes on from CAZMEC010000223.1 coordinate 823, forward strand.
CATCCACCAGGCTGGCCCGCATCTTGGCCACCGCGCCAAAGCCCTGCTCGAAGGCCTCCCAGGCGCGAAATGATTGAAGGGCCTCGTTGGCTCCTTGGCTGGAAAGCCCGGCGGCAAACTCCTGCGCCAGGTCCCCCGCGTCGCGCTTCTCCAGCACCATCAACAGGGCCCCCGAGGCCACCGCCAGCCGGCCGTCAGCCAGGGCCAGGGGCCCCCGCAGGTCGCCGCTGACCCCGGGCAGTTCGAGGATTCCCAGCAAAGCCCCCGTCCCCGCCGCCAGCACCAGCACGCGCCCGCCGCTGCGCAGCACCACGCCCGAGGCCGACAGCCCCGCCACCTCCACGGCCGCGGGGAAGTCCCGGCGCCAGATCTCCTTGCCCCCCGCGGGATTGAGCATCACCACGCTGCCCCCCTTGGCCTTGGGCTCCAGCAGCATCACGCCGTCCGGGCTCTCCACCTCCAGGGTCTCTAGCGAGATCTTCCCGTCCAGGTACCAAAGCTTGGGCGCCATTTGGCAGTCCAGGCTCCCCTCCAGCGCCCCGGCTTCCGAGTAGAAGCGCAGGCCCCGCCCAGAATCTTGGGTCCCAAACCAGTGCCCGCTGCCGGGCCAGGCGTGCAGCGGCAAGACCCCTTGGGTACCCGCCGCCAGGGCCCGTCCGTCAGCATGCAGGAAGACCATCCGCTCCCCCTCGTCCCCCAGGCCCACGAAGGCCGCGCCCCCCTGGGCCAGCCACCAGCGCAGGGGCAGGGCGGGCTCGGGGGAGGCCACGGACCGGACCACCTGCCGGGTGCCAAAGTCCACCTGAATCAGGCGCCCCTTGTCCTCCCGCAGCAACAGCAACGCCCCGCCCGGCACCAGCACCCCCGCAGCCAGGGGCCCCGTCTCCAGCCAGGACCCCGCGCCCCAGACCTCCCGGCCTGCGGGCATGGCCAAGGGCATCACGCTGCTGGGCACGGCCCCAAAGCCCGCCAGCAGCACCGTCCCGTCGTCCGCGTCCAGCACCTGCGCCTGGCAGCCACTGGGGTCGCAGTTCAAGGGGTACTCAAAGGCCGTCTTGCCCGTGCTGGGGTTCAAAAAGTACAGGTGCCGCCCCTCGACCAAGAGCCCCCCCGCCAGCTCCCGCCAGCGCCTCACCGCCCCCAGGGCCTCCCCGCCGTAGCGGGGCAACCCCGTCAGCGAGCTGATGCCCTCAAAACGGTTGTCCAGCAGCACCCCAAGGTGCTGGGGCTGGTCGAACACGGGGCCCAGGACGGGCCGATCGAATGTATGTGAGAACACAGGCCTGGCCCGGTAGGGCGCCTGCGCCAGCAGTTCCGGCGGGCAGAACAGAATCAAGAGGCCAAGGAGCCCCGCGGCCCTACAGATCCTTCTCCCGATCCTTCTCCAGCAGCTTCCAGATGGCCCGAACAAGGTCGCTCACCCCTTCCCCGGTGACCGCAGAGATCCGCATCACCTTGCGCTTCCTCCCGAAACTCTTTCTCAGGGCCGCCTCCTGGGCGTCCGCCTCCTGGGACGCATCCACCCGGGACAGCGCGATGATCTCCGGCCGGTCCAGCAGGGCCGGGTTGAAGGCCCCAAGCTCCGCCCGGATGGCCTCCCAGTCCCCGTAGGGGTCACGCCCCGAGGCTGCGTCCAACAGGTGCACCAGCACCCTGGTGCGCTCCACATGCTTGAGGAACTGGACCCCCAGCCCGGCCCCCTGGGCGGCCCCGGGGATGAGCCCCGGCACATCCGCCACCACGAAGGCCTGCCCCATGCTCACGCTCACCACGCCAAGGTTTGGAATGAGGGTGGTGAAGGGGTAATCAGCGATCTTGGGCCGGGCCTTGGAGATCCTGGAGATCAAGGTGCTCTTGCCCACATTGGGCATGCCGATGAGGCCCACATCCGCCAGGAGCTTCAGCTCCAGCCGCAGCTTCACCTCCGTCCCCGGCTCCCCGGGCTGGGCCTTGCGCGGCGCGCGGTTGCGGGAGCTGGAGAACTTGGCGTTGCCCTGCCCCCCGCGCCCCCCCTTGGCCACCTGGAACTCCTGCTCCACCTCGGTCAGGTCCACCAGCAGCTCGTCCGTCTCGGCGTTGAAGACCTGGGTCCCCACGGGGACCACCAGGATCTTGGGCTGACCCCGCTTGCCGGTGCAGTTCTTGGACCCCCCGGCGTGGCCGTTCTCGGCGAAGTGGAAGCGCTCGTAGTGGAGGTCCACCAGGGTGTTGGTGGAGGTGTCCGCCCGCACGATGAGGGACCCACCGTCCCCGCCGTCCCCGCCATCGGGGCCACCTTTGACGATGAACTTCTCCCGAAGGAAGGACACGCAGCCGGGGCCGCCCTTGCCGCTCTTGACTGTGATCTCAACTTCGTCGATGAACATGGCGTTTCCCCAATAGCTCTTCGGGTCTGGCCCCGAAACAGTAGTCTTAGCCCTTGGGGGCTCGGGATGCAAGCCCGCCCGCCGACCCTGGACTGGTTTTCGTAAGAGATCTTTGGAAGCCGGGCCGGTGGCCCGAAGGGCTTTTGGCTAGGCGATGGGAACGATGCTGACGGCGATGCGGTCCTTGCGGCCCTTCTTGTAAACGGCCGTGCCGTTCACCTTGGCATACAGGGTGTAGTCCCTGCCCATGCCCACATTGGCGCCGGGGTAGATGGTCGTGCCGCACTGGCGAACCAGGATGGACCCAGCGTTCACGATCTGGCTACCGAAGACCTTGATGCCGCGGCGCTGGCTTTGGCTATCGCGACCGTTCCTGGAGCTGCTCTGTCCTTTTTTGTGCGCCATGGCTCACTCCTTGCCGATTTCAGTGATGCGAAGCTGGGTGTAGTGGTTTCGCTGGCCGTGACGCCTGCGCATGCCGCCGCGTCTACGGTAGCGGACCACCAGGATGGTCTTCTCCCGACCCTGCTTGGCGATGGCGGCCTTCACGAACGCACCCTCCACCACGGGCTTGCCAACAGTAATCTCCGCATCGGAGAGCATGAGAACATCATTGAGACGGATTTCGCCGCCCACATCGCCAGTGAGTCTCTGGGTCTTGATGGTGTCACCCACCGAAACCCGATACTGAGAACCACCGACCTTGACCACCGCGAACATAGGTCACCTCCAAAGAGAAGTCGCTTGCGGAGTCTATTTACAGTTCCGCATCTGTCAAGGGAAATCTCCGGGTTACGCCACCCTAGTGCGCCTTGGGTACCCCCAGGAGCGCAGTGCAGGTGGACCCGGGAACATGCCTGGGGTGAAGCACCTTCACCCTGGCAGGCATACCAAAACTCAAAGGATACTCTTCTCCGCCAAGCTCCACCGGGTGCTTGCGCATCCAGTTGGCCACCACATCCCGCATGGTCTGCGTGCCCGTGGGGGTGCTGAAGCGCTCCGGGGGCAGCTTGGTCAGCACCTGGCTCCAGTCGCTGCCGCCATTGGCCAGGTAGGAGTTGGTCAGCAGCAGATACTCTTTCTCCGGATCCAGAGGGGTCCCGTCGTCCAGTTCGACCTTCTGCAACAGCTTCCGCTCGAACTTCTCCCGCTCACCGTTGCCGTTCCAGTCCTCCGAGATGCAGTCGTCGGCGGCCTTGTCCACCACCATGCGAATGCCCGACACCACGGGCAGGCCGTGGGCCCCGGAGGTGGCGATTCTCATTAGATCTGTCAGCTCTGCCCCGGTGATCCGGATGAGGGTCAGGGAGCTGTCGAAGGGCAGCACCTCGAAGAGATCGTCGTAGGTGACCTTGCCCGTCCCCAGGGTGGCCCGGATGCCGCTGCCATTGGTGATGGCGATGTCCGCCGTGGGGAACTCCTCCAGCATGGCGTCCACGATCAGGATGCCCAGGGGGTTGTCCCCGTAGGTGGTAGAGCGCAGGGGGCGCTTGACCACGGGCCCCAGGACCTCCTTGCCGGTCTCCAGGCCCACCTTCATGGCCTCCGTGAGGACCCCGTCCAGGAACTTGTTCCGGCGCACCGAGTGCCCCAGCACGAGGGGCGCGCGAAACTTGGAGGACACGCGGCGCCGGCCCACGCCAATGCAGGTGTCGGCGTCCTCGGGGATCCGATGGCACATGGCCACGGGACCCTCAATGACGGCGTCCACCACGCGGCCCCGCTCGGCGCTCACCTTGAGGCGATGGAGCCCGAAGTTCCGGCCCTTGGCCCAGACCTCGGACAGGATGATCCCGTTCACCTTGTGGGACACATAGGAGTGGGTATGGCCGCCAATGATCAGGTCCACCGTCCCAGGCTTGAAGGCCTTGGCCAGCTTGAACATCTCCGTGTCCTTCTCGCAGGAACTCAGGTCGTCCGGCGAGGTCCCCGGGCGGCAGCGGCTGCCCGTGTGCACCAGGGCGATGACCACCTGCGCGCCCTCCGCCCGCATCCGGTCCGCCAGGGGCACCAGCACCTCCTTGAGGGGCCGGAAGTCCAGCAACTTGCCCACATGGGGCCCGGTCACATGGGGGGTGTCCTCGGTGGCGCCGCCGATGATGGCGATCTT
>CAZMEC010000224.1:0-5256 GCA_964565265.1 uncultured Myxococcales bacterium
GCCAGGTAGGTGCCGGAGGCCTTGTAGTCCACCACCGCCCCGCCGCCGATGCTGACCGGGATGAACATACTGCCCGCCCCGCCATTGCCCACCACCAGGGTCTTGATGCCCACATCGCCGTAGGCCCAGCCGGCCTGGCTGTAGCTGCCGTGGAACTGCACCGCCACCCGTTCGTTGACGGGCACGGCCAGTTCGCCGTCAAAGCCGTTCCAGGCAAACTCCGACCCGGTCTCCGGTTCCCAGCCCGAGCAGGTGTCCCCGGCGCTCCCGCCGGCGCCCGAATCCCAGCCCCACCAATTGTCGCCCTTGTTTTGGTAGATGAACGAGTTCCACATGGTGAAGTGCAGGCCGTCCACGGTGCCAAGCCGCACCTTTTGCAAGAAAGTGAAGCCCCGCTTGCTGGGGTTGCCCGAGAACGAGTACCCCGCCCCCAGGCCCACCTCGAAGAAGTCCGTGTCGTAGGAGGGGATCACATCAAACTGGAAGGGCGCCGCGAAGTCCTCTCCAAACACCAGCCCCAGGTTGCGAAAGCCACTCTCAATGCGCATGGGAAAGGCGAAGGTGTAGTCCAGCGTGGCCTGGGCGAAGGTACCCACATTGAGGCTTTCAATCGCCACGAAGGGCGCCAGCTTGAACTGCACCCGGTGCAGCTCCCGGTCGTAGGGGGGGAACAGTTGGCTGCTGTCGGCCCGCCGCGCGGTGGTGGCCAGAAGGTCCCCTCGCTGGGCCCGGTCGCCCCGCCCCAACTGCACCAGCGCCCGGTCCTGGGTCACCTGGGTCACCTCCACCACGCCGGTCACCTTGTTGGAGGGCATGGTCTCCTCCCGGCCTTTCTCAAGATTGAAGGCCGTGATCGGCTTTTGGGACCGGATCTCCAGGCGCGTCCCCAACTTCAGGCCCTGGGCCAGACCGGCATCCAGGACCGCGCTCTCGGGCCGCACCTCCAGCACCTTGACCAATAGTTCTTTTTCGGGGGCTGGGGGGGTCGGGGGGACCAGGGGGGCCACTGTCGAGGCCTGCCCCACGGCCGCCTCCTCCCCAGACCCGACCAAAGCCCCCACTCCAAGCAGCGAGGCCAGCCCCTGGGGCTCCAAGCCCCCCGCGGTCTCCGTCAAAGGCACCAGCCGGACCTGGCCCAACACTGCCACCACCTGTGGCCCCTGGAGGAACAGGCGGACCACCTCTCCGTCCCCGGGCTTCCAGGTGGCGCCCTGGGTCCAGACCCCATCCTTCAGTTCGAAGATGCCGACCCCATCCCCACCGAGGGCCACCAGGACCCGCCCGGCCTGGACCAGACAATCCAAGGGCTGCCCGGACACCTTGACGGCCACCTCGCCCTCCGGCGTCTCCACCAGCACGCGGTCACCCTCCACCCGGCACCGGGCCTCGGAGGCCTCAAGCCCAGCGGGGCCAAGCAGCAAAGCCAACCCCAGCACCAACGACCCAAAAACCACCTTGTCCATCTTGGCCTCCTGACGGCGTAACGAGCCCTCATGGTGCCACAGCCGGGGGGCCAGGTCCAAGGAAGCCGCGAAGGCAACCCGTGGGTCGCCGCAACGCCGACCTCCTGACCGCCGACCAGGACCTCAAGAAGGCCTTCAAGCGCTGCCCCTTGCTGACCAGATAGGACTACTCTCGCCACTGCCCTAAGCACGCTGACGCGATGCGTCACTTGACGCAGTTCGCCGGCGTGGCTAAAGTCCCGCTCTCCGTTGGGGCTTGCGGGGCGCACTTGTCCTCCGCATCCGCCTCCGGGCCTTGTGCAATGCTGATTTTTTGGAGGCTTCATGTTGCGTCAATTCCTGCTGCTCCTCTCTATCCTTTCTGTGCTGTGGCTGGCCGCCTGTGGGGGGTCCTCTGACCCGGGCGGGGACGGAGGACCGGCCTTGGACGGCCTGAATGCGGACCTGGACGCCGGGCCCCTGGCCGACGCTGGCGACGCCGACCCCTTGGGCGACACCATCGACACAACCCCCGACGCCTCGGATGCGGCCGGCGACGCGGCCCCCCAGGACCTGGACGCCGCTGCGGACACCAGCGAAGTCCCCGTGGAGACCGTCGCCTCCGTCCCCATTCTTCCACCCCCCGAGGCCCCCTTCATCATCAGCCATCCGCTGATCTTTGATGGCCGGCTGTACCTGCACTCCGGCGGCACCCCGGGCACCGTGGCCCCCCAGTACCTGAGCGCCTACGACCTGCGGGACAACAACAAGCTGCTGTGGGCCACCAAGCTGTCGGATAACGCCTTCTTCGTCTTCCCCGGGGCCACCGGCACCTCCAACCTGATCCGCAGCGACCACATGATCCCCATCGTCTTCGTGGAGGCCAACGGCAAGCAGCGCCTCGTGGAGGTCCACGCAGTCAGCGGCGCCATCGTGGTGGACCGCCCTGTCCAGGAGCAGTGGGAGTTCACGGATGTCCACGACATCGATCGCTCCTGGGGCGTGATAGACCCCAAGGGCGCCGTGGTCGAGCACGGGGACGAGCTCCTGTTTGCCCCCGGCACGGTCCTGGACAAGTGCAACGGCAGCGTGGCATGGACCAACAGTGGCTGGATCCTCTTTGGCAGCGAGGCCATCGTGGTCCGCAACACCGCCATAGGCTTTGACAGCGGCGCCTCCCTGCGGGTCAAGGGCATTGACCTGGGGATTGCCGTGCGGGCCCTCAAGGGCTATGCGTCCATGGACGCCGCCCGCCTCTTCGAGACCGACAGTGGCAATCATCTGGCCAGCACCTACACCACCGACCACCTGGTCATCTCGCGGGGGCTGATCTTCAAGGGCCGCAGTTACCCGGTGGCCGAGGGCGACATCCCCGCAGACAGCGCCTTCGTCGAGGCCTTCAGCGCCACCGACGGCAGCTTCGTCTTCCGTATGCCCCTGGACCTTTCGGGCCTGCCCAACCAGGCCCTGCTTGGGTCCTGGGCCGCCCCCCTGGTCCTGGGACACCCCGCGGTGGCCGACGGCATCCTCCTCATGGCCGTCCAGACCCTCACCAACCGGGGCTTCTCCCGCGCCATCGTGGCCTTCGACCTGGAGACCAAGCAGCAACTCTGGGCCACCCCCTACAGCGGCGACTGGTCCAGCTTCGTGCCCAGCGCCCAGTCCGTCTTCGTCGTGGAGACCACCAAGGACGACGCCAACCACTACACCGGCTTCACCGTCCTGCAGCTTGACCTCCACACCGGCGCCCCCCTGCGCCGCCTGGACGCCCCCGAGGCCCACGACAGCGGCCGCCTCATGCCCGTGCTGACCGCCGCCGGCGACGAGGGCGTCCTTGCCGAACTGGCCCCCCTGCTGCACGAGGGCCAGCTCTTCTTGACCTGCCACTCCACCACCGGCAGCGTCGTGGCAGTGTTCCCCACGGGTGACTCCAGCGCCAATGTCCTGCAGTACAAGTACAACAACCAGCTGAACCCCGTGCTCAACCTGGCCGACCCCCAAAGCAACCAGGGCGAGGACCCCCTGATGCCCCAGGAAGGCGACCCCGAGAACAGCGGCACCAGCGATGAGACCGACTTCGCCGTCCTCTCCGACCCCGACCCGGGCCTGGACACCCTCCCCGCCCCCAGCCCCGACCCCACCATCCTGGCCAGCCTGGGCCTGACCCCCGAGACCCTGGCTGCCCTGCCCAAGGACTTCGTGGGCCTGCTGGCCCAGGCCTCCTACTCCAACAGCGGCGAGGAGTCGGCCTCCAACATCGGCGAGGGTTACCTGAAGATCCGCAGCAAGTTCGGCTGCCAGCGTTCCAACCAGCGCTACCCCGTCTCCCACTTCCTGACCGTGCACTGGGAACCCCCCACCCCCCTGAACGGCATGGTGGCCGGCCCCGACTTCCGCACCTGGTACCCCGACCTGCCCCTCTTCCACAGCCCCAGCGCCTACATGACCGGCAGCAACAGCGCCCTCTATTTCTCCTACAGCGCCCTGGAGGACGACGAGTCCACAGGCATTGAGAAATACTGGTCCTACCTGGCCAAGGCCGTGGACATCGTCACCGCCTATGTCAGCGGCAACTACTGCGCCATCGCCGAGATCGTCGCCTCCACCGTGGCCGCCGAGTCCAGCGGCTATGTCCAGCACTTCGGCGCCCCCTCCCTGACCCTCTACCAGGGCAGTGACGCCGTGCTGCCCCACTTCTACGGCCTCCCCATGGGCGACACCAAGGCATCATTCTTTACCCAGGCCTCCGCCACCCGCCCCGCCCTGGCAGCCGCCGCCGACGCCGTGGACGCCGCCTGCGCCCTGAACGATCTGGCCAGCGGGGACTTCTCGGCCCTGGAAGATGTGATGGCCACCTCCATTGATCTCTTCTCCCCCGACGAGCAGTCCACCCAGGGCCGCTTCGCCATGCGCCTGGCCACCCCTTTGAAGGCCAAGACCCTCAAGGTCCTGCTCCAGCGAGTGGACCTCGAGGGAGACTTCCTCCAATTGGATGCAAGCACGAGGATCGGCGTTGTGGGCTCGGACCTTCTGGACAAGCCCCTCCTCCACCCGGCCTACACCGCCGCCACCCCCTTCCGCACCCTGGTCAACTGGGGCTACCAACAGCTTGCGCCCGGCGAGGACCTGGCCCAGGTCCTCTTCGAGGCCTCGTTCAAACCCTCCAACGACAGCCCGGGCACCACCGCCATCTACACCGAACTGGTGTTCACCCGCCGGGTCCTCGGGGGCGCCATGCACACCGCCGTCTTCAGCGAGACCCGCTTCCTGGAGGACCTCCTCTACGGCGCCTGGGTCCAGGACCCCCAGGACCCCAAGGCCTTCACCAAGACCGTCCGCAAGCCCTTCTCCTCCCGCACCCTCCAGGGCCAGGTGACCCTGACCTACTCGGTGGTCTTGCACTAGCCCCGCCCCCCGCCCCGTGCTAGCATCCTTTCCCTGAACGATTTCCAGGCAGGCCCACACCCATGGCGGACACCTTCAAGCAGAACTTCCGCCGCCTTCGCCTGCTGCTGCCAGCCCTTTTGGTGCTGTGGGGGGCCGCGGGGGGTCTGCCCGCCACCGCCACTGCCGCCCAGCCCCTGGCCCTCAACCTCGACGCCGGTTTCACCCTGGGCAGCTACCTGGACCACAAGGCCCTGGACTCCCGCATCGGCACCCAGACCCTCCCCCACGGGATGATGGGCAAGCACGACCGGGACGCCTCTATGGCCAGCTACGACACCCAGTCCCTCCTGGCCCGGGCCTGGCTGCAGCCCAGCCTCACCATCCTGGGGCAGGCCAGCCTGGTGGCCACCCTGGACACGGGCGAGCA
>CAZMEC010000225.1:0-5241 GCA_964565265.1 uncultured Myxococcales bacterium
CTCGTTGACCGACTGCAATTCCTCCTTGGAGGTCTCCAGTTCCTCGTTGGTGGATTGCAGCTCTTCGTTGACTGACTGCATCTCCTCGTTGGTGGACTTGAGCTCCTCCACCGAGGTCTCCAGCTCCTCGTTGGTGGCCTGCAGGTACTCTTCCTTGGCCCGCAGTTCCTGCCTCAGGTAGGCAATCTGGTCGTCCAAGCCAGGGGCCGGCTCGGGGTCGTCCTTGGGCGCGGCCAAACAAGCAGCGACAGGCTGACGGGGCTCTTCGAAGACCACCAGAAACAGGGGTACCTGGCCCCCCTGGGCGCCCCCGGCATTCACGGGACAGATGGTCAGGTCCAGGGCCGTGAAGTGGTGGTCGGTCTTCACCCGCAGCCCCGGGCAGCGAACGGTGGTCTTTTCGGCGGCGGCCTTGTGCAGGGCCGCGGTCAGGGCCCGCCGCAGGCCCTCCCGAGCCATCTTCAAAAGGTTGCTGCTGCCAGCCTCGCCCGGGGCTAACTCCAGGTACAGGCCAGTGCGGCCGTGGATGTACAGGATCTCCCCGCGCTCGTTCACCAGGGTGGCGGCGGCGGCCAGGTATCGAAGCAGGGCCCGCTCGGTCAGGTCTCTCAAGGGCAACCTTCCGGCAACCGGCGGTAGCGGTTGGTCAAGGGCCAGGGTGGCCGCCGTGGCTGGCGCGGTCGGCACTCGCTTGATTGGGGGCAAGCGGCGGAGGTCATTCAGCGAGTCCCCGCGTTGGAACAGCTTCAGCTTCCTGTCCTGGACCGTGAACAGGTCGCCGTACTCGCCCACGGTCTCGGAGGTGCCCAGGAACAGCACCCCGCCCGGGTTCAAGGCGTAGTGAAACAGCGCAATGACCTTCTTTTGCAGGTCCCCGCCCAGGTAGATCAGCAGGTTGCGGCAGCTGATGAGGTCCATTCGGGAGAAGGGTGGGTCTTTGATGAGATCCTGCTCGGAGAAGACCAGCAGGTCTCGGATGCCCTTGTGGATGCGGAAGGTGACCTGATCAGGCTCGGCCACGAAGAAGCGCGCCAACCTCTCCGGGGTCAGGTCATTGGCAATGCTGGCCGGATAGAGGCCTGCCCTGGCGGTGGCGATGGCCCGAGCGTCCAGGTCGGTGGCGAAGACCTGGAGGTTGAAGTTCTGCCGTAGGGTCTCCTGGTGTTCCTTCAGCAGAATGGCCAGGGAGTAGGCCTCCTCGCCGGTGGAGCAGCCCGCCGACCAGACCCGGATGGAGGCCCCCGGGGCCTTGCCGGCGAAGAGGGCGGGGATGACCTTTTCCTCCACCTCCTTGAAGGCCTCGGGGTCCCGAAAGAAGCTGGTCACCCCAATGAGCAGGTCGCGAAACAGCGCCTCCACCTCGGCAGGGTTGGTCTGAAGGTACTTCAAATAGCCGTCCAGCGTCAGGATCTGCTGAAGCGCCAGACGCCGTTCGATGCGGCGATGGATGGTGCTGGGCTTGTACATGGAGAAGTCGTGGCCGGTTTGCACCCGCAGCAGGATGAAGATCTTGTTGAGGGCGCTCTCGGTCCCGGGCTCGGGGTGGCTGTCCGGGCGGGCCCTTGGGGGGATGGCGCGGGCGGCGTAGGCCTGAAGCTGGGCACCCATCTGGGCGGGGGCAAGCTCGAAGTCCACCAGCCCGGTGGCCAGGGCGCTGCGGGGCATGCCCTCGTACTGGCAGGTGGCCGGGGACTGGACCATGACCATCCCGCCCTCGCCCTTGATGGCCCGGATACCAAGGGTGCCATCGCAACCGGTGCCAGACAGCACTATGCCTATGGCCCGCTCGTGCTGGTCCTGAGCCAGCGAGCGGAAGAAGAAGTCGATGGCCAGACGCTGGCCTCGGGGGGCCGCGGGCTCCAGCAAATGGAGGGTCCCGTTGACGAAGGCCATGTCGTGCGCCGGCGGGATGATGTAGGCGCAGTTGGGCTGGACCACCATGCCGTCCTCCACCTCGAAGACCTTCATGGTGGTGTAACGCCCGATGAGCTCCGCCAGCAGGCTCTTGTGGTCGGGGGCGAGGTGCTGGACCAGCACGAAGGCCATGTCCAGGGGGGTGTTGGCGGGCATGCCGGAGAAGAAGGACTCGAAGGCAGCAAGCCCACCGGCGGAGGCGCCAATGCCGACGACGGGGAACTCTTTGGTCGGGGCGCTCACCTCAGCGGTGGTCTTCTTTTTCAAGTCGTGTTCCCTTCTGCGGGTGAATCCAGCACGGACCGCAGCTTCTTGGCCAGGTCCGGCAGGCTGTAGGGTTTGCCCAGGAAGTTGAGGCCCTCGTCGATGATGCCGTGGTCGGCGATCTCGTCCGAACTGTACCCGGAGGTGAACAGGATCTTCATCCTGGGATGGAGGGGCGCCAGGTGTTCGGAAAGCTGGCGGCCGTTCATGCCCGGCATGACCACATCCGTCAGAAGGAGGTCGATGGGCTCCGTCTGGGCCGCCGCCAGGACCAGCGCGCTGGCGCCGTCGTGGGCAGCGAGGACGCCGTAACCCAGGCGTTTGAGGAATCGGATGGCCAGGTCCCGCACGATGGGCTCGTCCTCCACCAGCAGGACGGTCTCGTGCCCCGTGGGGATGTCCTTGGTGGCCTCCGGGCCGAGGAACCTGCCGGCCTTCGTGCTCACCCTGGGCAGGTAGATGGTGAAGGCCGCGCCCTTGCCCGGCGCCGACTCCACCAGGATGAGCCCCCCCGCCTGCTTCACGGCCCCATAGATGGTGGCCAGCCCCAGCCCTGTGCCGCGCCCCTTGGGCTTGGTGGTGAAGAAGGGCTCGAAGAGGTGGCTCTTGACCTCGTCGTTCATGCCCTCGCCGCTGTCTTTCACGGTCACGGCCACATAGGGCCCCGCAGGGGAGTGAGAGTGGAGGGTGCAGAACTCCTGATCCAGGTCCAAATTTTGGGTCTCGATCAGCAGGGCGCCACCGTCCGGCATGGCATCCCGGGAGTTGACCACCAGGTTCACCAGGATCTGCTCGAACTGCCCCGGGTCCACCTTCACGGCGCCCAGGTTGGCACCCGGGCGCACCGTCAGTGCCACATCCTCACCGATGAGCCGCGCCACCATCTTCTGAAGGGTCGAGATGATGTCGTTGAGGTTCACCACCTTGGGTTCAATGAGCTGCTTTCGCGAGAAGGCCAGCAGTTGCCGCACCAGGGTCGCCGCGCTCTCGGCGGCCCGGTGGACCTCAGTCAGGGGCGCCACCAGCGGGTCCTGGGGCTTGAGGTCCAGCAGGGCCAGGGACACATTGCCCAGGATGCCCGTCAGCAGGTTGTTGAAGTCGTGGGCCACCCCCCCCGCCAGCCGCCCCACGGCCTCCATCTTCATGGCCTGTTGCAGTTCCCCCTCCAGGCGCGTCCGCTGCTCCTCGGCCAGCCGCCGCTCGGTGATGTCCTCGGAGATGCCCAGCAGGTACTTGGGTTTCCCGTCGGCACCCCGGAGGGTGACCTTGCGGGTGTGCAGCCAGCGTTGGCCACGGTGGGCCGTCAGGATGGGCTCCTCGGGGATGTCCAGGACCTGGTTGCTGGCCAGGGCGGCGCGGTCCTTGGCGACAAAGAAGGCCGCCTGCTCGGAGGGAAAGAAGTCCAGGTCGCTCCTGCCCAGGAAGACCTCGCGATCACGCCCGAGGATCTCCTCACCAGCCCGGTTGAACATCACGAAGCTCAGGTCCTTGGCCTCCTTGAGGAAGATCATCAGGGGCACATTCTCCAGCACGGACTCCACCAAGAGCTTGCTGTCACGAAGCTCCTGTTCGGCCTGGCGCCGCTCGGTGATGTCCAACATGCTGATGATCAGGTTGGGCAGCCCGTGCCGGTCCAGGTAGTGGGTCATGTGTTTTTCCAGCAGCCGCTTCTCCCCGTCCGCCCGGATGAACTTGAACTCGTAGTGGTGCTGGTAGGGCTGCCCCGAGAGGAACAGACGGAAGTTGTCCAGCACGAACTGCACAGACTCGGTGGCCAGGAAGGTGGCGAAGGATTGGGCGCCCAGAAGCTGGGCCTCGGTGTAGCCGCTGATCTCGGTCATCTGCCGGTTGACCCAGATGAGCCGGGCCTGACTGTCCACTACGCAGATGGCGCTGTGGGAGAACTCTACGATGGCTCGGTAGCGGTCCTGGCTCTCGCGCAGCTCTTCAACCATCAGCCGCTCGGACTCCGCCATGGGCCTCGGGGGGGCCGGGGGGCGCGCCTGCTCCTCCTGTAGATCCTCGGTGGTGGTCTCGTCCGTCGGAAGCTCGTCAGTCGTAAGTTCGGCCCCGCTGCGGGGTGGTGAGGTGTCCTTACGGCTCGTCATGGGCAACTCCCTCGTCCGTCAGCGCCTTGACAATCCTAGTCCTCCGTGGAGCCTTTGTCACGCTGCATTTTGTTTTTGCGATTCGGGCGTTGCTGCGGAGCTAGCCTTTTCAATGCCGCTTCCGGTGGGCGGTCAGTTTGATTGATGGTGCATCAACCCGAAAGGGCGGCGGAGCCAGGGTCGTTCCGTCCGGGTCCCGTGGTCGCCTGCCTTTCGCGTTTGTCGTGCATGTGGCACGGATGTTGCTGCTGTCCCAGGGTAGCTGGTGCTCCGGTTGTGGCCCAACGAGGGTCCCCGCGCGAGCAACCCCTTACCCCGGAGAAAAAGATGAAGCTCACGCTATTGGTTTCGTGTCTCGTGTCGATGTTGTTCGTGTCAGCCCTGGCCAGCGCCGAAGAGGGTGGCGGGTCCACGGGGACCAAGCCGGGCAGCGGCCACGAGTTCAGCCTGTACGGCACCATCGGGGATGGCGCCTACTTCATTGACGACAAGGTCTATCGCGGCCCCGTCAGCCTGGAGATTGTGCCCTCCGTGGGCTGGACCTGGTTTGCAGCGGACTTCGGCGTGTCCACGACCCTGGAGAGCATCAAGATCGCGGGCAGCCATGTGGGCAACTGGAATACCACCTTCCGCCCCGGCGCCAGGTTCACGCCGCCGGTGACGCCCCTGTACCTGCGGGCCGCCGTGCCCCTTCAGGTCCAGCGGGACAATGTGGACTACGGGCTGATGTTCGGCGTGGGTGCGGACTTCACTCTGCTGAACACCATCGGGCTGGTTCTGGAGGCCGACACCACCCTCAGCAAGGATCTGGAGTGGGGCGGCAAGGGCGTGCCCGTGGAGTTCCGGGCCGGCCTGAGCTTCCATTTCTAGACGACCTCCCGGTCCCGTCACTAACGGCTTTGCAGGGCTGCGGTCACGGCGCTGTGGCGGTTGTCCACATGGGTGAACAGGGTGG
>CAZMEC010000226.1:0-5229 GCA_964565265.1 uncultured Myxococcales bacterium
GTCACCGACCCGAACCGCAGCGCCGCCGGCTTCTCCTTGGGCACCAGCCCATTCAGATACCTTTGCTGGTACCGTCGGCGGCAGTTCTGGAAGGTGGAGAGGGCCGAGTAGGTGATGACCTGTTTGGTCCGCGTCCGCGGTCCGGGCCCTGCCGACTCGGCCATGGGGAAGAGCGTGCGTCTGGTTGGGTTCTTCATCAGAGCCCCCCTCCCAGGTCGTCGACACGCCGAAGCAGTTCCTCAATGGCCGGATGGGGCCGCAACCGAGCGGTCTTGTCCCTGGTGGCTGCTGTGTCGTCGTTGTTGAGGAGTCGGGTGCTCGACTTGGCGATGATGCCGTCAAGACCCCGGGCCAGCTCCCAGACAACCTCGTCGTCGACCGGATGCACGGCGAAGACCCCGCCGATGCAAAGGACGAGCTCTTTGACGAGGCATCTAAACTCCCGGAAGCACTGCTCACTATTCTGGCGTCTCTTCATCGTGACCTCCGTGTGGGGCTCCCCCCTCTCCGTAGAAGCCCTTGAGGTCCGACAAAGGGACATCGCCGTGTTGCTCTTTCTCCAAAACTGCCTTGCGGATGTCCAACTCAGCCCGCTTCCGTCGCTTTTTCGCCGCCTCGTAGGAGAGCGCGTTGGCCTGGGCGTAGTCCTGCACGGACCGGCGGTACACGCGGGTGGCCAGAAGCAGGTAGAAGGAAGCCTCGTCGATCACGCCTTCGTTCAGGAAGAGGCGCAGCAGAGTCTCCATGCGGGCCAGGTCGTCCTCGTCAGGCTCATAAGCCTCCCCGCGACCTGCGAAGATCTCGTTGGGGTGTTGGATTCCGTCCCCGAGCAGAGACTGGAAATCGAACTCATCCGCCAACGGTCTGTTCCTCTCGCCGGAGAACAAGACATAGCGAGAGTCCCGGATCGCCTCCCTGGTCATCCGCTTCAGGATCCCGAGCTGGACATTGGCGGCGACCTTGCGAGGGAGGCGGTCCAGCGGGTACTCCCACAGGAGGTTCAGGAGGGTCCAGGTAAGATCCGCCCAAAGGTCGGAACCGTCAGGACGCTTCGTTCGGAGGGAATGAAACAATTGGGACAGTGCCGGCCGAAAGACCTCCAAGAGGAGGCAGTTCATGTTGCCGTTGGGCGAGGCCTGGTACCTTCGGATCAAGGCAACCAGAACCTCGTCCTGCCTCTCGGGCGACAGGCCTTCCTTTTTCAGCGCTTCCAGCAACAGCGCCGGAGTGTGCAGGGGCCTGAGGACCGGGTCCTCACTGCTCAGTGAAGAGTAGAAACGAAGGAACTTCGCGGACGACAGCACCTGCTCCAGGTGCCGACCAAGCGATTTGCCAGAGAACATGGCTCCATCTCCGTTCCCGGAGAAGCCCGGCCATGACCTGACTCAGGTCGACCGGGCTGCTGGAGCCGCTGAACTTCGTCCAGATGAGGGTTTGGATCAGAAGCGGAAGGTCAGCTTCCGTTTCTTGTCATAGGGGCAAACGACTTCGATGGTGATTCCCAGCGGGCCACCCCGAGGATTCGGGATATTCACCTTCAGCAGCAACCTCCCCTTGGGCCAGCAAGGGCAACCAGGCTTCGCGCAGCGGATCTCATGCATCGCACCACCTCCATGTCAGCGGGGAGGAAGGTTCCTCCCAAGCTGGACATTGGAGCAGTGGCGCCGACGGCACCCATCACACGCCACTCACTTCGCACTCTCAGGGTCTTAACAAGCTGTCGGGGAGCAACTGGGTCGAGGCAACTGGCCGATTCGATGTCCTTGATGGAGTTGACCCGGCGGCCAGCAGGCCAGGCCAGCTGTCATCGGCTCGTGAACGCGTAGGTTAAAAGGGTGGTGAGCGCGAACGCTAGCCCTGAAGCGAGGCCACTCCGAAGGCCTGCAGCCTCTCGGCCTCCGTCTTGATCCGGTGGGAGGAGTGCTTGGAGAGTGCGCCTAGATTGAACGAGAGGTTACCGGGCAGCACCCGCAGTTGAGCAAAGCCGCTTCCGTCCCATTCGATGAGGCTGTGTCTTTCTTCTGCCAAAGCGGGCTTGATCTTCTCGCGGAGACGGTCGATCTCCTGGTGAACATTCGTTCCGAAGAGTTCTGAGGAATGGACCTGCTGCTCTCCGGTGGCCGCCCCGCGAGCCAGGCGAAGGAGGTTGGTGAAGTGGCCCTGGGATAGCCAGAGTTTCTCCCCTCCGACCACCGCAAGGGTCTTCTGGCCCTTCTCTTTCCCGTCGAAGTGGATGCGGCAATCGGCACTGGTGCCTTCCTGGTCGGCTTCCGTTTCAACCTTGGCCTGGGCGCGGACGCGTTGGGTCGGATCCACCGTCAACGCCCCGCTGCCCGGCTTGCGGGCAATGATGCTGCAGAAGTGGAGTTCGATTGCACGCCGGAAGGCATTGCGTCCTTTCTCCAGAGTCGTCACCTTCCGCCCACTGTCCACCAACTCAAACCCGGCATCCAAGAGCAACCTCTCGACCTCCCCCACATCCGCATATCCCTGGATGAAGCGGCCGTCTGGTTCAAAACCAGTGTGGCGGCCCAGTTGGACATCCAGCAGGATCATTCCGCCGGGACGGAGCACCCTAAGGAACCCGCCCAGCGTCTTCAACGCAAACTGCTCGGCCATTGGGACATGCTGGAACGCAGCCATGCAGAAGAGCCCGTCAAACGACTCGGGCTCAAACAGATCCTGCATGTCGCACATGTCCCCGACCTGGAAACGACGGTCAGGGTGATTCCCTTTGACACCTCTGTACATCTTGTCGGCGTGGTCGATCATCTCGTTGCAGAGATCAACCCCCACGCCGGCGAAGCCTCTCTTCCAGAACTCGGCCGTGTACTGGCCCGGTCCGCAACCCGCGTCCAGAACACAGGCACCTGGAGCCATGTGGCCAAGGAAACGGTCCACCACATCCATGCTGGGGCAGGTTCCGTGTTGCGAGAAGAAGCGCTTGACGATGAGCTTGTAGGCCGTCGTGGTAAGTTCCCTGGCTCGTGCCAGGATGCTCTCATTCTCGTCGTGCTGACGGTCTGGAAGGGCGCAGAAAAAGCTGTCCCAAGTGATGGCTACGCGGGGCTCTTTGTAGACATTCCGATTGAGCTCGGTACTAAGCACCCGGTCAACCCGGAAGCCGCTGGAATTCAGGAGGCGCCTGAAGTCATCCCGATGGCCCCAGTAGGCGAAGAACCGCTCATCCTCGGCCACGAGCCTGGGGTTTCGGATCGCGCAGTTGATCATGAGCACCCCGGTCCTGGGCTTCAGCAGCCGGGTGAGGCTGCGGATAATCTGCTCTGCTACCGGCTCCGGAAAGTGAACGATGGTGCTGCAGCACCAGATGGCATCGAAGACGCGGCCGCTGAGGTAGGTCTCAATGTGCCGGATGTCGCCTTCGATAGCACGGGGGTCCCCCTTGGCCCACCCCATCCGACGCCTCGTGATGTCCAGCATGGGAAGCGACACATCGATGACTGTGGGGTCAAGGCCACGATCCTTGAATATGGCGGTGTACTGGCCGGGGCCACAGCCGACATCCAGGACGGTCTTGCCTTCGTTTTCATGGACCATCCTGACAAATATGTCAGCCAACTCCGTGGACGGGGATCGGCCGTGGACCTGATCAAACCTCTCGGCGAAGGTCTGCCCTCGATACCTCTCGATGGTCTTGTCAATCACGGCATCGGTGCGTTTCCCGACGCTGGTGAACTTCAGCGGTCCCTCGGGGTAGTGACCTGGCCTCACCCGATCCAGCAGCAGCCTTGCAAGGGAGCGCGCGAAAGTGTGCGTCGGGAGGTCATCGTTTTCGCGGAAGATGAGTTCCTCGACGAGCCGGCCCAAGGACCATTCCGAGAGGCCCCGGTCCTTCCTGCACTTCTCGACAGCTGCCTCAACTTCATCCAGACGGGCACTCTTGTTGGGTTCGGGCACGAGCAGCGCGTACGCCAGTTCCTGGGCCTGAGTGCACTGCAGCAACCGGGGCTCAATCAAGTAGCGGTCGAATTGCTCGACCAGGTCCTCGTGCAGGAGTTGGACCATTCCGTCAACCGATTCAGGCACATCACCGTCCACCCACAGCGCGTTCCGGACCGATGGATCTCCCAGCACGGAGTACATGAGCGCAGTTGAACCCAGGTCCGCAGCCTGCGCGTCTGGCCACGGTCGAATGCCTCGAACCGTTGGTTTGAGGATGTCTCCAGCGTGGTAACGGTCAGCCAGTTCCCTGGCCTCATAGCCTTGACAGAGCGTTTCCACTCCCGCCGCCAACCGCTGCCGGACCTTGGGGTGCGTGCGAGAGGTCACGAACCTGCAGGCCGTGAGATGCGTGTACGAGGTCATTCGCCACAACTTGCCGAAGGGAATGAGAAATGGGTAGCCGTGGACAGTCCGCTCTCCGGTCGGCGGCACGGGCTGGTATTCGTCCTTGAAGAAGGCCTCCTGCATGGCTGCTTCGTGCTTCGAGCGCCACTTTGCCATGGCTTCCTTGGCCTCTGCCGGGGGAACATAGTGCTCGAACGGGAATGGGCCCGGCGGATCCCCCAGGAAAGTGTCACAGAAACCAGACATCAGAAGGTAGGTCAGGCCGGAGTTGTGTGGCTCGCGGTACTCGTTGGCATTGCGGCCGAAGAGCGAGATCAGTGCCTGCGTTATTTGCGGGTCCCTGACATCCGGGATGAACTCGTTCAGGAGCAGCATCCCGTACAGCCCCAAGGCCGCATGGCGAAGGTCCGCCGTGAGGCCGAGCCCTTCTTGCTTCAATGCAACGGTACCGACCATGTTGTTGATCGGATCCCAGTGCCTGTCGAGGTAATCCTGGAAGCGCTTCAGCACAGGAGACATGTGGAGGGCATTCCTGGAAAAGGACTTCTTCGCTCGGCAGTAGATGTCAAAGCTCAGGACGCTCGCCTCAAGACCCCCGTCTTGCTCAAGTGTCGGATCCGGCCGCATGGATGCGCCCTTCTTGTTCTCCTCCATCCAATAGGCCAAGCCGCGCCCCCAGCCGCCTTCTGGTAGCTGGTCCAGGATAAGCCACATGAAGGCAAACCGCCGCATCGCCGCAGCGCGCAGCTCAATTTGCGGGTCTCCTTGGGGATCCAGGAACCTATATCTCGGAACCGCCCCCTCGGCGTCGTCTTTTCTCATCCTTCAGCCTCGCCACACATTCCTAGCGAACCGGGAGATCCCCGTCAAGGATTTCGCGCGATTGTCCCTTTCCAGATCATCAAGGGCTTCTCCGGAACG
>CAZMEC010000227.1:0-5122 GCA_964565265.1 uncultured Myxococcales bacterium
GGCGTTGGTCCAGTCGAGGACGATCTGGCGGCAGATGTCCACCTCTTCGGAGTTGATGAGCTGGAAGTCGTCCACCTTGACCTCAGTGGTCTGGCCGGTCACATAGTTCCGGCGCGTATCCAGCGTGAGGTGGGTGCAGTAACCGTAGGTCTTGGCGGTGCCGGCGGGGCCCTTCCAGAAGTCCCAGCCGTAGGTGTAGAACTGTTCCATCATGGTGTCCATGCTCTTGCGCCAGACGGAGGTGTTGCCATTCAGGCGCACATAGGTGTAGCGGCAGTTTTCGATCTGGCCGGGCTTGTCATTGTAGTAGTTGTAGCACTCTTTGCGCTTGTACTGGTAGACCCAGGTGGCGAAGTCCAGATAGGCGGCGTCGATGTCCTCGGCGGTGAAGCAGGGGCAGCAGAATTCGTCAATCTCGCCGTTGCAGTTGTTGTCCAGGTCGTCGTTGCAGAACTCCTCCACGCCGGGATTGATGGCGGCGTCGGCGTCATTGCAATCCTGATCGTTGGTCACGAAGCCGACCTTGGGGGCATGTTCGGTGGCGCCGGCCGGGTTGCCGTAGCCGTCGCCGTCCGCGTCAGGCCAGTAGACCGTGGGGCCGGTGCAGGTCATCCCGTGGGCGTTGACCCAGTCGAGGACCACCTTGCGGCAGGCGTCCACCTCTTCGGAGTTGATGAGCAGGAAATCGTCCACCTTGACTTCGTCTTTCTGGCCGGTCACATAGTTCTCCCGGCGATCCAGCGTGAGGTGGGTGCAGTAGCCGTAGGTAGCGGGGGTGCCGGCGGGGCCCTTCCAGAAGTCCCAGCCGTAGGTGTAGAACTGGTCCATCATGGTGTCCATGCTCTGTTGCCAGACAGAGTTGACGCCAATCAGGCGCAGATAGGCGTACCTGTTGTTCTCAATCTGGCCGGGCTTGTGATTGTAGTAGTTGTAGCACTCGGGGCGCTTGTACTGGTAGGTCCAGGTGGAGAAGTCCAGATAGGCAGCGTCAAGGTCCGCCGCTTCGAAGCAGGGGCAGGCCGGGGCTTCTTGGGCCAGCACAGGGTTGGCAAACGCCAGCAGCATGAGTGACAGCACCAGAGCGCTAAGTTTCATGGACCCCCCAAGGGTTCGTGGCCACAGGCCTTCAGGACCGCGGCGCGGGTTTTTCAAGCAGCAGGAAACCCCCTATTATGCTTGAGTTTTGCATTGTGAACGAGGTCCAGGCACAAGTCAACAAGTAGAAAATATGGGATATCGCTGGCGATCCGCTTGCTTCGCGCGCGGCTTGGACCGGGCAGCCCCCTCCCTGGCGGTCGGGGTTCGGATAGGGCGGCCTAGAGCCCTTGGGGGAAGGGTTTGCCTCGCTTGGCCACCAGGCGGTTGCCCAGGAACAGGTAGTCCAGGTCCGTGCCCAGGTAGCAGCGCAGGGCGTCGTGGGCGCTGTTGACTATGGGCTCGCCGCGGATGTTGAAGCTGGTGTTCAGGACACAGGGGACACCCGTGAGGCGACCGAATTCTTTGATCAACTGGTAGTAAAGATGGTTTTGCTGGTCGGTCACGGTCTGGACCCGGGCGCCGCCGTCCACATGGGTGATGGAGGCCAGGTCGTGGAGGTGCTCGGGGCGGGTGTTGTAGACCCGCAGCATCCAGGGCGAGGGGGTGGCGCAGTCGAAGAGGTCGCCGCAGGCCTCCTCCAGGCAGGAGGGGGCGAAGGGTCGGAAGGGCTCGCGGAATTTCACGCGGGCGTTCAGCACATCTTTCATCTCGGGGCGGCGGGGGTCCGCCAGGATGCTGCGATTGCCCAGGGCCCGGGGGCCGTATTCGGCGCGGCCCTGGCACCAGCCCAGGATGTGCCCGTCGGCCAGCAACTTGGCGGCCAGGGCGGCGGGGTCGGTCACAAGCTTGGACTCGGCGCCGGCCCTCAGGATGGCCAGGTCAATCTCCGCGTCGTCGCTGGCGTAGCCCAGGTATTCTGTGTAGGGCGCCGGATCCCGGGGGTCGTCGTGCAGCACATGGGCGACATACTGGGCCGCGCCCAGGGAGGAGCCGGCGTCAGAGGCCGCGGCGAAGAAGGAGAAATCCTTGAAGCCGGACTCGAACTGGAGGCGGCTGTTGGCCACGCAGTTCAGGGCCACGCCGCCGTTCAGGATCAGCCTGTCCGAGGGCACCAGCCGCCGGGCCAGGCCCGCCAGGTGCAACAGGATGTCCTCGGTGACAAGTTGCAGCGCTTTGGCGAGGTCCTCGTGGCGGGGCGTGAGTTCGGTCTCGGGCCGGCGCTCGGGGCCCAGCAGGTCCACCAGTTTTCTGGTGTAGCGGCGGCTGCGCTCCATGTTGAAGGAGAAGTAGTTGAGGTCCAACTCAAAGCCCTGGTCCGTCAGCTTCACCAGGCCCCGCAGCTTGTCGTAGTAGTCGGTCCTGCGGCCGTAGGAGGACAGCCCCATGACCTTGCCCTCGCCGCTGTTGGGCTTGAAGCCGAGGTATTCGGTCAAGGCCGCGTAGAGCGAGCCCACGCTGTGGGGGAACTCGACGCGCAACAGGGGCGTGAGGGTCCGGCCCTTGGCCTGGGCGATCATGGTGGAGCAGCGCTCGCCGTAGCCGTCCGTGGTGAGGACGGCGGCCTCGTCCCAGGGGGTATTGAAGAAGCCCGAGGCTGCGTGGCACAGGTGGTGATCGATGTAATGGAGGTTCAGGGCTTTGCCGCCCGCCAGATGGAAGGTCTGGGAGACCCGCTCCACCTGGGGGTCCTCAAGGCGCCCCAATAGGTGGTTGGGGACGGCGTAGAGGTACTCGGCATGGTGGCGGATCTGGCCCGAGAGGCGCCGGTTCGGGGTCTCCAGGTGGGCCCCCGGGTTCCAGAAGAAGCCCACCGCGTCCAGGTCCGCAAGCTTCAGGCCCCCGGCCTTGAGGCAGAAGTCCACAGCCTTCCCCGGGAAGGAGGCGTCGTGCTTGACGCGGGAGAAGCGCTCCTCGGTGGAGGCGGCCACCCGGCGGCCATCCACCACCAGGGCGGCGGCAGCATCATTGGAGAAGTTGATTCCCAGGATCTTCATCGCGCTCAACCTCCGACAGTCGTTCGAAACCCAGCAGGACCAGGCTGCCTGAATTGGAAGCCTCCACCAAGGTGAAGGCTGGAGCAAGTTGTTTGGCGAAGGCCTCCTGGAAAAGCTCGGCGCGGTCCAGGGCCTCCCGGGTCAGCACCACATTCACCCGCTGGGGCAGCAGGTTGGCGGGGGGCAGGTCAATGGGAGACATGACGCCGTTGGCCGTGGCGGCCCCCAGGTAGTACTCCAGGCCCACCCGATCCCACATGGGGATGATGAAGTTGGCCACCCCTTGGGCGGGGCCGGCGGTGGCCCGGATGCGTCCCGCCAGGGCGCGAAAGTCCGGGCGGGCCTCAAAGCCCTGGTCGGCGTTCAGCAGGGAGGGCACGGCCAGGGTCAGCAGCAGGGCGAAGGCCGGCAGGCCCGCAAGCCACTGTCGGGGCCGAAGTCCGATGGCCGCCAGATAGGCGCAGAAGGGCAGGAGGAAGACCCCCTGCGCCATGGGCACGGGACCCAGCAGGGGCACCGAGGAGGCCAGCATCAGGGAGGCCAGCAGCCCATAGGCCGCCACCGTGGGCAGGGGCAGGACCCGGGTCAGGCGCAGGTGCACAAAGGCGGTCAAGGAGCCCAGGGTCAGGATGCCGCAGATGACTATCTGCACCAGGGGAAACTGGGACATCAGGGCCTCCCGGGCGTAGGAGTCCGGGGCGGGCACCAGCAGTTGGGCGAAGGGCAGGAGCATGGCCAGGGTCATGGCCACCGTGAGGCTTAGAAACTGGGGCCTGGTGATGGTCGGAGGGCAGGGGGTTCGGGGCACGAAGAGCTGCCCCCAGGCCTCCCGAAAGACCCGGACAATCCCCACCAGCCCGGCCCCGACGGCCAGCGCCCCAGCGGCCAGGCGCCAGAAGGGCACGGGGTGGGCGGCGGCGGGGCCCAGGGCCTCCACGAAGCGGGGGAAGGCCGCGGCCTGGACCCGGGCCCAGTCCTGCAGCAGGTTCAGGTCGGAGATCTGCACCAGGAGCACGGGCAGCCACCAGGAATAGGCCGTCAGGGTCCAGGTCTGGATGATCCCCCAGCGGTTGAAGGCGCGGTCCGGGCCATGATAGCCAAGGTAATGCAGGAGGTTCAGGAGGAACACCGTGATGAGGCCATAGTAGGAGGTCCACAGGAGGCTGCTCTCCGCCAGGAACAGCACCAGGGCCCAGGTCCACCGCTCAGGTTTGGCCTGCCACCGGATGAAGGCGTACACGCAGGCCATGTTGAGGAACAGGAACATGGCCGTGGGGCGGACCTCCACGGCGAAGTGCAGAAAGGAGGCGGAGAGGCCCAGGCTCAGGGCTGCAAAGGTGGCCACGAAGGGGCCCCGCTTGCGCCAGGCGGCGTCGAAGAGGAGGGCCATGGACAGCATGGCGAAGCCCAGGCTCAGGAGGCGCATGGAGAGCTCGGTGGGACCCACCAGGGTCATCCAGAGCTTGAGCAGCAAGGGGTAAAAGGGTGGGGAGGGATCGGCGTAGGCGCAGCGGGCCAGCAGGACCCGCAGGGGAGACAGGGCGGTGCGGACCGCCTGGACCTCTTCACTGCCAAGGGCATCTTGCAGGTTCCAGGAAGCCATCCAGGCGCAGAACAGCACAGATAGCGCCAATAAGAGGACTCGCAGGCGGCCGTCCAGATGATCCTTGGAGGAGTCGATCATGGACTCACAGCTTGCCAAGACTCCGGCGGTAGTTGATGGCCTTGGCCAGCATGTCGGAGAGGACCTCCACGATCCTCAGATCATTGTTGGTCCACTCCTGGCCCTGGCGCTTGTTGACCATCTCCACGACGCCGTAGAGCTGGCCTTCAAAGACCATGGGCACGCACAGCAGGGAGGTGGTCTTGAAGCCAAACTGCTTGTCCAGGCCGCCATAGAAGTTGGGGTTGCGCTGGACATTGTTGACCACGAGCTTGAGGCTCTTGAGGGCGGAGAAGCCCACGATGCCCTTGCCGCGGGGCAGGGTCAGGCCTTCAATCTTCTTCCCCACGGGGCCCCGGGCGGCCACGATCTTGAGATCCTGCAGGGCGGAGTTGGTCATGATCTGGAACACCGAGCCGGCCTCCGA
>CAZMEC010000228.1:0-5086 GCA_964565265.1 uncultured Myxococcales bacterium
GGTCGGGGTTCGGACGGCCAGGGGCCCCCCCTCCCTGGCGGTCGGGGTTCGGACGGTCGGGGTTCGGACGGGCGGGGGCAACCCCCTCCCTGGGGGTCGGGGTTCGGACTGGGAGGTAGGCGAGGAAGGCCTGGCCTTGGCCGGGGTCCGGGGCCAGGGTCAGGACCACCCGGTGGCAGCCCGGAGCAAGGGCCAGGCGGGCGTGCTGGGGGGCCAGGAGGAGGGTGCCTGGTTCCCTCAGGAGGAGCTGGCGGTCATCCACCCACAGGGCCCCCGGCGCCCCCCCCTCCCAGAACCACAGCAGCTCCTGGCCCTGGGCAAGGCAAACGCTGGTCTCGGCCTGGACGAAGCTTCGGCCCCGGACTGCCCAGTGGGGGGCCCTCTGGGACAGCCCGGCGGGGGGAGCGGGGGGCTGGGTCAGGGCCCGCAGGAGGGGGCTGGGGGAGGCGCTGCTGCTGAGGCGCCATTGGTCAGGGACCTCCAGGCCTGCCAGGGCGGCTGAGGCGCCGGGGCAGCGAGGGGAGTCCAGGCGGTGAAGCTGGAGGAGAGCTGCCAGGGCTTGGTCGCAGGCCCCGGTCTCCTGGGCGTGGGCCCAAAGCTGGGGGGCCTGGCAAAGGACCAGGTGGGGGGCCAGTTCCAGGAGGATGGCCGCGGCGAGCTGGGCCTGGGGGCAGCCCTCGGGGAGGAGGGCCAGGGAGAGGCGCAGGGCCCGGGGGCTGTCACCTTCCTCCAGGGCCTGGAGGGCTTGGGCGGCCAGGGGCGGCAGATTGGCCTCCGGGGGCGCCGGGGAGGAGGGCCCGGGGGCCGAGGGCAGGAGACTGAGGAGGAGCAGCAGGAGGAGGCTTGCGTTCATGGCGGGCCCCCTGGCTGGAGGCGCGTGGCGGCCAGGGCACGGTCCAGGGCCCCGAGGCAGGCGCGGAAGTCCGGGTAGGCGGCGACCTCAATTTGACGCTCGGGGACGGTCAGTTCCAGGGAAAGGGTCCGGGGGGTGACCTCCAGGGTCCAGGCGCAGTGGGGGCTGGACTGGCTGACCCTTGGGGCGGGCAGGAAGGCGTCAAAGCCAGCCCTCAGGGTCACCCGGTCCACGAAGGGGAAGGGCAGCAGCAGGGCCTCCGCCCGGGAGTTGGGGGCGGCGAGGGTGCCCTGGAAGCGAAGTCCCGGGGCCAGGCCTCTTGAGCGAAAGGCCCCCCGGGCCTCCAGGTCCAGCAGGGCCCGTCCGGCCCCCTGGCGCTCCAGGGAGGCGCGGGCCAGGGAGAGCTGGTCCACAGTGAAGAAGCGGCCCAGCAGTTCCAGGCCCAGGGCTCGGGTGCCCTCCGGGTCCGTCAGCGCCCGGAGCCTGGCCCGGGCCCTGGTGCCGGTGGCGCTGAACTGGCCTGAGATGACGAGGCCCCGGGGGCCGCCGGGGGCAAGGTCCAGGGTCAGCTCTTCGGTGTTCACGGGGGCCCCGTCTATGGGGATGGCGAGGGGCTGGTCCAGGCCCGGGAGGATGGGCAGCGCCAGGGCGCCCTGGTCCTGCCAGGGCAGGGAGCCAAGCCCCAGGAAGGGGACGGTGGGGTCCAGGAAGAGGTTGTCCCCCGGCAGGAAGACGACGGCGTGATCAAACAGGGCGATGCTGACGGGGACCTCGCCCAGGGGGCCCCGGGGGGCCGTGCGGATCACCGCCGGGACGGCCTCGATGCCCGCCGCGGAGAGAGCCGCGGCCAGCAGAAGGGACTGGTCCTTGCAGTCCCCGAAGAGGCGCTCCAGGGTGAGGTTGATGTCGTAGGGCACGAAGGCGTTGACCCCGATCTCCATGGCCACATAGCGGACCTCATCGGAGACTCGCCGGGTGAGCTCCGCCAGCAACTGCTGCCGGGACAACCCTTGGGCCAGGCTCTCCTCCACCAGGGCCAGGACCCCGGGGCCCGGGACGGACAGGGGTTGGATGAGCCCATGGTACCAGCGCAGGAGGCTGTCCCAGCCCTCCGAGCGGCCCAGGATCAGGATGGCTGCGCGCTGGGTGTCGGGGGCGGGAAAGGGAGGGGTCGGGAGGGCCGGCAGGTCGGTCAGGTCCAGCCGCAGGAGGTCCTTGGAGTCAGCGGTGCTGGCCTCAAAGACCGGGGCCTCCCCCGGGAGGGGCCAAAGGAGCGCGTGCCGCAGCCCCAGGCCCGTGGGGGCTGAGACCGTGAGGTGAAGGCGGACCTTGGGCAGCTCATCCTGGAGGAAGCGAAACAAGGAGAACCCGGCGCCGGCGTTGCGGTGTTGGACCAGCCGCCAGGTCCAGACCACCCGGTCCCCCGGCTGGAGCCCCCGAAAAGTCTGGGTTCGGTGCCGCAGGTCGTAGTAGCTGTTGTATTCGTCGTCCCCAAGGGAGCTGTCATCCGCCTCCCCCGCCGGCTGCACCCGGCCGTTGGGCCTGAGGAGCAGGCTCTCCAGGGTCTCCAGGTCTTCGGTGTGGGAGTCGTACCAGGCCCCCAGGCGCAGGTCCTGGTCGGGGCGGCCCTGGATCTCCAGGACCTGTTGCCGGTGGAGGCTTCGAAGCCCCCCGGCCCCCACAGAGATCCACCAGGTGTCGGCCAGGAAGGCGCTGGCCTTGACCCGGGGCAGGGCGGCCACCTCGGCCAGGGAGAGGGCCAGGCCCTTCCAGGTGCGCTGGGCGGGCAGGAAGGCGCCGGCGCGGCCCTGGGGTTCGGCGGCCTGGAGGGCCTCCAGGCGGGTGCTGGTCTGCTGCAGGCAGGGATCGTCGGAGTTAGCAGCGCAGAACTCCAGCAGCAGCCGGAGGGCCTGGTCATCGGCGGGGCTCTGGGTCAGGGTCTCCTCCAGGGCCCGGCGGTAGTCCTGCGGGCGGCCTAGTTCGCGCAGGAGGCGGGCGCGCTGAAACCGCAGGGCCCAGCGCAGGCCCGGGGGGGCGTCCTGGTCCAGGAGGTCCAGGGCCTCCTGGCGAAGGCCCAGTTCGGTGAGGCCCGCGGCGGCGGCGGAGCGCAGGCCAGCATGCCCCGGGTAGCTGCGGAGGGCCAGGCCTGCAGCCTCCCTCAGGGCGCCCTGGTCGGCCAGGGCCAGGGCCGCGGCGATCCAAAGGTCCAGGTCCTCCGGGGCGGGAGGGCTGGGGGAGGCTCGAAGACCTGCCAGGGCGGCCCCCGGAAGGTTCAAGGAGAGGTGGAGCTCGGCGGCGAGGCGGTGGCGAAGGCGGATCAGCCAGGGGGGAGGCTGGGTGGAACCCGGGGCAGGCAGGAGCCCCAGCTTCAGGGAGGCCAGGAAGGTCTGGCCCCGGTCCCAGTGGGCCTGGGCGGCCAGGATCTGGGCAGGGGCGAGGGCTCCGCACCAGGGAAGCCGGGTGCAGAGGCGGTCCAGCAGGTCGACCCGCTCGGGGAGGGCCAGTTGGAGGAGGCGAAACTCCAGGGGGCCGGGCGCCAGGGCCAGGATCTCCTGGTCCGATGGGAGCTGGGCGGAGTCGTCCTCAAGGTGACTCAGGAAGAGGCCAAAGGGGCCCCCATCCGGGGCCTCCCCTGGGGGGCATTGGCCCAGCGTGGTGGCGCGGACGCTGAAGGGCAGGGCGGCCCCGTAGGGCGCCAGGGTCAGGCGGAGGCGCAGGCCCTTGCCGGGGTTGGGTCCGCAGTAGCTGAGGCGAGGCCGGGTGGGCTGGGGCAAGAGGCGGAGGCGCTGGCCCGGGGCCGAGAGCTCCAACTCGGAGAGGCCCTGGCCCTGGGCCTCAAGGTACAGCATGGGCAGGGGCGGCAGGGCGGGGCTGGTCTCCAGGATGGGGGAGGAGTCCAGGTTTCTGGTGGGCAGCTCCGCGAGGCTGGCCCGGGGGTCGCCCCTGGGGGCCTGGACCTTGACCCCCGCGAGCTGCTGGGGCAGCAGGACCGTCCAGCTTCGGACGAGGCCCTGGGCGAAGAGGAGCTCCTCGGCCCTGGCGGCCTCTCCTTGGCGAAGGAGGAGGGCGGCCCGGAGGCGGTCCCGGGCGGGGGCGTCCAGGGAACCCCGGACCTCAAGCTGCCCCAGCAGTCCAAGGAGTTCGGGGTCGTTGAACTGGTCGGCCAGCTCCTCCAGCACCTGGGCAGCAGGCCAGGCTCGCTGGGGCTGGTATAGCAGGGCGGGGCCCGCGCTGGGGCCGGCAAGGAACCACAGGATGTGCAGCCAGAGGGGCAATCCAAACATGGTGGGGACTATATCAGAGCCCGGGGCGAAGGAGGAAAGGCAAATTGCTGGCGGCGCGGGTTGACCCTGGGGCGGCGGGCCACTAAAGTGCGCCCATGGGTAATCTGGTCTACAGACTCTTCGGGGTGGCGGTGGTGCTGGGGCTGTTCTGGTTCCTGCGGCGGGACTACTTCTGGCCCGTGGCCCTGGTGTCCGTGCTGGTGACCGCGGGGGTGCTGCTGCGGGCGCGCTTTGAGCGCCGGGTGTCCTCGGGGCTGCTGCGCCGGGTGGCCCAGACCCTGGGAATGCGAGTGGGTGGCCGGGATCGCTTCACGGTGCTGGTGGCGGACCAGGAGCTGGGCCTGCGGGAGCGGGACGGGGCGGAGTGCCCCGGGGGCGTGGCCTGCCTGGAGCTGTCCCTGGACCTGGGCGGCGACTGGCCCTTCTGCTTCGTGCTTCGACCCGAGACCAGCCCGGGGTTCGGGGCCCCCCTGGGGGCCAACCATCCCATCGCCGGGGCGGACTTCGAGTACACCCTGGAGCCCCTGACCGGGGTGGAGGGCCTGGAGGCCGTCACGAACCTCACGGGGCTCCTGCGGGAGTTCCTCGGAGAGGCCACCCGGGACAATCTTCGGGCCCTGTCCTCTCGGGCCTATCCCGTGCTGGTGCAGGTGGAGTTCAGCGGCGCGGTGCTGCGCTCGCTGTGGCAGGTGGGGGGGAGGCCCGAGCGCCACTCCCTGCGCCGGGTCTTCGCCCGCTTCGTGCTGCTGGGGGTGGACCTCAAGGATTTGATTACGCGCGTAAGATTCAAGAACAAGTGGTGAGGGCTGGTCTAGGGCAGCTTCAGGGGCGGCAACTTCTTCACTAGGTCTTTTCCGTACAACCAGGTGTAGATGGCCAGGCTGGACAGGACGCGCTTGGTGTAGCGGTTGGTCTCGGCGTAGGGGATGAGCTCTACGAACTCGTCCAG
>CAZMEC010000229.1:0-5071 GCA_964565265.1 uncultured Myxococcales bacterium
TCTCCACGCCCAGGCCGAAGTGCTTGGAGGGCATCATCTCGCCGGCGAGGAAGGCCGTGGCGTTGATCATGCTGTCGATGTCCGAGGTGTCGCTGCCGGAGTAATCGTACTCGGGGTAGTCGTATTCGCTCTTGACCGTACCCATCAAGGCCATGCCCACGCGCCCACCTGCCCGGACACAACCCTGGTCGTCGCCCACCAGTTTGGCAGCATAGCCCACGCTGACTACCCAGCCGCTCAAAGTGCCCTCACTGGAAGCCCCGTCCTGATCGGAGGAATAGCTGTTCCGGTGGAAGGTGGTGCCGATAAGCAGATCCCCGCCCCCCACGGGAACCAGCAACTCCACCAGGGGCGCGCCCAGGGGCAGGACCGTGATGGGGGACACTATCTCCACCATGCGGGGCGCAAACGAATACACATTGGTGCCCTGCTGGAACACCGTGGCGCGGACGCCAAGGGTGTCTTTGGCCAGGGCCCCGGGGGCGCTGGACAAGGACAGACCCAGGACCAAAGCAAGCATGGAAACGAAGCGCATGGGCTGACTCCTTTTTTGGGGCTTGGTTGCGGGTACGGTATTACCCCGCCCGGGGCCTTGTCAATAGCGAATAGGCCGGCGATGACAGGGTTCTTTGGTCTTTGCCGTTTGTTTTTGCCCCCGTCCCCGCTAGACTGCCGGCCTGGAGGTTGGACGATGGGCAGGCCCCGCTTGGTGGGACACATGCTGTTGCTGGGCTTGGCCTTGGGCTTGCTGACCGCCGGCCCCGCCCGGGCTGCGCAGGCCCCCCCCGTCGAGCCCCCCCACGAGGCCCCGGCGACGGACCCGATTACCAAAAAATCCGCCCCCCAGGGACCTGCCCTGCCCTGGTTTGGGGGCCTGGCCCTTGGTGCCCAGGCCGGCTACCTGCCCGCCCTGTTCCTGGCAGACGCCTTCACGGAGGCCCGGGCTGTGGGCTACTACGGCGGCGCCCTGGAGCTGTTTGGCCCCTTGGGCCGCAACTGGAACTGGGTCCTGGCGGGCGGCCTCTTCCGGCTGCTGGAGAACGACGGCTTTTGGCAGGCCAAGGGGACGCCCCGGGACGGAGCCTTCTATGCGCGGCCCCGCAGCAACCTTCTCACCGCCACCGCAGGCCTGGAGTGGCAGCGCCCCCTGGTGGGTCCCCTGACCCTGGCGCTGGGTGGCGACCTGGGCCTGGCCTGGTTCACCGGCGACATCCGCACCAGCGAGATAATCCCAGGCTGCGACGGCCCCATCGGCACCTGCGGTCACTGGCAAACCCAGGGCACCGAGGGCATAGGCCTGCCAGGCTCCATCCTGCCCCTCCTGGGGGTCCACGGAGGCCTGCGCCTGCCCCTGCCCCGGGGCCTCTTTGTGCAATGGGATCTGGGCTGGCGGGACCTGCCCTACACGGCCCTGAAGCTGGGGTTCCGGCGGCCCTGAGATCGTTCGACTTGACATCTGGCCTTCTACAGTCCGAGCCTCGAACACGCGCACATGACGCGGGACGCGCCCGGGGCCCGGACCCGGAGCAGGGGGAACACATGGAGACATCCGAGAGGTCCTATCTTTGCGGCGGGGAGAACAGCGGTTGTCTGTTGGCCGCCCTCAGCAAGCTGTTCAAGGGCTTCGCCGAGGCCACCACCTTGCCGGCCCTGGGACATGCCATGCAGACCGTCGTGGACCTCACCGTCCGGGTGGACTTCACCAGCCTGTACTTCCTGGAGCCCGGCACGGAGACCGTCCGGTTGGTGTACAACCACGGCATGCCCGAGGGACACCACGACATGGCCGAGGCCACGGCTCACGACAGGGAGCCCGGCGAGGTCTTTCGCACGGGACGGATGATCCTGGGCAATAACCTGGATCCGGCCTTCAGGGACCCCCTCACGCCCCTTCGGCCCCCTCTGGGCGCCTGGCTGTACCTGCCCGTGGCCAGCACCAAACGCGTGGTGGGCGTGGTGGCCGTGGCCAGCCGGCAGCCCGGGGTCTTCAACGACCGGGTGGCCCAGGTCCTGCAGTTCGCCGCCGATCTGGCAGCCGTCGCCTACTGGCGGATCTCTGAGGGCGCGGCCAAGCAGACTGAGGTGGCCCGCTTCAAGGCCGTGGTGGAGGACCAGACGGAGTTCATCTGCCGCTTCGACCCCCAGGGCCACCTGACCTTCGTGAATGAGGCCTACTGCCGCTTCTTCGGCAGGCGCCCCGAGGACCTTTTGGGCAAGAGCTTTCTCCCCCTCATTCCGCCAGAAGACCAGGCCAAGATAGACCAGGCAATGGCCACCCTGTCCCCCGAGACCCCCACTGCCGTCTACGAACACCGCGTGATGGTGCCGGATGGCAGCACTCGCTGGACCCAGTGGACCGACCACGCCCTCTACGATGCCCAGGGCCAACCCCGGGAGTACCAGTCGGTGGGCCGCGACATCACGGACCTGATGACCGCCATGGAGGCCGCCGCGGAGAGCCGCGGACGCCTTGGCAAGGAGCGCGATCTAGCTGTGGCCCTGGCCTCCAGCATTGACCTCCACGCTGCCCTGTCCAGGGTGCTGGAGGTGGCCCTGCAGATCGCCCCGGCGGACTGCGGCGGCATCTATCGGGTCCGGACCCCCGACCAGGCGTTGGTGCTGCTGCACCACCGGGGCCTCTCGCCGGAGTTCGTGGAGGCCACCAGCTTCTACCCTGCGGGCACCCCCCATGCCACCCTCATCCTTGGCGGGCATGCGGTGTTCAGCAGCCATCAGGAGCTCGCCGACATCCACGGGGACACCTCCACCAAGCGGGCACGGGAGGGCATCCGGGCCCTGGCCG
The DNA here is from genome assembly GCA_964565265.1 of uncultured Myxococcales bacterium. Lineage (GTDB taxonomy): Bacteria > Myxococcota_A > UBA9042 > CAIXZC01 > CAIXZC01 > CAIXZC01. The sequence continues at coordinate 2,804 of CAZMEC010000229.1, forward strand.
TGGTGCCCATCGTGTTCCAGGGCAGGACCCTGGCGGCCATGAACATCGGCTCCCACACGGCCAACAGCTTCCCCCTCGATGTCCAGGGGGCCTTCCTGTCCCTGGCGGCCCAACTTGGCAGCGTGCTGGCCCGCCTCTCCACCGAGGACGCTCTGCGACGCAGCCGCGAGAACCTGGAGATCCTGTTCGACTCCCTGCAGGACTTCCTGTTCGTGCTTGGCCCCGACGGCGCCATTGAACACTGCAACAGGGTCGTGACCACCCGCCTGGGCTACACCGCCGGGGAGCTCAAGGGAATGAATGTCCTGCAGGTGCACCCGGCCCCCCGACGCCAGGAGGCGGGCGAGATCGTCGCCGCCATGCTGGCTGGCACGAAGGCCTTCTGCCCGGTGCCCCTCTGCGCCAAGGACGGCACCCTCATCCCCGTGGAGACCAGGGTGGCCCCGGGCCAGTGGAATGGGCAGCCGGCGCTGTTTGGGATCTCCCGGGACATCGCCGAGCGCCTCAAGGCCCAGGAGGAACTGCGCCGGGCCAGGGATGAGCTTGAGGACCGCGTCAAGGAGCGCACCGCCGAACTGCTCGACTTGAACACCACCCTGCGGGCCGAGGTTCGCGCCCGCAAGCGCGTGGAGAGGCAGTTGTTGGAGAACCAGTCCCGGCTGCAGGGCCTGGCCTCCGAGCTATCGCTGGCGGAAGAGCGGGAGCGGCGCCGCATCGCCGTGGAGATCCATGATCGTCTGGGGCAGATCCTGGCCCTGGCCCGGATCCGGTTGGACATCGCCCAGTCCCTCCCTGACCCCGAAAAGGCCGCCCAACTCCGGCAAGGGGTCGTGGAGTTGCTGGACAAGGCGGTGGATGACGCCCACACCCTGACCTTCGAACTGTCCCCACCCGTGCTCTATGAGATGGGCCTGGGGGCGGCCCTGGAGTGGCTTGCCGAGGGGGTCTTCAAGGACGAGCCCACGGCAGTGACGGTGCTGCGCCCAGAGGACGAGCCCCCGGTCCCGGAGGATCTGCGCATCCTGCTGTTCCAGGTAGCCCGGGAACTGCTGGCCAATGTGGTCAAGCACGCCAAGGCTAGCCAGGTGGTGCTTCGCTGGAACAGCTCCCCCAAGGCCTTCACTCTGGAAGTGCGGGACAATGGGCTGGGCCTTGTGGGAGACTGGGGCGCGTCCAGGCATGGCCGCAAGGGAGGCTTCGGGTTGTTCAGCATCCATGAGCGGCTCCGCTGCTTTGGCGGACGGCTCGAGCTGAAGAGCACCGAGGGTGCGGGGACCACCGCCAGGGTCCGCATCCCAAACAAGACCGGAGGCAAGGCATGAACCCCAAGAAGTACCGAGTCCTGCTGGTGGACGACCACACGCTGGTGAGGGAGGGCCTCAAGGCCATGCTGGAGCGCAAGGAGAACCTCCAGGTGGTGGCCGAGGCCGAAGATGGCCGCACGGCGGTGAGGCTGGCCGCGGAGCTTCGACCGGACATCGTCATCATGGATGTGGGGCTGCCAGACCTGAACGGCATCGAGGCCACCCGCCAGATCCGGGACCAGAACCCCCAGATCAAGGTCCTGGCCCTGTCCATGCACGCGGACCGCCACTTCATCGTGGAGATGCTGCGGGCCGGCGCCTCGGCCTACATCCTGAAGCACGGCGCCTTCACCGAGCTGGACCTGGCCCTTAGCGCGGCCATGGCGGGGCAGACCTTCCTGAGCCCCAAGGTGGCTGCGGCGGTGGTGGATACCTTCGTGCGCCGCACCGACGAGCAGCCCAAGGGGGGCGTCTTCGAGGTGCTCTCCGCCCGGGAGCGGGAGGTGCTGCAGTTGCTGGCCGAGGGCCTGACCACCAAGCTCATCGCTGACCGGCTGGGGACCTCCGCCAAGACCGTGGACACGCAGCGCAGCCAGATCATGGCAAAACTGGACATCCACAGCATCGCCGAATTGACCCGTTATGCGATTCGGGAAGGTCTAACCCCGCTGGATCGCTGACCAGAACCGTGGTATTTCCCCGAACCTATCAGTAGTCCACTGTATTCCCACAAGCCGCCTCCCTGCCTTACAAATCCCTCCAGACGCAAAGGAGGGCTTGCCATGGCAGCGCTCAGTCAACCACTTGTCCACGCCAACTGGCACCGGGCTCAGCCGATCCAGCCTTCGCAGCACACAATGCTGCCCAGGAAGGAACACCAACCCGAAGATGCCGCCGTGGGTCACTCCCGTGCCACCGGCGAAATCCCCGGCGTTGATGCGGCAACTCTCCTTTGCGCCTTTGA
>CAZMEC010000230.1:0-5063 GCA_964565265.1 uncultured Myxococcales bacterium
AGTCGGTCAACGAGGAACTGGCCACGGTCAACGCCGAACTGCAGACCAAGGTGGCCGACCTGTCCCGCGCCAACAACGACATGAACAACCTGCTGGCGGGCACGGGCATCGGCACGGTCTTCGTGGACCTGCAACTCCGCGTCCTGCGCTTCACCCCTGCGGCCAACCGCATCATCAACCTGATAGCTGCGGACACGGGCAGGCCCATGGGACACATCGTCTCCAACCTGGTGGGTTGCGGGGATCTGGTCGCGGATGTGCAGACCGTGCTGGATACCCTGGTCCCCGTGCAGCGGGAGGTCCAGACCACCGATGGCCGCTGGTACGCCATGCGCCTCCAGCCCTACCGGACCCTGACCAATGTGATTGAGGGGGCAGTCCTCACCTTCGTGGACATAACTGAGGTGGTGCAGACCAGGGAGGCCCTGAGGCGAGCCCAGGCCCTGCTGGACAGCACCCGTAAGGCACGCCGGCAGCCCGGCAAGCGCAAACCCAGTGCCACAACCTGACCATCGGGGGATGCCATGAAGACCGACGACGAGGTTCAGCGAATTGTCCATGACCTGCAGGTCCATCAGGCCGAGCTCGAGGTCCAGAATGAAGAGCTGCGGCGGGCCCAGGTGTCGCTTGACACCGCCCGGGCGCGCTACTTCGACCTGTATGATCTGGCCCCCATGGGGTACTGCACGATTAGCGACAGGGGCCTCATCCTTGAAGCCAACCTCACCGCCGCTGCCATGCTGGGGGTACCCAGAGCTTCCTTGAGCGGGCAGGCCTTCACCCGCTTCATCTTGCCCCAGGACCAGGACCTCTACCTTCGGCACCGCAGGCTGCTGCTGGACGGCCTCCCGGGGCCACTGTGCGAGCTGCGGATCTTGGGTCCCGGGACCGCGGGCTTCTTCTGGGGGAACCTTTCCGTGAGGGCCACCCAGGACCCCGAGGGCCAGCTGGTATTCCTGGTGGCCATCACAGACATCAGCGCCCGACGGCTTGCAGAAGAGGACCGCGCCGTCCTCCAGACCCAGCTTGCCCATGCCCAGAAGCTGGAGGCCATCGGCACCCTGGCGGGGGGAATCGCCCACGACTTCAACAACATCCTGGGGGCCATCCTGGGGGGCCTGTCAGCCCTGGACCACGACCTGGGGGAAGCCAGCCCGCACCACAATGAAATCCTGGAGATGATGGCCATGGTGGAGCGGGGCTCCAACCTGAGCCGTCAGCTCTTGGGGTTCTCCTGCCGGGGAAAGTACGATGTCAAGCCGCTGAACCTGGGCCGGGTGGTGCAAAAGACCGCCGCCCTCTTTGGGCGATCCCGCCTGGACATTGAGGTCAAGACCAGTCTTTCCCAGGACCTTCGGGCCGTCCTCATGGACCACGCCCAGCTTGAAGAGGTGCTGCTGAATCTGCTGATCAACGCCGGCCAGGCCATGCCCCAGGGTGGGCGACTGACCTTGGAGGCCCAGAATGTGGAACTTGGCCCCCAGGAACTGCAGCCCCATGAGGCCCCCCCCGGCCGGTTCGTGAGGCTTGTGGTGTCGGACACCGGCACGGGAATGAATGAGGCCACCCTGGCCAGGATCTTCGAGCCCTTCTTCACCACCAGGGGGGTGGGCCAGGGTACCGGCCTGGGGCTGCCGTCGGTGTATGGCATCGTCAAGCACCACGGGGGCTTTGTGAGGGTGGAAAGCGCCCTGAACAAGGGAAGCTCGTTCGCGCTGTTCCTACCCACCACTGACCTGCCCTGGGCCGAAGAGAAGCCTACACCGGCTCAGTTCCACTGTGGTCAGGGGACCATCCTGGTGGTGGATGACGAGCCCCAGGTCCTGAAGGTCTGCTCCTTGATGCTCAAGCGGCTGGGCTATAAGGTGCTAACCGCCCCTGGGGGTAAGCAGGCCTTGGAACTGCTGCGCCAGGATGGTGAGAAGATCTCCCTGGTCATCCTGGACCTGACCATGCCCGAGCTCAACGGAGTCCAGACCTTCCACGCCCTGCGCGAGCTGTGCCCGGGCCTCAAGGTGCTGCTGGCCAGCGGCTACAGCCTGGAGGGGCAGGCCCAGGAATTGCTGGATAGCGGCTGCAACGGCTTCATCCAAAAGCCCTTCGGCCTGGAAGCCCTATCCGCGGGGCTGGCCCGGATTATCTAGGCCCCTTCGCCCTCAAGACGGGGTCAACCAGCGGTATCGGGACATCAAGAAAGCGTCAGGATCTGGCGGCCCGGGCGACCCGTGATGGGGGGCAGGTCAGGTAGGCCTCCAGCATGGTCACGAGGTCCTCGAGGAAGCCCTCCCTCGAGACCAACTGCCCGACCGGATGGGCGGCGAAGCGGTGGGTCAGGCTCTCCACGGTCTGGACCAGCAGATAGCCTGCGCGCTCCAGCCGGGCACGGTGGATCTCCGGGTAGGAGGCGAGGAGCGTGGCCACCGTGGCCGCGGCGCGGCGCTCGGCGTCAATCAGGCTCAGGTGGACCCGCTCGGGCAGGGGGATCTCCTCCAGCAGGATGTGCTGCAGGCGCGGCCGGGCAGAGTGGATGTCCAGCATCCCCGCCACATAGTCCTGCAGGGCCTGGCGAAGGGTCTGATGCCCCGGAACGACCCCCGCCACCCACAGCTGCAGGCGCTGCTCCGTCTCCGTCAGGTGCCGCTCCAGCAGGGCCACTGCCACCGCCTCCTTGCTGGGAAAGTACTGGTACAGGGTCCCGATGGAGACGCCCGCCCGCTGGGCGATCCTGTTCGTGGTGGCGGCGTAACCCAGGACCTCGAAAACCTGAGCAGCGGCCAGCAGCAGTTCATCCACAGTGGCCCGGGACCGCTTCTGGACCGGCTCCTTTCGCGGCTCAAGGCGGGCTCTTCTGTCGGGCATGGGGGGCCTCCGAATGCGAGTAGACGGAACCTGAATGTTTGCTCAGAATGCCAGCATCGTCAACCGTTCTGTCCGGTTGGCGCTTGCTCGAGGAGTGCTTCCATGTCCGATCCGGCCGCCAATCCCTCCCCACCCCCCGCCCCCGGTAAGCTCGGAGCGGCCCTGGATCTTGCTGGCCTCCCCGGAATCAGTGAAGCCGAGGCCAAGACCCGCCTGGAGGCTGAGGGCGCCAACGAGTTGCCCGCCCAGAAGAAGCGCAACCTCTGGACCATCGGCCTGGAGGTGGCCAAGGAGCCCATGTTCCTCATGCTGGTGGCGGCGGGCGTGCTGTACCTGCTCATGGGCGAGCCCGGGGACGCCCTCATGCTGCTGGGCTTCGTGTTCGTGGTCATGGGCATCACCATCGTCCAGGAGCGCCGCACCGAGCGCGCCCTTGACGCCCTTCGCGATCTGTCAAGCCCCCGGGCCCTCGTCATCCGCGACAGCATCCACCGGCGCATCCCAGGCCGAGAGGTCGTCCGGGGCGACCTGGTGGTGCTGTGCGAGGGCGACCGCATCCCCGCCGACGGCGTGCTGCGCCGGGGCATCAACCTTTGCGCCGACGAGTCCCTCTTGACGGGCGAGTCCGTGCCCGTCCGCAAGCTGCCAGCGACGGACGCGACGGAGCTGGACAAGCCGGGGGGCGACGACCTGCCTTCCGTGTTCTCGGGCTGTCTGGTGACCGCCGGCCAGGGCCTGGCGGAGGTGCTGGCCACGGGGCCCCGCTCGGAGCTGGGCAAGATCGGCAAGGCCCTGGGGCAGGTGGCCCCTGAACCCACGCTGCTGCAGCGCGAGACCGGCCGCCTGGTCCGCATCTTCGCCATCGTGGGCTTGGCCGCCTGCGCCGTGGTGGTGGTGGCCTTCGCCCTCACCCGTGGCGGCGGCGCTGAGGTCTGGAAGCAGGGGCTCGTGGCTGGCATTGCCATGGCCATGGCCGCCCTCCCGGAGGAATTCCCGGTGGTCCTGACCATCTTCCTGGCCCTGGGCGCCTGGCGCATCTCCCGCAGCAATGTGCTGACCCGAAGGATGCCCGCCATCGAGACCCTGGGGGCCGCGACGGTGCTGTGCGTGGACAAAACGGGCACCCTGACCCAGAACCAGATGACCCTGCGCCACCTTGCGCTGACCGCCACCTCCCTGGACCTGACGACCCTCAAGGGCGCCCTTCCCGAGGACCTGCACGGCCTGCTGGAGAACGCCATCCTGGCCAGCAAGCGCGACCCCTTCGATCCTATGGAGCGGGCCATTCACGCGGCGGGGGACAGCCTGGTGAAGAACACCGAACACCTCCATCCCGACTGGTCCCTGCTGCGCGAGTATCCCCTGACCCCGGGCCTCCTTGCGGTCAGCCACGCCTGGTCCACGGGCAGGACCGACGAGGTCATGGTGGCCTCCAAGGGCGCCCCCGAGGCCATCGCAGACCTCTGCCACCTGGACCCGGCCCAGCGCGAGACCCTGACGAAACAAGTGGCTGTCCTGGCCACCCGAGGCCTGCGGGTGCTTGGGGTCGCCAGGGGAATGACCAGGCGTCAGTCCCTCCCCGAGGAACACCACGACCTGGACCTGACCTTCGTGGGCCTCCTGGGCCTGGAAGATCCCCTGCGCTCCACCGTCCCCGCCGCCGTGGCCGAGTGCCAGGCCGCCGGCGTGCGCGTCGTGATGATCACGGGTGACTACCCCGCCACCGCCCAGAGCATCGCCCGGCAGGCGGGTCTGGCCAACTGCGACACGGTCATCAGCGGCCCCGAACTGGACCGAATGTCCGACGAGGATCTGGCCAAACGCATCGGCCAGGTCCAGGTCTTCGCCCGCGTGGTCCCCGAACAGAAACTGCGCATCGTCACGGCCCTCAAGGCCAACCGCGAGGTGGTGGCCATGACCGGCGACGGGGTCAACGACGCCCCCGCCCTCAAGGCCGCCCACATCGGCATCGCCATGGGGGGGCGCGGCACGGATGTGGCCCGGGAGTCCGCCTCCCTGGTGCTGCTGGACGACGACTTCACCTCCATCGTCGCCGCCATACGCCTGGGGCGCCGCATCTTCGACAACATCAAGAAGGCCGTCGCCTTCATCCTGGCGGTCCATGTCCCCATCGCCGGCCTGTCCATGTTCCCCGTCTTCTTCGGCGACTGGCCCCTGCTGCTGCTGCCCGTCCACATCGTCTT
>CAZMEC010000231.1:0-5062 GCA_964565265.1 uncultured Myxococcales bacterium
TGATCCCCAAGCAACCAATTTCGATCGCCTGGAGCTCCTTGGCGCTGCCTCAGCGGGGCGAGAGTCGCGACCTCTGTTCCTTCCCCCGCCCCGGGGGAAGGTGACGCGTGGCGCCGGATGAGGGGTTTTATGGCGACCCCGGCGTCGGGCTGCTTCCAGCCTTGACACCATTCCGTCTGCGGTGTTACAAGTTTTGGGTCCTGTTCACAAGCCACGGAGAGAGACCAACGCCCATGAAAAGGCCACCTTTTTTCGGTATCTTGCTGTGCCTTTTTGTTCTTCTTGGGGCCTGCGCTCCTATTGGCGCGTCGTCGGCCATCTCCCGGGCCCAGGATGACCTGGCCAAGGCTGAGGCGGCGGGGGCTTCCAAGGCCGGCCCAGGGGGGCGCTGCGACACCCGCGCTCAGCTCAACTATCACCAGGCCCAGGGCTTGCTGGCCAAGGCCAAGGAGCTGAACGGCTACGCCAACTACGAGGAAGCCGTGGTGGCTGCCGACAAGGCCGCGGCTTTGTCCCGGGACGCCGTGCGCGTGATGCGGGATCGCACCAAGAAGACCTCCACGCGTTGCTTTGAACCCACCGCGCCGGCCAGCACCCCCGCGGCCCCCGTGCAATCCACCAGGCAATAGGAGCGAAGCATGAACCGGATGCTGCAAGTGGTTTCGCTGCTGGTGGGGTTGGCCTTCCTGGCCGCCTCCTGCGCCACCTCGGCCAGGGTCACCCGGGAGAACGGGACCATCACCGCCGAGCTCAAGCGCATTGACGATGCCGCCTACATCTGTGCCCCCGCGGCCTACGGCCAGGCCCTGGCCGAAATGTACGGCGCGGACACGGAAGCGCGGCTTGGCAACACCCTGAAGAGCAACGCCCACCTTGAGCGCGCCTGGGCGAGACTGGCGGAGGTCAAGCACCAGGTGCTGCTGCCCAACGGGACCCCCCGGGAGGGCTGCGAAGAGGATCTGGATGGGGACGGCATTCTGAACTCCCGGGACCACTGCCCCAAGGAGGCGGAGGACTGCGACGGCGATCAGGATGAGGACGGCTGCCCCGAGTTCGACAAGGACGCCGATGGCATCCGGGACGAGGCGGACCGCTGCCCCGAGATGGCCGAGGATATGGACGGCTTCGACGACGCTGACGGCTGCCCCGAGTTGGACAACGACCTGGATGGCATCATGGATGCCCAGGACCAGTGCCCCAACCAGGCCGAGGACTTCGACGGCTTTGATGACGAGAACGGCTGCCCGGACCTGGACAATGACGGCGATGGTCTGCCCGATGCGGGGGACAAGTGCCCGAATCAGGCGGAGGACATGGACGGCGACCAGGACGATGATGGCTGCCCGGACCTCTACAAGAACATCGTGGTGGAGGACAAGAAGATCCAGCTCAAGCAGAAGATCTTCTTCGCCACCAACGGCGCCAAGATCATGGCCCGCAGCTTTGAACTGCTGGACGAGGTGGCCCAGGCCCTGATCGAGCACAACGAGCTGAAAGTCCGCATCGAAGGCCACACCGATGACAAGGGCAACGACAAGTACAACCTCAAGCTGTCCAACGAACGGGCCAAGTCCGTGCGCCAGTACATGATCACCAAGGGCGTCCCCGCCGAGCGCATGGTCGCCATCGGCTACGGCGAGACCAAGCCCATCATGGAGAACACCAGCGAGGAGGGCCGGGAGGTCAACCGCCGCGTCGAGTTCAACATCATCGAAGAACCCCCAGCCCCCGCAGCCCAGTGATTCTTCTCAGACAGCTCCTGGTTTTGCTTTGGTTGCTGACGGCGGCCCCTCTCGTGGGGCAGGCCCAGACGGCTACGGCCCGGCAGACCTTTGCGCGGTTCGGGGCAAGCCTGGAGCTGCCCGCCGGGACGGTGGTGGTGCAGGAGGCGCGGATGCTGCTGGAGCTGGAGCTTGGGGGGTCGGACTGCCGGCTGCGGCTGGGGCGTTCGGACCCCGTGAGCAGCCCGCGGCGACTGATGCAGACCCATCAACGGGTCTACCTTGGGGGGGGCGGGGCGCCGGCGTCGGCCAAGGCCCTGGAGCAGTTGCCCGGGGATTGGAAGGCCCTGGGTGGCACCTTCCAACCACGGGTCCAGGGGGACTGGGTTGCCGCGCTGTTCTGGACAGGCTCGGACGGCGGATGGTTTGGCTATCTGCGCTGCGGTGGGCGGGGGCCCAAGGACCCCTGGCTGGACCCGGCGCTGGGGCTGGTGACGCTGCTGAAGGGGCTGGCGGAGGTGCCGCGGTAAGGCAACCCCCTCCCTTGCGGTCGGGGTTCGGATCCGCTTACTTCGTGCGCGGCTTGGACGGGAGTGCGCGGCTTGGACGGCCAGCACTCAGCGCTTGAAGATTCCTCGCACCTTGTCCCAGACCTTGCCCTGTTCCTGCTGGGGCTTGGCTGCCTGTCTGGTGGTCACCTTGCGGAGTTCTTCTCTGGCGACGGTGATGCCTGGGTTGTTCTTCAGCAGCCTGGTGTAAAGCTCGATGGAAGACTCCAGGTTGCCCAGGGCGTTCTGGATTCGGGCCTTGAACAGCATGGCTGACTCGCTGTCCGGGGACAGGTAGAGGGCCCGGTCCAGGGTATCCATCACCTTGTCGATGTATTCCTCTTCCTTGGCGTGCTTCTGCTGGTTGGCGTGGAACATCGCCCAGCCACGGTAGGCGTGGTAGGAGGGCTCCTCGGGGTTGATCTCGCAGGCCCGCTCAAAGGCCCGGAGCGCCTCGAACCAGTGGTTCATCTTCATGCGCTGCTTGCCCTGGGTGAACAGATCCTCAGCGTCGAAGAGGATGGAATAGGCTATCTGCGGGGAGGCGTGGCGGTAGAGAATGCCCATCCGGTGGTCGTAGATCTGGCGCTGGCGCCGGTCCAGAGTCACCGCGGCCGCCAGATCCAGGGCCTTGTTGATGAGCTGCAGGATGATGCCCGCCCGGTTGCTGATGAGGAAACCGCGGTACCGTTCGTAGGAATACTGGTGCTTCTTGCGGCGATAGGACTGGCGGAGGACCGACAGCGCGGCCGCCTGATCCACGCCCAGGATGCCATAGTGGTTGGACTCGAGCATCATGCCGTAGGTGTGCTCGATCATGGCTTCAAGTTTCTGGTCCGTGCCGCTTTGGAGCTCGGCTGCAGGGGGCAGAAGCTGGAGTTCGCGGAGGCCCAGTTCGCCGGGGCTGGTCTCAAGGCTTTCCGCAGCCCGCCCACGGGAGCCCGCCTTCTCGCCGGGGCGCCCCACGGTCTGGATGGTCCGCCTCCCTGGGGAACCCTCTTCCTCCTTGACCTCGTAGGAGGCCTCCAGATCCAGGGCGTGGTCGTCCGGTTCGGAATGATCGTCGGGTGCCGGGCCAGCGTCCTCAGGGCCTGGAGTGTAGTCCAGGGGGCTAAGCCCAGAAAGTCCGGGGGCCTCCTCCTCGGGGGGGCCAGGGGGGGGACTTGCGGGCTGGGGCGCGGGGGCCTCCTCGGCGGCCTGGAGGTAGTCCTCGTAGAGGGCCTCCGGGAGGTTTATGGGCTGAGAGAGGTTGGCCGCCGGAGGGGGCTGGAGGGCGGCCGGGGGTGGCAGTTCGGGGGCCTGGATTGGCTCTGGCTCGGGGGGTAGTTCGGGGGCCAGGAATGGCTCTGGCTCGGGGGATAGTTCGGGGGCCTGGAATGGCTCTGGCTCGGGGGGTAGTTCGGGGGCCTGGGGCAGTTCCCCTTCGGGGATCATGTCGGGCAGGGGCGCAGGGGCCTCCGGGGGCGCTTTCGGGGGCGAAGGGGAATCAAGCGGTTTCTCTGGGATTGGTTCCAGTCTCGCCGCCGGTCGATTTGGGGCGGCTGGAACCTCAAGAGAGGTGGACTCGGTCAGCTCCTCGGCGAGGGGCTCCTGGAGGCCTTCCCCGAGAACTAAGCGAAGCCTGGGGGGCTGTTCGGTGCCCGCAGGGTACAGGGCGGAGATCTGGAAGAGGGCGAAGATGGGCTTGATGCTGGCCTGGTCCGCAGGGTTTGCCTTGTCCGCCGGTTTGAAGGGCTCAAAGGGCGGCTGGAGGGTGAGGGACGGGGTCTCGAACACGGCCTGATATTGCAAGGTCCCCTCAGGGGGGCGGGAGGTGAAGTCCAGGGCCTTGGTGCCGCAGTCCTTCAGCCAGGAGGCAAAGAACTGGGGGTCGTCCAGGGCCGCCACCGCCCGAAAGAAGATGAGCAGGTGATCGAGGCGCAGGCTGCGAAGGGGGAGGCCACCCACGGGGTGCCCAACCTTGGCCCGGGCGAGCAGGCCCTCCTTGGGGTAGAGGAACATGAGAATGTTCTCGCCGTAAAGGAGGCGCAAAGCCAGTAGGTCCTCCCGGGAGACCTGGTCCCGCTCTTGGAGGAGGCGCTCCACGGGCATACCCATGGAGAGGGAATCCTGGATGGCGCTCAGGGTTTCCTTGCGGCCCAAGGGCGAGTGGCGCAGCAGGAAGGTCGAGAAGGTGTGCTCGGCGTCGTCGGTGCTGATGCTGAGGAGGTTGCCGCGGTTGAAGCCAAGCTGGAACCCGAGGGCCTCAAGGCGCAGTTCCAAGGAGCCGCTGAAACAGACGCGCTCAAGGTCGCGCAACAGGAGGGGAAGCTCAAAGCGATGGAGGGTGCCCGAGAACATGGTGGTTCCTTCCACTTCAGCCGGTACCCGCCGGCCGTCGGTTGAATCTAGTTTGCCCGGCCCCCTTCGTCAAGCACCTCGGCGGCTAGAGGGGCAGGGAAAGTTCCAGGCCCTCACGGGCGTTGTGACCGGCTGGGAAGAGTTGCCCGAGGCGAGCCTCCAGGGCGTCCAGTTGTTGGTCGCTGTGGTCGGGGTGGTGGTGCATCAGCAGGAGGCGGCCCACGCCCGCGTCCCGGGCCAACTTGGCGGCCTGGTCCAGGGAGGAGTGCCCCCAGCCATGGCGGTGGGGCATCTCCTCGGGGGGGTACATGCAATCCATACACAGCACGGAGGCGCCCCCACAGAAGGTGGCCAGGGCGGCGTGGTCCTCGGGGCGGTGCTCGTGGTCCGTAAGGTACACGACGGAGGCGGCGCCGGCGTCCAGGCGGAAGGCGAAGCAGGGGTCAGGGTGGC
>CAZMEC010000232.1:0-5017 GCA_964565265.1 uncultured Myxococcales bacterium
TGCTTGGGGCGCTGGGCGTCCCCTCGCCCGAGATGGACAGCGTGTCGTTGTTGAGATCCAGCGAGATGCCGGCGTCGCTCTTGGCCACTGTGGCCGTCCAAACCTCGCTGTCCACCTCGCCTTCCACCTGGCCTTCCACCACGCCGCTTTTGTCAACAGTCCCGTAGAAAGCGCCGCTGACATACTCGGACTCCAGGGTGCCTACCACCATGCCGCTGTCATCCGCCCCGGTGACATTGAAGAAGTCAAAGGGCACCGCCTCGGCGCTCTGGGCCCCGGACAGGGCATAGGTCCCGCTCCAGTCTCCGACGAAGTCAGAGGCCACAGTGTTCTCCTGGGCGGAGGACCCGTCGTCTCCTTCACATCCGGCCAGCAACAAGAACATCGCTGCTGCCATGGGCACTACCAGTGATCTGAATTGCATCGAGACTCCTCCCAAAAAAGCTTCCCGGGCCTCAGGGCCGCAGGAAGTCGCCAAAAACCGCATTCCCCGCCCCGCCGAAGCCCTGGGCGTTGTACATGGATACATGGGAACCGCTGACCCGCAGGAACAGGTCTCGGTAAAGGTCGTCCAGGGGCTGCTCTGGGGCGTTGGCCGCGGCCTCGACCAGATGGAACGCAAACTGGTCCCCCAGCCAGGCCCGCAGGTCCAAATCGTAGTTCGCCCCAAAGGAACTCTCCACGGGGTTGGCCCCCGACAGCAGCACCGCCCCGGGGGCCGTCAGGAGCGTCCCCAGCACGCCGCCGTGGCAGGTCTCCACGGCGATCAGCAGGCGTCGGTAGCGCCCCTGGTCGAACATGGCCTGCACCGTCTGGGCCAGCGCCTCCGGGGTCAAGGTCCCGTCGCCGGCCACCTCGGTCTCCACCAGGGCGCCGTCCGTGTCACCGTGCCCCACCAGGAATACATACAGGTCGTCGCCGGTGCCGCTGCCGATGACCGCCGGCAGACGCTCCGAGGCTTGACCAGCCAGAATGGCCAGCAGGTCCCCGGCCCCCAGGTCTCCCGTCCGGTAGTCCACCACCGCCCCGGCGCGCACATTCGGGCCCCCCGCCACATTCCGCACCACGCCCGGCTCGGCGTTCATGGGGTTGTCGGCCAGGTCGTCTTCCAGCACCAGGATGATCCGGTCGTCCGGCAGGCCGTTGGCGCGCAGCAACTGGTACTGGGCCAGGGCGTCGGCCTGGTGGCGATAGTTGGGCCAGCCAGATGACAGCGCCGCCACCAGGGCCCAGGTGCCGGTGCGGGGACCGGGTTGGAAGGTCCCGCCGCCCACCTCCTGCAAGAGCTGCTCCGACGCCCGACTGCTGTCCAGCGACAGGGCCCGCCCCGTGTCACCCGTGGTCAGGGTCTCCACCTGGACGAAGCGGCCGTGGTCCACCCGCCACCGGGAGTAGAAGGTCTCCACCGGGTCGGTGTAGAGTTCCCGGTCGAAGTCCAGGGAGCCGCTGGCCCCCGCCAGATCGGGATGCTCACCGTCATCAATGGCCGCCAGCGCCTTGGCTACGCCGTCGAAATCCCAGCGGGTCGGGGCGCCGCGTCCGTCCACCACGGCCTCCAGGCCCCGCTCCAGGGCCTCGCCACCCCGCCCGCCACTGGCCTCCAGGCCAAAGGCCACCAGGGTCAGGGCGTCGTACACATTGGCTGCATAGGGGGGAGGCAGCTTTCCATACAAGACCTTGAAGGCGACCTCAAAGCCGCTGGCCGGGTCCGGCGCCGGGGCGGTCCCCTCGAGCCCCTCGGCCAGGTCCCCCAGTTGCTCTACCAGGGCTGGCACCGCCCCCATGTCGCTGAGGATCAGCGCGGTCAGGGGAGAAGCCTGGCGAACCAGACGCACCAAGGTCACGGCATCCTCGGGGCCGGCCGGCACAAGCAGGAGGGCCTGGGGGTTTCCGGCCAGGGCCTCGGCCACGGCCGCTGATGGGTCCGTGCCGGGCGCGTACTGAACGAGGCCCGTGACCTCAAGCCCAGCCTCCGTCCCCAGGAAGCCCACCCAATCGAAGAAGGTCGCGCCGTAGGGGTCGTCGGGGCACAGCAGGGCCACCCGCTGGGCTCCGCCCCGGGCGGCGATGAGCAGCATGGCCTGGGCCTGGGCCACATCGGACTGCACGGTCCGCCAGATGTAGGATTGGCCCCCCAGGGCCCGGAAGACCTCGCCCGAAGTGGCCGAAGGCGAAATGAGAGGCTTCTTTGCGGCTATGAACAGGGGGGCGATCTCCATGAGGGCAGTCGAGGAATCAGGGCCAATGACCGCCACCACGGAGTCGTCGTCGAGGAAAGCCCGGGCCGCTGTGTCGACGCTCTCCACGGCCAGGTCCCGGTACACCAACTCCAGGGTCCGGCCGGCGGGCCCTCCAGCTTCTTGAATCGCCCCCAGGGCCAGGTCCAACGACTTTTGCCAGCCCGCATCGGCGGGCCCGGACAGGGGCAGCATCACGCCCACGTGCAGGGGGCCATCTGCCGGATCGCAGGCCGCCAGGACCAAGAGCGGGACCAGAATCCGGACCACAGCCGACCGCTGAATATGCCCTTCAAGAGCCATTGTGCTACCTCTTGTTCCGGATTATTCCTGGTCGATCTATACCGTCAAATTTGTTACTGGTAACTGCACGGTCCAAACCAAAAAACCATTACCAGGGATAGGCCTTGAGATCGGCCGCCCCAGCAGCGACCGCGGCATCCATGGCGCCCTCCACCGGATCTTCAGCGGTTGCGGCCAGGTCCAGATTCAGCACTAGGTCGGCCGTCCACACCCAGACTCCCTTGGCCTCCCCAGTTCCCTCATCCGCCGCGACCGCAAAGGTCCCCGCGGCAGCCCTGCGGATCGTGTCGGCCACCGTAGGGTACAGGTGCTTCACGACCGAACCGACAACCACGCCCGGGGCCAGCAGGCTCTGGTCCACATCCACCCCGAAGGTATAGCGCCCCGGGCTGGCCTCAGCGGCAGAGAAGACCCCAAGGCCTGAGCCACCGGCCACCGGAAAGACCACATCCGCGTCCTGGTATAGCTCCTCCGCGGCGGCCCTGGCGGCCTCGGGATTGGAGAAGCCGTCCACGCCCTCGGACAGGTAGCGGATCTCGGTGATCTCCCCACCGGCCCAGTCCACTCCGGCCGCGAAGCCCCTAACGAAACGGTCCACCACTGGATCGGAGCGGCCTCCCAGAATGGCGGCCCGGCCCTTCGTCGACACGGCCATCGCGGCCACGCCGGCCAGGAAGGAGGCGGGGAACACATCATAGAGGTGGCTCTCCAGTCCTGGGCAGTCCTGGGCCAGTCCGTCCAACAGCAGAACCTCCCAGCCCCCAAACTCGCAGTTCAGGTCGTCAATCGCCCCGGTGCGGTCACCTCCGACCGCAATGATGAGGCCTGCCCCCTCGGGAGGCGACTCGGTCCACGCAAGCAGGGTTTGAGAGGCTGCAAGCTCGTTCGCGGGGTTGGCCGAGGTTACCTGAAGCTCTGTGTCCCTGGAAGCCTCAATGAGGCCGGCATAGACCGAGTCGGCGTAGGAGCGGTCGCCCAGGCCCGCGGCAGGGTAGAGGACCTGCACGCTCAAGGGCACCGGGGCCTTGTCCGTGCCGCCATCGCAGGAGGCCAGGGTGGCAACGGTCAGGAGGAGGAGGCCCCAGACAGGGCGCCTCCAGCGGCACTGGAACTGGGGAGCTCTCATCTTCTGGCACCTCCTCTTGGATGTGGCTGTAGGAACGGTGCTTGCAGGCGTGCCTACCTGGCGCCCAGGTACTTTTCCACCCGGTTTGCCGCGTTGGCGCGCAGGTTGAAGTAGTAGAAGGGGAAGTCGTAGGAGTGGTACACGCCGGGCCCAAAGCCCAGGACCAGGTCGGCGTCCACGGCGGTGCTGCAGACGACCACGCCCTTGGCCTTGTTGACGGTGGCGTCGGCGTACTGGGGCACCTGGGCAAAGACTCCGCCCTCACCCGGCAGGAACGAGCCCAGGCCCTCCTCGGTGGTGGCGGGGGTCTCCTCCAGGGTCCAGGAGATGGGGTTGATGGAGATGGCGCCGGGCAGCAGGAAGGGCGCCTGGTCCAGGTCCACCTCGGGGGCCAGCGTGTTGTAGGACACGATGACGCCGGTGTCGTCGGGGCTCTGGGCGAAGTGGAGGTGCGGGTTGGCGGCCAGGAAGTCACTGGTGATTGAGTAGCCGATGACATAGGCGGCAACCATGCGCTCCAGGTACTCGGGGTGGTCCTTGAAGTACCCGGCCAGCAGCAGCTTCAAGACATTGGAACCCTGGGAGTGCCCCACCAGCAGGAAGGGCCGGCCGCCGTTGTAGTGCTGGAAGTAGTAGTCCAGGGCGGCTTCGGCGTCCACCGCCGGGACGCTGGCGATGAAGTCGTCGCGCTGGTCGGGGGGCAGGGCCAGGCTGTGGGCCCCGTCCGCCTGACGGTAGTAGGGGGCGTAGACATTACCGACGGGCTCGAAGGCTGTGGCCTGCCGGGCGTAGGCAGATGCGGAACCCGCAAGCATGGTGGCGTTGTCGATGGCGCAGATGTCGGGCTCGGAGGCCTCCACCTTGTGCCACGCGGTCGGGTACAGGTAGAAGACATCCACCTCCTTGTCGTTGGCCTCCGGCAGCATCAGCCATCGGGCCTCCTGGGAGTAGTCGACGGGCTGGACCGCCACCTCGGCGTCGGCCAGGGGCACATCGGTCGCCTCGGCGGCTGTGTCGGCCAGGATCTCGCTGGGGTCGCCCAGGGCATCGCTGGTATCGGTCAGCGCGTCGCCCTCAGTGGTGCCGTCGGGCTGGTCCGTCGCGTCGGGCCCCCCCGTTCCCCCCCCAAGCCGAAGGGAGTCGGCGGCCAGTTCCTCCATGGCGCCATCGTTCATGCGGTACACCTTGACCTCGGTCAGCGAGTCCTCGCTGGAGTCCTGGGGGTTGATGACCACGAAGTTCATGACGCTGCCGCTGGGGTTGTGGTCAATCCAGGTGCCGGAGTTGACATAGAGGGTCTTCTGGCCGGCGTGGTTCTGGCCAGGGATGAGCCGGATCTGGTGGGTGTGGC
>CAZMEC010000233.1:0-4991 GCA_964565265.1 uncultured Myxococcales bacterium
ACCCCCTCCCTTGCTGTCGGGGTTCGGACGGACGGGGAGGAAACCCCCTCCCTTGCGGTCGGGGTTCGGACGGGCGCTGGCACAACCCCCGAGGCCCCCAGAATCACATCGCGGAAGGCTTCCAGGCGGGTCAGGTAGCCGGCGTCGGCGCCGTGCTCGTCCACCTCCAGGATCAGCATGGGCTTGCCGGCCATCACGCGCTCGGCGTAGGTCTGGACGAAGCTGTCCGGGCCGCAGGAGAAGTTGGACAGGTACAGGGCGAACAGGTTGGGCGTGCTGGCCACCAGGGCGGAGGCCTCCAGGACGCGGCGGCCGAAGTTCCAGAACATGTTGCGGTACTCGGGGGCGAGGGGCTGGTCGGCCAGGGGGAGGGCGTCCATGGGGATGACCTCCACGCCCAGGCGGGCCAGCTTGGCGGGCAGATCCAGGTTGGCGCCCCGGTCGTAAAGGTTGTAGGGGCGGCCCAGGATGACCACGGCGGGGCGGCCGCTGGCGCTGATCTCGGCAAGGCGTTGGCGGCCGGCGTCTTCAAGTTCGGCGGCGTAGGCGGCGCGGGCGGCCAGGCCCTCGGTCCAGGCCCGGGCGAAGTCCTTGCGGGTGCGGCCCAGGGCGGGGCCCAGGTCTTCTTGGAGGCGGCGGGCGGCGATGTCGGGGGTCCAGCGGAAGTCGATGGTGGCCCCCAGGATGAGGCTGGCGGAGAGGCCGTTCAGCTCCAGGGCGGCGCGCAACATGCCGGGGAGGCCCAGGTTGTAGGGGCAGTAGTGGGACTGGGTGGTCTTGGGGTTGGCCTCGTCGGAGATGAGATAGGGCACGAAGATGCGCTGGGCGCCGGCCTCCACGAGGTTGCGCAGGTGGCCGTGGGCCAGCTTCAGGGGGAGGCAGTAGTCGGAGGCGCACCAGTCGGCGGATTGGTCGATGATCTGGCGGTCCGTGGTGGCGGACAGGGCGAGGCGCACGCCCAGGGAGGCGAAGAAGGCCTTCCAAAAGGGGTGCAGCGAGAAGTGCAACAGGGCCCGGGGCATGTGCAGCACGGGGGCGTCCGGGGGCAGCGCGGGGCCACGGTCCCGCCAGAAGGCCTGGGATTGGCGGCGGAAGAGGGCGTATTCGATGGCGTTGGTCTTCATGGGCTGGCCGGGCTCGCGGCCGCAGAGGTAGCCCCAGGAGGGGTGCTCGCTGCGGCCGGGGACGGAGGCCGTGGTGATGGCGCAGTTGTTGACGCAGAGGGTGCAGGTGTCGTGGCTGAGGGAGACGGCGTCGGTGGGCAGGTCCAGGCCGGCGAAGGTGGTGGCGTGGCCCGTGGCCTGCAGGTGTTCGCGCAGGAGGAGGGCGGCGCCGAAGGCCCCCATCACATGGCAGAAGGGGGAGACCACCACGGGGACGCCCAGCAGCTTCTCGAAGGCGGCGACCAGGCCGCGGTTGCGGGCGGTGGCGCCCTGGAAGAAGACGCGCTTGCGGGACACGGGGCGCTTGCCCACCACCTTGTTCAGGTAGTTGGAGGCCACGGAGTAGAGGACGGCGCCCATGACCTCCCGGCGGTCGTAGCCGGAGCGCAGCAGGCGCGCGGCGTCCTGTTCCATGAAGACGGTGCAGCGCTCGGAGGTGTGGGGGGGCTGGACGCCCATGACGGCGTCGCCCAGTTCGGTCAGGCCAAAGCCCAGCTTGCGGCAGACCTCTTCGACGAAGCTGCCCGTGCCGGCGGCGCAGACGAAGTTCATGTTGGAGTTGCGCAGGCGGCCGTTCTGGGCCTGGATGTACTTGGCGTCCTGGCCGCCGATCTCGAAGATGGTCTCCACCTCGGGGTCCGTGTGGAGGGCGCCCCGCACATGGGCGCTGATCTCGTTCACCTGAAGGTCCGCCCCGATGACGGCGCCCACCAGCGTGCGGCCCGAGCCGGTGGTGGCGGAGCCCAGGATGTCCAGGCGGATGCCCAGGCGGGCCTCCAGGCGGCGGAGGGCTTGGAACAGCAGGCCAGCGGCGCCGATGGGGTCTCCGGAGGTGCGTCGGTACACATCCGCCAGCACCTGCAGGTCCTCGCCCAGCAGCAACAGCTTGGTGGAGGTGCTGCCGATGTCCAGGCCCAGGTAGCAGCGCCAGACGGGGCCGGGGTTGTGGCTGAGGCGCAGCTCGTTGCCGGCCTCGTCGGTGAACTCCTCCAGGGTGGCGAAGTCCGGGAAGTGGCTCAGGTCCAGGGCCAGGGCGGGGCGGCGGGCTTCGTCGTCCCGGGAGGCGTCGTCGGCCAGGGCGCCCAGGTGAAGGGTGCCGATGGGGACGGAGGCCTCCAGGGCGGCGCCGATGGCGGCCTGAAGCTGGGGCTGGGTGGGGACGCTCAGGGGCGTGCCCAGGGTCTGCTGGAGGCGGGCGGCGACCTCGCGGTTCAGGGCCACGCCGCCAAGCAGCAGGCCGCGACCGCTGGGGCTGCGGCCCTTGAAGAGGGTGGTGGCCATGGTGCGCGACAGGCCCTTGCACAGGCCCCGCCACAGGTCCTCGCGGCCATAGCCCTCCTGCTGGCGGTGGATGAGATCGGACTTGGCAAAGACACTGCAACGGGCGGCGATGGCGGGGGGCTCGGGGGCGGCCTCCGGGGAGGGCGGGGTGGCGCGCGGGTCCAGGCCCAGGCGCACGGCCTGTTCGTCCAGGAAGCTGCCCGTGCCGGCGGCGCACAGGGAGTTGGTCTCGAAGGAGCGCAGGCGGCCACCGGGGCCCAGTTCGAGCAGGGACAGGGAGGCCCCGCCGGCGTCGATGATGAAGTCTGCGGGCAGCTCCGAGCGGGCGGCGGCGGCCATCAGGGCGGCGACCTCGTTGACGGTCACCAGGCCCAGGCGGGGGGCGAGCTTCTGGCCGATGCTGCCGGTGACGCCGATGGCCAGGCCTGGGCGGTCGCTGGCCAACTCCTGGAGGAGGGCGCGGGTCACCGCCGTGGGATCGCCGTGGTGCTCCACCACGCGGGCTTCCAGCAACGAGCCGTCGCCGTCCAGGAGGGCGGCCTTGGCGAAGATGGCACCGATGTCGAGGCCAAGCCTCAGGTTTTCAGTGGGCATTGTTCAATCTTCCTGCGCGGGGTTCAGATGGAAGGGGGCTAGAGTTGATGGCGGCGCGGCGAGGCCGGGTGGCCCCCAGGGCCGCAAAGACGGTGTCGATCAGGGTGTCCAGGCGGCGGTCCAGGGCCTGGGGGGCCAGGGCATCCTCGCCGAGGACCATGGAGAGGAAGCGCCCCTCCGAGAAGTGGGACACGATGGCCCCGTAGATGAACAGGACGAACTGGCGGGTGTCCACGGGGCGAAAGACGCCCTCCCGGATGCCGTCCTCAAGGAAGCGCTCGCCGGCGGCCAGCAGGGGGTGGAAGACGCGGTGGATGGTCTCCTCGAAGCTGTCGGCGGCGTCAAAGCCCACCGCCATCTTGGTCAACTGGGGGAAGTGGGGGTGGCGCTTCATGCACTCGAAGTAGGCCACCAGGAAGGCCTCCAGCTTGTCTTCGGTGCTCATGTCGTGGGGGTTGACCTGGTCCACCAGGCGCATGACATCCGCGATCATGCGGGCGATGACCTCGAAGAAGAGGCGTTCCTTGGTGCCGAACCAGTAGTGAATCATGGCGGTGTTGACGCCCACGGAGGCGGCGATCTCTTTGGTCCGGGCGCCGGCGAAGCCCTTCTGGGCGAAGCAGCGCTCGGCCTCGTCGAGGAGGCGGTCGCGGCCACGGTCGGGGCGGTTCTTGTCGTCACTGGGTTTGCTCATGGGGCACCCGCACTAACAAGTTAGTTAACGCGGGATACTAGGCAGGCCGCCGCGAGTGTCAAGGGTTTGATCGCAACCCCTGCAGTGCTGCGGGCCCGGCAGGTGCAGCTTTCGGCGCCTTGACACTCCTGCGGGGCTGTTCTAGTCTCCGGGACCTGAATGTTTACACCTTTTGATGGAGGTGACTCCGTGGATAATGGTACCCCGAACAAGAGCAAAGACCTGGATGCCCTGCGCGCCAAGCTGGGGCTGAAGGATGGCCCCAAGCCCAAGCTGCCCGGGGAGGCCCCCGCCCCCGCAGCCCCCCAGGCCCCCACTGTGAATCCAGATGGCTTTGACCTGAACTTCGGGGGCGCCCAGGGCAAGGCCGCCGGGGGAAAGGACCGGCCCATCGACCTGTCCGTGGACGAGCACTCGGTCCAGCCCAAGGGGCGGGGCCTGGTGACCGCCGTGGTGGTGGTGGTGGTGGCCCTGATGGCCGCCTTCCTGGGCCTCCAGTTCGGCAAGAACATGGGGCTTCGGACGCTTTACAACAGCGGCCTGGACCAGGCCAAGTCCCTGGAAGGGTACTTCTTCGGGGCCCAGGTGGATGCCTCGGGCAACCCCCTTGGGTCCAAGACCGACGGTCTGGCCAAGTTCAACGAGGCCATCGGCGCCTACTACACGGGCAGCGCCCAGAACCTGCGCCAACTGGCGGCGGTGCTGGCCACCGGGGACCCCGCCGAGCTGGCCAAGCTGGGGGACCTGGCGAAGCACGAGAAGCAGCTTGAGCTGCTCAAGGAGCTGAGTCGCATCCTGGACAAGTTCATTGGCCAGGTGGAGTACTACGAACCCCAGGACCTGTTCAGCGAGCGGGCCTTCAACCCCGAGATGGTCTACGAGGTCTCCCGCTACACCCACGCCGCCAACAAGCTTTACAGCGCCGCCATCGACATGGGCGATGCAATCCTGCTGCTGGAAGGCCTCACCTGGAGCCCCGCGCCCCCGGAGAAGGTCCCCGGCGAGTTGCTGGTCTGGGCCCCCCGCAAGGAGTACCAGGAAGGCGTGCGGGGTTCGCTGGTGGCCATCCAGGGCAAGCCCGAGGAGAAGAAAGAGGTGGTTGAGGATGTCACCTGCGAGGCCGTGAAGCTGCCCGTGCAGGTGCCCAAGTGCCAGGTCAAGGAGGGCGAGGAGCCCTTTGAAATCCACGAGTTGGATGTCTTCGAGAAGAAGGTCGCCCAGCGGGTGGTGACCCTGCACGAGATGAAGGTCAAGAAGCT
>CAZMEC010000234.1:0-4893 GCA_964565265.1 uncultured Myxococcales bacterium
GGCCCCCTCCGCGCTCCCGCCGGAGGCTGCTTACCGTCGGCGGTGGGTCGCCACGCCGTCCGAACCCCGACCGCAAGGGAGGGGGTTGCTGGTTTGGCCCGCTTGCTGGCGCCCGCGCTTCGGAAGCACAAGCTACCTTTTTCTCCTGACCGGCAGGGCCTTCACCTTGCGCAGCAGGGCCTTGGCTGCGGCGGGCTCCAGGGGCCCTGTGGACCAGCGCAGGGCGTCCAGTTCTTCACCAAGTTTCTGAAGCTGGCCCCCCAGATAGTGGTCCTCGGGGCGCAGCTTCTGGCCAAAGCCCGTGAGGGTCTCGTGGGGCGGCACCAGGACCCCCTTGGCCCCCAGTCGCTTGCGCACCCGCCGCTCCAGCCGGGCCCCCTGGTCCCCCGCAAAGGGTCGCCATTTCGAACGCCTGGAGAGAACCCCTGCCAGGACGCCAAACAACACCAACCCGCCCAGGATGAATCCATTCCTGGCATTGAAGAGGCTCTCCCGGACGCCCTTTCCAAGGCGCTTGAGTTCGGCGGGCGTGGCATTCCCCTTCAAGTCGAACCCCTTGCCGCCGAAGGCCTTGAGGACCCCCGAGTAGACCTGAAGCTGGTTCTCCAGGTCGTATTCAATGACCCAGCGGTACCACTGGAGACGCAGGGCATCCATCCACTGGTCCACGGTGTCCCACAGCCCCGCCCCGAGGGACTCCCGCCCACCCGGGGTGGGATCAAACCCCTGCCAGCCCGCCCCCGGAAACCAGACCTGCACCCAGGAGTGGGCCTCGGCCTCGGCAAAGGCCCGGAAGCCCCCGAAGCGGTTGAACTTGCCGCCCCGGTAGCCGTTGGCGCTGCGAGCCGGAATGCCCAGGGTCCGCAACATCAGTACCATGGCCGACGAGAAATACTCGCAGTGGCCGCGCCTGAGCCCGAAGAGGAAGTCCGCCAGGGGATCCGCAGGGTTGTGCCCACCATCCAGAGAGTAGGCATAGTTGCGCAGCAGGTGGTCCTCGATGGCCCGGGTCACCGCCAGGCGCCCCCGGGCTCCCCCGGCCGCCTGCCGCGCCAAGGCTCCAAGGCGGGGATCCAGATCCTCGGGAAGCTGAAGGTAAAGGCGCGTCAACCACTCGGGATCGTTCTCCGGGGCGGCCAGGTCCGCTGGGGAACGATTGGAAACAAGGCTCCTGGCGGTGAAGCCCAGAGAACTGTTGGCGGGCCCCCGGTAGGACGGGTTCCCCAGACCATCCACATGGAACTGCCGGGAGGTGCCCTGGTAGCGATCAAGTTCGGCGGCAATGGGCCGCAGGGCCGCGCCCTGGGGGATGGTGAAGAGGACCCGATTCCCGCCCAGGGGCTCCTGGAAGACCTCGTACTCCACCGCGTTCAAGCCGCGCACCGGGCTGGCGGTCACCTTGGCCCACTGCCGGGCGTAGCCCAGATCCACGAAGCCGTCCGTGTCCGTTGGAAGCCAGTGTTGGCCCCCCAGGCTTTTGCTCCAGACTCCCTGCTCATAGTGATCAAAGACCGCCCCCAACAGGTACAGGCTGCCCGGGTCTGCACCCCCGGGGAAGCGCACCCGCAGCACCACCCGGTCGGAGGTCTCGATGCGGCCAAAGTGCCCCAGTTCGACCTCGTCGGAGAACCCGGACACGGTATCGCCCCCCCGGGCCTTGCTGCTGAAGAAACCAAGGCCGAGGCGGGGAAAGAACAGGAACACCGACCAGGCTCCCACCAGCAGCAACAGGGTCATGAGGGTAACGCCCCAGACCAGCCTGGGTCGGATGAGGGCCTCCGATTTCCACAGCACGGGGGAGTCCTCGCCCGCCGCCTCCGTCTCGCTCTTGAGGTGGATCAGCAGCAACAGCCAGGAGAGGCTTAGCGCATAGGGCACCAGCAACAAGGCAAAGGAGAGATCGGGGTTCATGGCTGACCCCGCGATCATCAACAGGAAGGCCAGAGCCACCGCCTGGAAGAGCTGCCTCGCGGTGGGCAACTGCAACACTCGGACCACGGTGGCGTACAGCGCGAACAGCACGGCGTTCTGAAGGTAATCCCCACTTTGCAGGGCGCGCAGGGCCAGCAGCGCGAACAGCCCCAGGGTGAAGGCCGTGAGGCCAAAGCGGGCGGTCTTGGAGAATTCCCGGTGCCCCACGGCCAACCCCAGCAGCAGCAGGGGCAGGGCCGGCGCCACCAGCAAGGGGTGGTACTCCTCGGAGAGGACCACCATGGCGAAGGCCGACAGGAGGTTCACCGCGAGTCCCAGCTTCAGACCCTTTTGCAGGCGCGTCATGGCTGCACCCCCGGGCCAAAGCCCCGCCCCGGGACAGCCCTGGGACCTGGGTTGGAGGGGGCCGGGGGGAGGTCCAGCACGGAGTCCACTGCCGGCGCCACCTGCCAGGGCAGCCGCAGGAACACCAGGGAGGAGCCATCCAGAGGGGAGAGGGCCTGCCCGTCCAAGCCGCGCACAGAGTAAGCGGATCCCGCCACTGCCACCGGCGCCACCGCCAGCGCGTCCAACAGCGTCTCCTCCTGGGCGGGGCCCAGGCCCGCGGCCAGGCTGACCCCAGGCAGGGCCAGGCCCGCCTTGATCCCATGGGACATCAGCCACACCAGCACGGAGGCAGCGTAGTCAACGGCGTACTCCACCGTGCCCTCATCCTGGGCCGTGGCGCTGGGCGGAAGTTCGGGCCAAAGGGCCAAGGTGACGCCCCGGTGGATGGCCCGGTCAAACTCGCGGATCACGGGGGCGCCGTAGGCCGCGCTGCGTTTCCAGTGGATGTCCCGGGGGTCGTCCCCGGGGGCCATGGGGCGGGCCGAGTGGAACTCTCCCCCACGCCCCCTCCCTGGAGCAGGAGTCTCGCCGCTGCCCCCAAGGAAACTGGCAAGGGATTCGTCCGGTACCAGGTCACTTCGGGGGTGCACCAGAAAGGCAGTCGGGACGGGGAAGAAGCGGGACTTCAGGAAGAAGGAGAAGGGATAGGTGGTGGACAACAGAAAGCCGGCGCTCAGGTAGCGCCCCCGGCGGGGAAAGACCAACTCCAGGAAGCCGGGGCCCGTGGCCCGGGGGGGCAGGACGGGGATGCGGCCGGGGCGGTGGGAGACCTCGGGGTCGTCGATGACCTCGTCCAGCACGATGGACCAGGCATGGAAACGGCGCAGGGGGTTGGTGACCTCCACGCGGAGGACGGCGGGGCGGCCGGCCACGGCGCGGCTGGGGTAGAAGGCGCGGTGGGACAGGCCCCGCAGCACCTGCTCGGACATCATGCCCGACAGGACTATGAGAGACAGCAGCAGGCCCAGGATCAAATAGAAGAGGTTGTTGCCGGTGTTCACCGCTGCGAAGCCCATGCCGAAGGTGATGAGCAGCAGGAAGCGGCCCTCCATGGTCAGGTGCAGTTTGCGGGGGAGCAGCCTGTTGGAGCGGGCAAGCCGGGCCCAGAAGCCGGGCCGCTTGGGGGCGTCGCGCCAGCGGGCGAAGAGGGCGGCGTTGGCCAGGAGCAGGATGGCAAACATGACCCAGGTTCCCTTGAACCACCAGAAACGGATGGCCAGGTAGGCAGCGGAGGCAGTGAAGGGCAGGAGGCCGATGCCGACCACGGAGAAGTGGAACCCCTTTGGTTTTGGAAGGAAACCCAAGCCTGTCACCTCTAGGGAATGGGAACGGCATCCATGATGCTCAGCACCAGATTGGTGGACTCGGCCAGATTGGTCCCCTGGGTCCCGGTGAGGCGCAGCCGGTGGCGAAGCACGGCGGGGGCCAGCACCCGGATGTCCTCGGGAACCACGAAGTCCCGACCCCGCAGGAAGGCCAGGGCACGGGCACTGCGAAACAGCGCCATGCCCGCTCGGGGACCGGCGCCCAGCTTGATCTGCCCCGCCACCCGGGTGCCCTTGATGATGTTCTGCATGTAGGCCACCAGGGCCTCGTCCACCCGCACCTTTTCGACCTCGGCGCGCCAACGCAGGAGGTCCTCCGGGGTGGCCACGGCGGACATGGCGCCAATGCGGCGGTCCTCGTCATCCAGGATGATCACGCGGCGCTCCTCGGCGTCTGAGGGGTAACCCAGGGTCAGGCTCACGAAGAAACGGTCCATCTGGGACTCGGGCAGGGGGTAGGTGCCGTGGAGTTCCAGAGGGTTCTGGGTGGCGATGACGAAGAAGGGCTTGGGCAGGGGCCGGGTCTCCAGGTCCACCGTCACCTGGCCTTCGCTCATGGCCTCCAGCAGGGCGCTCTGGGTGCGGGGCGGGGTGCGGTTCAGTTCGTCCGCCAGGATGAGCTGGGCAAAGATGGGCCCGGGGCGGAAGCGAAAGGTGCCCAGGCCATTCTCCAGTACGGACACCCCCAGGATATCCGAGGGCAGCATGTCCGAGGTGAACTGGATACGCCGAAAGGACAGGCCCAGCAGCCGCGCCAGGGCCTTGGCCACGGTGGTCTTGCCCACCCCCGGCACATCCTCCAGCAGCACATGGCCGCCCGCCAACAGGGAGGCGGTCAGCAACTCCATGACCTCGGCCTTGCCCAGAATGACGGTGTTCAGGCTGTCCAACAGCTTCTTGGTCTCGGTGCGCGCAGGGTTGGTGATCATGCACAGTCTCCGGTGGGGGTCCGCCTCATGGGGCGCAGCGAAGTTTGTACCAGGAGCCGCGGGTTTTCAAGGAGGAGGGGGATCAAGTGTAATGTGTAAGGTCCTGACCCCAAGCCCGCCCTACCCCGGTGGGATCATCTCCAGCTTCAGGGTGAACTCGCCCTGGTCGGCGGCCGTCTTGCCGTCGACAACGATGTGGTAGGTGCCGGCGGCTGGCCAGCTGATGTTGGCTACCTTATTGGGAGCACAGGTGATCCAGTTGGCCCCGCAGGCCGTGTTGGTGACATACACGATGGGGGCAAAATCCGTGGTCTCGACGG
>CAZMEC010000235.1:0-4811 GCA_964565265.1 uncultured Myxococcales bacterium
CATAGACGGGCACCGGGTAGGAGTCCCGCAGGGCCGACTTGAGGGCCAGCAGCAGGCGGGAGAGCTCACCGCCCGAGGCGGCGTCCTTGAGGTCTGCCGGGGGCGCGCCGGGGTTGGCGGCCAGTTGGAAGGCGATCTCGTCTGCCCCCTGGGCCGTAAGCCCCTCCTCCCCACGCCAGCCCAGCAGCACCTTGAAGCGGGCCTTGCCCATGGCCAGGTCCGCCAGCTCCCGGGTGACCAGGCGCTCCAGGTTCTGGGCCGCCGTCACCCGCTCCTGGTGGAGGCCCTGGGCCGCCGCCAGGGCCTGGTCCCGGAGCTGGCGCTCCTGGGTCTGGGCCTGCTCCAACAGGGCCTCCAGTTGCCCCAGATCCTCCCGTTCGTTCTGGAGTTCCAGGAGCCGCCCGGCCAACTCCCCGTCGGAGTGGCAGGCGTGGCGAAGCCTGGCGCGCTCCAGGGCAGCCAGGCGCCCCTGAAGTCGGTCCAGTTGGGTGGGATCGGGCTCACAGTGGGCCAGCATCTCCTGAAATTCAAAGCTCAGATCTTTGAGCTCTATGGCGGCGGAACCAAGCCGCTCCCGGAGGGGCATGAGGGCCGGCAACCAGCGCTCGGCCTGGGTCAGCTTGGCCCCCAGGGTCTCCAGCCGGGAGACCAGATCCCGATCCGAGTCACTGAGCTCCTCCACCGTCTGGGACAGGGCCTCGCCAAGCTCCACCGCATGGGCCAGACCCTTGATCCGCTCCCGGAGGCTGGTCTCCTCCCCGGCCTTTGGGGCCAGGGCCTCCAGGTCCTCCAGGTTGTGGTCCAGCCAGGCTGCCCGCTCGGCCCGCCGCTGCTCCAACTGGGTCAACTCCACCAGGCGGGCCCGCCCCTCCAGCCAGGCGCCGTGGGCCCGGGCCATGACCTCTCGCCGTCCCCCCGGGCCGCTGAGGCGCCCGAACCGGTCCAGCATGGCCCCCTGCAGGTCCCGCTCCAGGAGGCGCACCTGTTCATGCTGGCTGGCCACATCCACCAGTCCGCCGGCCAGCTCCTTGAGCCGTTTCAGGGTGGACAGGGAGCCGGCGATCCGGACCTGCTCCTTCTTCTGGCCCTCTCTAAGGTCTATGGATCGGCGAAACGCCAGCAGGTGTTCGTCCGGGTCCAGCCCCAGCTCCTCCCGCAGGGCCCCCGAGTCCTCCAGGGAGCCCAGGTCAAACAGCCCCTCCACCTCCGACTGGGTCTCCCCCGTGCGGACCATGGCGGGGCTGGCCTTGCGCCCGCAGAGCAGGGCCACCGTGGCGAGGATCAGGGACTTGCCCGCCCCCGTCTCGCCGCTCATGACCAGGAAGCCCCCGGGGAGTTCCAGGTCCAGGTTGTCTATGATGGCGATATTGCGGGCCCTGATTCGACAAAGCATTTCCAAACCTCCGCGGGGGGAAAGCTAGCAGGTTCCGCCGGCCGGTGGTACTGCATTCTTGCTCGGCGGTGGGTCCTTTTGGTGGGCGGTGCTCGGGGGTCAGGACCTTACATTACGCTCGCCCCGTCGGCACCCCGGCGCGGCCCGGATCGCCAACCCAACAGCCGGTGGGGCGCGCCCGATGGACGATGGACATCATGGACACGATGGACGCCATGGACATCATGGACCGCATGGACGGGTGGGGGCGCGCCCCGAACCATGGACCGGCAGCGCGCGCTGCTGTCGCAGCGCGCGCTGCCATGGACGGGCTGCAGGGGCCACCTTTGGCTGACGGCCGGCCGTTGTAACTGTCGCCCCGGTGGGTCATTGGTCCTTTGTCCATCCGGGGGCCCCGGGTCCATTTTGTCCATCCTGTCCATGATGTCCATCCCAGGACCGCCAGCCGTTGTAACTGGCGCTCTTTGTCCATCCGGGGCCCCCGGTCCATCTTGTCCATAGTGTCCATTCAGGGCGCTGGGCTGGCAGTTGGCGGTTGAACCCGCAGGGAAGAACTGCACCGCTGTTACCACGGCCGGTGGGGCGCGCCCCCATGGACAATGGACGCCATGGACATCATGGACCGCATGGACGGGTGGGGGCGCGCCCCGAACCATGGACCGGCAGCGCGCGCTGCTGTCGCAGCGCTAGCTGCCATGGACGGGGAAACCCTGGGGTCGGTTCCATACAAGCTCACGGTGCCCGGCGGTGCAACCCGAAGGGGCGATGGGCTGCGGCTGGTGGTGGAATCCGTGCCCTCTTCCGGCGCTTCGCGCCACCTTCCCCCACGGGGGGAAGGGTATTTGGAAGGGGACATTGGGCACCCCGGCGGCAGCCAAGGCTGGCGGTGGTGGCCAAAGGGGCTGTGGGGTGCGGCTGGCGATGGTGGCCAAAGGGGCTGGGGGGTGCAACTGGCACCCTTTGTCCTTCGTCCATCCGGGGGCCCCGGGTCCATCTGGTCCATCATGTCCATCATGTCCATCCACCGGAACCCCAGCCGTCGCAACTGGCACCCTTTGTCCTTCGTCCATCCGGGGCCCCCGGTCCATCTTGTCCATGGTGTCCATGCCCGGTGACGGCCGGCGGCAGTTGACGCCTCGCGGTGGGTCCTTGGTGTCCTTTGGGTCCTTTGGGTGACCTTGACAAAGGCGGGGCCTCGTGTTTGCCTACGGGCAGCAAAGTCTTCTTGAAAGGCCGTCCAACATGACCTTCAGAACTGCCCTCACCGGACCCCTGCTTCTTCTCCTTTTTGGCGCCCTTGCCCTGGCCTGTGGCGAAAAGAAAGAGGCCCTTCCGGGCCTGGACAGCGGCGCCCCCGGGGCGGCCGTGGTGCCCCAGGCCGTCGCCCCCGAAGCCCCCCTGCTGCCAGCCCCCGAGTTGCTCCCCGACCTGGTCGGAACGCCCGGCGGCGAGGCCGTCCTCTTCCGTCCCATGAAGGTGGGTCAGTGGAAGTACCAGGTGGAGCTTCGCCAGGACGCCTCCACCACCTTCCCGGGGCGCAAGCCCATGGTGGCCAGCCTCTCCCAGACCTTCATCCTGAGCGTCGCCGTGACCGCCCTGGAGGACGGAAAGCTGGAGGCCCGCTACGGGATCGAGGACATGAAGATCGTCCCCCTGGGCCCCGACGGCAAGCCCGCCGAGGGCAGCTTCCAGAAGATCCAGGACTTCGCCCAGGCCATCCAGGGCGTGAGCGCCCTGCGCAAGCTTGATCCCGACACCGGCGAGGTGCTGGACTTCCAGGTCGAGTCCAAGGGATCCCTGGCCGCGGGCGTGAAGGAGATCTTCTCCCAGTTGCTGCGGGATCTGACCCTCACCTGGCCCCGGGAGCCCCGCCAGCCCGGCGAGTCCTGGCCTTCGGGCTTCGAGGACAAGCTGACCCGGGCCACGGGGGAGAGCCTCATCAAGGTGGACGCCACCACTACTTTCGTGGGCGCCGCCACCCTGGAGGGAAACCCCTGCCTGCTGCTGCGCACCAAGGGCAGCCTGGACGAGCAGGGCAGCCTCAAGCGCCAGGGCATCCTGGGCAGCACCCTGGGAAAGGGGGCCCTGGAGAAGGCCGTGCTGCTGGACCCCGCGGGGGGCCTCATTGTCAAGCTGGCGGCCCGCAGCGCCATGGCCCGCAACACCAGTTTCGCCAAGGCGGGGGATTCCTCGGGGCACCGCGAGGACCTGTCCTTGACCCTTACGGCCACACTTCTGGACTCAGTCAAGGAGGACTCCAATGGCGGACAGCAGGGTAATTAAGCGCTACTCCAACCGGAAGCTCTACGACACCAGCGAGAGCCGCTATGTGACGCTGTCCGTGGTGGCCGAGCTCATCAAGGACGGGGTGGATCTGGTCATCATTGACAATGCCACCGGCGAGGACATCACCACCCGGACCCTGGCCCAGGTGCTGCTGGAGGAAGAACGGACCCACCGCAACCCCCTGAACCTGGGGGCCGTACGGGACCTCATCAAGTCCTCCGGGGAGTTGCTCCACAACCTGGATCATCTCCGGGCAGACGCCGGCCGCAAGGTCACCACCCTTCGGTCGGAGGCGGAGAAGCGTGTGGCGGGGCTGAAGGAAGACGCGGAGAAGCGGCTGTCCCACATCCTGGGGGCCTCCCGCAGCCCCGACCTGGCCCAACGCCTGGAGTCCCTTGAGGCCCGCCTGGAGGCCCTCGAGGCTCTGGTAAGGAAGCTTCCGAAACGCTGAGGTCTTATTAGATCATGTCCAGGACGCTGTAGACCCGCACCAGGTTGGCAATTCCCT
The DNA here is from genome assembly GCA_964565265.1 of uncultured Myxococcales bacterium. Lineage (GTDB taxonomy): Bacteria > Myxococcota_A > UBA9042 > CAIXZC01 > CAIXZC01 > CAIXZC01. The sequence continues at coordinate 4,188 of CAZMEC010000235.1, forward strand.
TGAGCTTGATGGGCTCCTTTTCCTTCACCAGGAAGTGCTTCTCCACCAGCCGGTAGGTGTCCTCCGAGATGAGGACCTCCCCCGCGGCGGCCGCCGAACAAAGCCTGGAGGCGCGGTTCACATAGCCCCCCACCACCGTATAGCTGATGGTCTTGGAGGAGCCCATGAGGCCCGCCACCACGGGGCCCGTGTCGATACCGATGCCCACCGCCAGTTCCTCGCCGTAGCGCTCCTTGAACCTCTCGTTGAGGGTGGCCAGGAGGCGCTGCATGCGCACCGCCGAGCCCACCGCCATGACGGGATCCTCGGGCCCCGAGATGGGCGCCCCCCAGAGGGCCATGATGGCGTCCCCCATGAACTTGTCCAGGGTGCCGCCATGCTGGAAGACGATCTCCACCATGGACTCGAAGTAGTCATTCAGCAGCCCCACGATCTCGTCGGGCTTGCGCCGCTCGGACATGGTCGTGAAGCCCCGGATGTCCGAGAACATGATGGTCACATTCTTGTACTCGCCGCCCTTCTCCAGGACCATCTGGCCGTTCAAGACCTTGTCCACCAGGTTGGGGGACAGGAAGCGGGACAGCTTGTGCTTGGTCTCGGCGTCGGCCTCGATGCGCCGGGCCA
>CAZMEC010000236.1:0-4809 GCA_964565265.1 uncultured Myxococcales bacterium
GTCTACGGAATCATAGGTCAGAGGTTCGAATCCTCTCGGGCGCGCCAATTCGGATATTCAGATGGAACCCCTGCGTCTCCCCACTATTGATCAAGACGAATCCTGGATGCGTGTTGCTATTGGCCTGGCCCAAGGTGCAGCCCTGCGTGGCGAGGTCCCCGTGGGCTGCGTGATCGTGGTTGACGGCCGCCTGGTGGGCCAGGGCTTCAACCTCCGGGAGGCCCTCCAGGACCCCACCGCCCACGCCGAAGTGCTGGCCCTCCGGCAGGCCGCCGCGGCGGTGGGCTTCTGGCGCCTCGACGGAGCCACCGCCTATGTGACCTTGGAGCCCTGCCCCATGTGCGCGGGCGCCCTGGTCAACGCCCGGGTGGCACGCCTGGTCTTTGGTGCCCGGGATCCCAAGGCTGGCTACTGCGGGTCCCTCCATGATACCGTCCAGGACCAGCGGCTGAACCACCGCCTGGAGGTCAGCGAGGGCATCTTGCAGCCCGAGTGCAGCGCCCTCCTGTCAGAGTTTTTCCGGGACCTTCGGACCCGCCGCGCAGGGCCCGCCGGGGCCCCCAGGAAGGAGTGACCCATGGAGAGCAAGCCCAGATACCCTCGGCTGGCCTATGTGATGACCTTCCCGGTGCTCTCCGAGACCTTCATCCTTCGCGAGGTCATTGAGCTGGTGGACCGGGGCGTGGACCTTCGCATCTACGCCATGCGCTCGGTGAAGAACGCGGTCATCCACGAAGAGGTCAAGCCCCTGCTTCAGCGCACCGTGAAGAGCCCCTTCTTCCTGTCTTTTCGCCTCCTGCTGGCCAACCTCCGGATCCTCCTGACCCGTCCGCGAGATTATCTAGCAGCGCTGGGGCTTGCCCTCCGGGCGACCCGGGGGATGCCCGGCGAGCGCGTCAAAGCCCTCCTTCTGTTCCCCAAGTCCGTCCTGTTCTCCGAGCTCGCCCTTCGAGACGGCATCCAGCACATCCACGCCCTCTACGCCGGAGCCCCCTGCGTGATGGCCATGGTCATGGCCCGCCTCAGTGGCCTGCCCTACTCCTTTGCGGTCCGCAGCGGCCACCAGATGTATGTCATCAACGGCAACCTCCCGATGAAGATCGAGGGCGCCGCCTTCGTGAAGTCCGTCACCCAGTTCTACCGCCGGGATCTCCTCGAGTCCTGGCGCTACTGGGGCAAGGACCTGGCCCACTTCCATGTCCGCTTCCCCGAGGACAAGGTGGTGGTGGTGCGCTCTGCGGTGAACACCAAGGCCTACACGGTCCGCCAGGGGGAGCCCGAGGGACGGCTGGTCCTCGCGGTGGGACGCCTGCACGATCAAAAGGCCTTCGACGATCTCATCCGGGCCTTCGGGGTGCTGCGGGACCGGGGGGTGGACTTCCAGGGCGCCATCATCGGCGGGGGCCCCTTGAAGGCCTCCCTGCAGGCCCTCATCGACCAGCTCAAGCTGGGCGACCGGGTGAAGCTGCTGGGCCCCAAGACCCAGCGCGAGGTCAAGGACTGGTACCTGAAGTCCCGGCTGGTGGCGGTCTCCAGCATCTGGGAAGGCCTGCCCAATGTCCTGATGGAGGCCCTGGCCCTGGGCGTGCCCGCGGTGGCCACCTCGGTGAGCGGCATCCCCGAGCTCATCCGCCACGAAGAGACAGGTCTCCTGGTGCGCCCCGCGGACCCCACGGATCTGGCCGACGGCATCCAGCGCCTGCTGGACGACCAGCCCCTGCGGCAGCGCGTCGCCCTGGCGGGCAGGAAGGCCGTGGAGGCGGATTTCGATACCCAGGTCAACGCCGACCGCATCCTGGCCCAGTTCCTCAAGCACACCCCGGGCTTTGGGGCCTGACGGGTACGGGGAAGGGGCCCAAGAGCCCCCGAAGCTGGCGTCCCCTCTCCCGCAAGGGGGAGGGACAGGGAGGGGGCAGGATCCCCGGGAGCCTTGGACAGACATGCGCATCTTGCTCTTCAACGCCGGCAGTTCCTCCCTCTCCTTCAAGCTCTACGAGGTCCCCCCCGGCCCCCTCGGCACCACGGCCCCCCAGGTCCTGGCCTCGGGCAAGGCCCACCGCGTAGGGGTCACGGGCACCCAGGTCTCCTTCCTGGAGCTCCTCTTCAGGGGACAAACCCACCACCTGGACCTGCCCCTGACGACCCACGCAGAGGCCGCCGCTGCCATCCTGGATCAGCTCCTGCCCCTGGCTGGTCAGCCCCAGATCCTGGGCCACCGCTTCGTCCACGGTGGCAGACAGTTCCGGGGGGCCGCCCTGCTGGACCAGGCCAACCTCGCCAGACTGCGAAGCTGCCTGCCCTTCGCGCCCCTCCACAACCCGGCCTCCCTGGCCGTGATTGACCATTGTCTGGGGCGCTTCCCGGATCTTCCCCAGTTCGTGGCCCTGGACACGGCCTTCCACGCAGGGCTGCCGGACTCCTCGGCGGCCTACCCCTCGCCGGTCTTTGGCGGCTATCGCAAGTGCGGCTTCCACGGCCTGTCCTATGCCTTTGTGCAGGAGCGCGTGGCCTCCTGGCTGGGCCGGCCCGCCGCCGACCTCAACCTGGTGATGGCCCACCTGGGGACGGGGGGCTCCAGCGCCTGCGTGGTCCAGGGGGGACGGAGCCTGGACACCACCATGGGTTTCACGCCCCTGCCGGGCCTCATCATGAGCACCCGCTGCGGAGACTTGGACCCCCTGTTGCTGCCCGAACTGGCTCGCCTCGCCGACCTTGCTTTGCCCCAGCTTGAGCTCCAGTTGAACTCCCGAAGCGGGGTCCTGGGCCTCAGCGCAGGCAAGAGCGCCGATCTTCGGGATCTGCAGCAGCTTGCGACCTCGGGGGACGCCGACGCAGCCCGGGTCCTGCGCCAGTCGGCCGCCCGCACGGCCTCCTACCTGGGGGCCTACCTGCTGCTGCTGCCGTCCTGCCAGGCCCTGGTCTTCACGGACGACCTGGGCGCCCGCTTCGCCCCGCTCACCGACCTCATCTGCGAATCTCTGGCCTTCCTGGGCCTGCGCTGCGCCCCCAGCCCCCGAGACCTGGCCCCTGGCCTGCGCGCACTTTCCACTCCCGAGAGTAGAATCCCCGTTCTGGCTGTCGACACGGACGAAGAATTGCTTATCCTGCGGGCTGGTCTGCCCCTTTTTGAGAGGTACCAATGAACGCGACTGCAGAGTTCGGCCCCGGCCTGGTGGCCGCCGTCATTCATACGCCCTCCGGAGAGCGCCTGCCCCTGGGCGCTGATGGCCTGGAGAAGCTGCTCCACGAGGAGACCCCGGTGCACCTCGCCCTCCTGCCCCGGCGCCTGCCCCTGGCCCAAAGGACGCAGCACCTGACCGCCGAGGTCGCCCTTCCCCAACCCCTGTTTCCCTTCCAGGCTCTGGCCCTAGATTTCGCCAAGGCCTTGGCTGCCCGCCCCAAGAACCGAGTCCTCCTGGTTTCTGACTGCCAGCTCTTCCAGAATCTGGACGCCCCCTCCCTGGCCCCCGCCCTCCCCCCCGGGCTGGCGAAGCTGGCGGGGGCCATCCCCGGAGGGGATTCGCTGCTGCATGAGGCTGCCCTGGAAGACCTCGGGGCGAGGTCCGGCCGCACCCTCTCCATCTCCTTCGATCATCCCTTCTCTGTGGCCGCCTTCCTTGAAGGCCGCCCGGTCTACTGCAGCGGAGGCTACTCCGGCGTCGAGCACTTCCCCTCGCTCCAGGCCTCCGGGTGTTTTGACCCCGGGCTGTGGTTCCTGCCCCCCCAGGCCCCCGCTGCCGACGCCGACCAGTCCAGCCCCGCCCCCCTGCCCTGGCTGGCCCACCACCTGGCCCTCCAGGCGGGCCGCGCCATCACTGCCCTGGGAGGGCTGGACCGCCTCGTGGCCAGCGCCGGCGACCAGGCCCAGGCCCGGCGCTTCTTCGACCTCATGGCTCCCCGCCTGCACCTCCAGGAGCACGGCCAGCAGCCCCTCCAGCCCAGCTTCCACAGCTTCGATCTCCACGGCCATCTGCTGGCTTTGCTGGCCGCCGCCCCCCGCGCCCCCCGGAGGCTTCCATGAAGGCCTCCGGTGCCAACAAGGCGCGCATCTGCCCCAGGGCCCCAAGCAGGCTCTACAACCGGCTGGTGACTACAAAATGAAGGCCCTGCTGGACGGCATCGGCGCCGTGCTCTTCGACCTGGACGGCACCCTGGTGGACTCCATGACGGGCTTTGGGCTGGTGGCCGCCCGGGTCCTGGGCCAACACCACGCCCTACCCTTCGAGGAGGCCCGAGAGGCCTACCGCCGGACCTCCGGCATTCCCTTCTTTGCCCAGCTCGAGCAGCTCTTTCCAGGGGACCCGAGGAACACCGCCGCCGCCGCCCAATTTGAGGCCGAGAAGCTGGCCGGGATGTTCGAGGACCCCTTGAACCCCGGCTGCCTGGAGACCCTGGAAGGGCTTCGCAGGAGGCAGGGGCTCCGGGGACGGAGCCTCCTCACCGGGGTCTCCTCCAACAACTTCCAAGCTGTGGTGGACCGCTTCGTAGCAGCAAGAAACCTGCCCCTGGACCTGGTGCTGGCCTGGCGCTCCCCGGACTTCTGCAAGGGGGCGGCGCACTTCGCCGAGGTACTCCGCCTGACCGGCCTGCCCTCCAGCGCCCTGCTGTTCGTAGGAGATTCCCTGGCCGACGGCCAGAAGGCCGCCCAAGCCAAAGTACGCTTCGCAGGCCTCCAAGGCACCTTCAGCAAAGCCGAGTTCCAAGCCGCCCTGGGCCCCGTGCCAGTGCTAGGCTCGCTGCCGGAGTTGCTGCAGTAGCCCCCCCCAATGTCCCCTTCCAAATTCCCTTCCCCCCGTGGGGGAAGGTGGC
>CAZMEC010000237.1:0-4755 GCA_964565265.1 uncultured Myxococcales bacterium
GGACCAGATGGACCCGGGGCCCCGGATGGACACCGAACCACGGGTGGCGCTTGCTACGGCTGGGGGTTTCGGGGGATGGACATTATGGACACGATGGACCAGATGGACCCGGGGCCCCGGATGGACAATGGACGAAGGACCACGGGCGCCAGTCACGACGGCCGTAGTAGCAGCAGTTGCCGTTCCTACCCACGGCCGTCGTAACAGCGGTCGCCGTTCCCACCCACGGCCACGGTGCCCCCTGCAGCCCGTCCATGGCAGCCAGCGCCGCAAGCGGCGCGGCGCTGCCGGTCCATGTTCGGGGCGCGCCCCCACCCGTCCATGGTGTCCATGCGGTCCATGATGTCCATTGTCCATCGTCCATCGGGCGCGCCCCGCCGGCCGTCGTAACAGCGGGTGCGGTTTCTGCCCGGGGCTGGCGTAACTGGGCTGCGGTTTGTTCTTGGCTTGTTAGCGGATGACCAGTTCTTTGACCAGCTCCACCAGGAGCTTGCGGGTGACTTCGCCGCAGAGGAAGCTTTTGGCCCCTGGGGCGGCGGCGCGGAGATCGTCGATGTTGTCTGGGCGGCAGCCCACCACGCATACGGGGATGGTTTTGGTGATTTTTGAGGCCGCCAGGGCCTGGAGGACATCCAACACATGACCGTCGCGCAGGGTCGCGTCGGCAATCACGATGTCGGGCATGTCGTCCCGCAGTCTGTTGTAGGCCATCACCGTTGGGTCCACGCGGTACACGCTGTAGCCGGTTTCGGAGAGCTGCTCAAGCAATTCCCGAAGGCCTCTTCTGTGCTCTGCCAGATATGCAATCTTGACCATGGTCAGAACTCCTGGGGCGCGGAACTTTCAGTACGGGTGGGACCCTATCATGCCTGAGGGAATAATGGTAGACAAAACTGGGCAGGGTGCTCCGCAAGGTCTCTTGAGGACGAAAAAAAACATCGCTTGCCCAGCCCCTCGGGCTTTGCTAGAAGGAAAAAACCCTGTGCCGGACCAAGGGGACCGGAGGGTGCATCCTGGGCCTAGGGAGGGCTGGTTTTGTCCATATCCAATCGTATGCTTCAGTCCATTGAGAGGGGCTCCTGGATCCGCCGCATGTTCGAACAGGGGCGCAGGCTGAAGGCCATTCACGGCGCAGACAAGGTCTATGACTTTTCCCTCGGGAACCCGGATCTGGACCCCCCCGGCGAGGTGTTGGAGGTGCTGTCCCAGGAGGCCGCCCGCACGGGCCACATGATCCACTCCTACATGCCCAATGCGGGTCTGCTGGAGGCCCGGCAGGCCGTGGCGGAGTCCTACAATCGCCGCCTGGGGCTGGGGCTTGTGGCCGATGATGTGGTCATGACCTCGGGCGCCGCGGGGGCCATGAACATCACCCTCAAGGCTCTGCTGGAACCCGGAGACGAGGTCATCGGGCTGGTGCCCTATTTCGCTGAATATACCTTCTATGTGGACAACCATGGCGGCACCTTCGTGCCCGTGCCCACGGATGCCCAATTCCTGCCCGATCTGCCGGCCCTGGAGGCGGCCCTCACTCCCCGGACCAAGGCCCTCATCGTCAACTCCCCCAACAACCCCACGGGGCGCCTCTATCCCGCCGCCTTCCTGATGGGAATGGCCCAGATCCTCAGCGCCGCCTCGGCTCGGTTTGGCCATCCCATCTACCTGATCTCCGACGAGCCCTACCGCGCCCTGGTCTACGACGGCCTGGACTGCCCCTCGCCCATCTCCTTCTACCCGGACACCCTGGTGGCCAGCTCCCACAGCAAGGATCTTTCCCTGGCCGGCGAGCGCATCGGCCACCTGATCATCTCCCCCCGCTGCACCTTCCGCGCCGAGCTTCGCCAGGGCACCATCTTCGCCAACCGGATCCTGGGCTTCGTCAACGCCAACGCCCTCATGCAACGAGTGGTCGCCCGCACCGCCGCCCTGGACCTGGCCGTGGACTCGGGCCTCTATCAGCGGCGCCGAGACCGCCTCTCCGGGGCCCTGGGCGCCATGGGCTACCAGTTCCACAAACCCGAAGGGGCCTTCTATCTCTTCCCCCGCAGCCCCCTGGAGGATGAGACGAAATTCTGCGACCTCCTGCTGGAGGAGCTGATCATCGCCGTCCCCGGCAGCGGCTTTGGCCTGCCAGGGTTTTTCCGCTTGTCCTACGCGGTTGAGGATGCTGTAATCGAGGCCGCGTTGCCGGGCTTTGAGCGGGCCGCCAGAAGGACTGGCCTGCTGGCCTAGCGCCGCCTTCCCGGTTCGTGTCAAAGCCATTCGGGGGGCAGATGACCCAGCAGTACCGCAATCCCAAGCCCACGGTGGACATCATCATTCAGCTTCATGGGGACGCCGTGGTGCTGGTCCGTCGGCGCAACCCGCCTCCGGGCTGGGCCATCCCCGGGGGCTTCGTGGACGAAGGCGAGAGCCTGGAGACCGCAGCCCGCCGCGAGGCCCTGGAGGAGACCTCCCTGGAGGTGGAACTCCTCTACCAGCTCCACACCTACTCGGACCCCGGCAGGGATCCCCGCTTCCACACCATCTCCACGGTCTTTGTGGCGAAACATGTCGGAGGGATTCTCTGCCCCAAGGATGACGCCACCGAGGCGGGCATCTACACCAGGCAGAACCTGCCCCCTGACATGGCCTTCGACCACCGGGCCATCCTTGAGGACTACTGGTCCCGCCGGTGGTTCGAGTACTGCCCCAACTGTCAGGAGCCCGCATGACCCGCCGCCGCCCCTTCTACCCGGCCGCCTTGGCCACGCTGCTGCTGGTTGCCCTGCTGGGGGCCTGCGTGGACGAGGCGCCCTATGCGGGGGTCTGGCGAAGCGACCCGGCCAAGCCCCTGGTCTGGCCCCAGTATTCCCTCACAGCGGACGCCGAGATGCTGGTGGGGGTCTACGGGCGGGACGCCGCCGGGACCCTGCGTCTGTTCGTCCCCGGGAAGGCCTACGCCCAGGCTTTCCTGCTGCCCGCCCTGCCTTGTCTTTACCTGGAAGACGGCACTGCCACGGACGCGGCCCTGACCTTTGGCCTGCTAGGCCCGGATGGGCGCGAGTGGGCCGCCCGCCTTTCCCTCTCCAACGACGAGGAGGTCCTCTTTGGCACCCTGGAGTTGCTGGAAGGCGAGGGGGCCGGGGCTACGGTGCCCCTGCGCCTCATCTGGGCCGGGGATTCGGGGCTCATCGACGAGGAGGGCCTGAACGAGGAATGCCCCGCCGGAGAGAACCCATGAAGGCCGCTCCAATCATGGTCCTGCTGGCGCTGCTGTTGGGGGTTCCCCAGGCCCTTGCCTTCCAGCCAGCCAAGGAGGACCTGCGCCTCCCCAAGACCCTGGCCATCCTGCCTCTGAAGGACTACACGGGCACCCCGGAGGACCTCTTCCGGGGTGAACTGCGAGACCCCACCCGGGCCCGGGCTGACGAGCTCCTTGGGGCCTTCGTCCGGGCCCTGGAGGAAGGCGGACCGGTGAAGATCCTCAAGGGCGCGGACCTTCGCCGCCGCGCCTCCCTGCGAAAGGGCTACTCCCAACAGCTTGAGGTGGCCCGGGAGCGTTTCGACCTGGGTCGGGAGGCCTTCCTGGCCCTCCGGCAGCAGGAGGCCAGCCGTCACCTGGAGCGGGCCAGCGAGTTGCTGGCGGGCGTGTTTGGCGGCCTCACCGAGTTGGAAATGTCCGCCTCCGTCCTGGAACTCCAAGGGGTCGCGCTGGTCGAGCTGGGCCTCCACGGTCAGGCCCACATGATCTTTCGGAAGCTCTTCGAGGTGCAGCCCGAGCGCCGCTTCCCCCGGGGCTACTATCCAGAGGCTGTGGAGAAGGCCCTGGTGTCGGCCTACGCGGATGTGCAGGCCGGCGTGGTCCAGGGGCGAGGGGTCTCCGGTGGGCCCACCGCCAGGGACTTCCGCCGGGAGCTCAAGGTCGACACCATCCTGGTGCCCATGCTGCTGCAAAGGGAAGGGGGCCCCACTTTGGAACTCCTGGCCCTGGGCGGCGAACAGGCCTTCGTCGAGTGGGTGGGCGTGATTCCCCTCGGGGAGGGTGCCCAGGAACTGGCCTCGGCGGCGGCCTATCGCTGGCTGAGTTGCACCGCGTTCAGCCTCCGCAAGCTGCCCTCCGAGGGCGCCCGAGGGCGTCACCTGTTGGCGGCCTCCTACCAGCAGACCGTCTTCCCCCAGACCCCCACCCGAGACCCCATCCTCGCCTCCGGGGCGGCCCTGGACTACGCCTACCATGTCTCCGGGCCCCTCTCCCTGACCTTCCGGGGCCAGGTCTTCAGCTCCCTCCAGGACCAGAACCAACGGGATCTTCTCCGGGGCTTTTCAGGCATCCAGACAAACCTGGGTGTGTCCCTGGCCTGGGGCGGCCGCTGGTGGCAGGCCTACACGGGCTTCGCCGCGGCGGTCCAGGCGCTTGGCACCTTCACCACCAGCCAGGACCCGGACTGCAAGTTCTTCCCCTCGGGCTCGGCCGCCTACAACGAGCGCTGCGGCGCCGGGGATCTCAAGCACTGGCCCTCCGAGACCTCTGTGGGGGCGGAGGCCAGGCTGGGGTTTCGCGTCTTCCCCAGCCGCCGGCTTTTCCTTGAAACCGGGGTCTCCTTCACCATGCTGGCCTGGCCCTTTGATCGCTTCATTGAGCTGAACTTCCCCATGGCCGCCTCCCTTGGCGTGGGGACGGTTCTGTGATCCCCTCCTGTTATTGGATTGACACCATGGGAAGGCAGGCTTTAGGATTCGCGCCATGATTTGCGCCCGGGCCCTTGCGGTCTT
>CAZMEC010000238.1:0-4680 GCA_964565265.1 uncultured Myxococcales bacterium
GTGCAGCGCCGCCACCGTCTCGTCGGTCAGGACCAGCGCGCTGGAGGCCCGCCCCAGGTGGGTCGCCCACAGGGCCCCGTCCCCCGCCGCCCCCCGCCGCAGGACCAGGTGGCTTTGGGTTGGTTGGGCGGGGTGCCGGGGCGCGTTGCCCGCCGCCAGGTCCAGCTCCAGGACCTCCAGGTCCAGCCGATGGGCCAGCGTCAAGGCCACCTGCCGGGCGGTCAGCCCCGCCGTGTCCAGGCGATGCTGGCAGCTTCCAAGGCCGGGCTCGCGCTCGGCGCGAAGCTCCCCCACCCGGGCCAGCAATTCCGCCCCCGAAGCCCCCGCCAGCAAGGGCCGCACCTTGGAGGACCCCTCCAGCCGTCGGGCCAGCTCCGGGTCCGGGGCATCCAGACAGACCAGCGTGCCCAGGGCCAGCGCCGCCGCCCGATTCTCCGGCGCAAGCAGCGTGCCGCCGCCCAGGGCCAGCACCAGCCCCTCCCGCCCCGCCAAGGCCTTCAGGGCGCGGGTCTCCAGGGCCCGAAACTCCGCCCAGCGATCCTGGGCCGCCAGACTGCGGATGCTGGTCCCCGCCAGCCGCTCCGTCTCCCGGTCCAGGTCCAGGAAGGCCAGCCCGCAGGCCAGGGCAAGCTGCCGCCCCACGCTGCTCTTGCCGCTGCCCGCCAGCCCCGCCAGGATGATGTTGCCCGTGGCCATGCCCTACCCCCTCAATCTGGAGAGCCGAAAGACCTGATGAATCTTGGGATTGCGCTCGAAGTCCGGGTCCAGGCTGCGCTCGCCCAGGTCCTGGACCGCAAACTCCGTGGCCAGCGAGCGGTCCAACTGGAAGCTGCGCAGGTTGCAGGAGAACCAGATGACCCCGCCGGGATTCAGGACCTGCCGGCACTGCCGCAGCAGCAGCGCGTGGTCCCGCTGGATGTCCAGGGAGCCGCTCATGGACTTGGAGACGGAGATCGTGGGCGGGTCAATGTAGATGAGGTCGAAGCGGCGCTCAGGCTCTCGCAGCCAGCGCAGGCAGTCGCCCTTCTGGGCCCGGTGGAGGTCCCCCGAGAGGCCATTCAGGTCCAGGTTTCGGCGGGCCCAGTCGGTGTAGGTGTTGGACAGGTCCAGGCTGAGGCTGGAGCTGGCCCCGCCGGCGGCCGCGAAGACCGTCATGGAGGCCGTATAGGAGAAGAGGTTCAGGAAGCTCTTGCCCCGGGCCTCCTTGCGGATCAAGCGCCGCAGGGGGCGATGATCCAGGAACAGCCCCACATCATGGTAGTCCGACAGGTTCACGATGAAGCGCAGGCCGCCCTCCTGCACCTGGGCCTCCACCGAGGACTCGGAGAGGCGGCCGTATTTCTCGCCCCCCTTGCCGCGCTCCCGGCGCTTCACAAAGACGGCCTCCGGGGCGATGCCCAGCACCTGGGCCACCGCCGCCACGCCCTCCCCAAGCCGCGCCTCCGCCACCTCGTCGTCCAGGCCCCCGGGGCGGGTGTACTCCTGAAGGTTCACCAGCCCCTCGTAGACATCCGCCGAGAAGGCGTACTCGGGCAGGTCCCGATCATACAGGCGGTAACAGGTGACCTGGGCCCCCTTGGCCCAGCCCCCCAGGCGCCGCAGGTTCTTGCGCAGGCGGTTGACCAGATCCTCGGGTAGGGTGGGCAGCATGCTTAGAACCTGTAGGTGAAGGTCAGGTAGGGCCAGCCCATGACCAGGCCGCCCGTGTCGCCCTCGACGAAGGGCTTGATGAAGCTGAGGTCCACTGCCAGCCGGCGCCCGAAGAAGCGGATGCCGTAGTTGAACAGGAAGATGTCGGTGTCGTCGACCCAGTTGTTCCCTGAGTCCAGGATGGGCTTGGCCAGCTCCGCCATGAGCTTCACATTGCGGCCCACCTTGCCGTTGATCCCCACGAAGGGGATGTAGGTACCGCCCGCATCCGAGTCCAGGGAGTAGTGCAGCAGGAGCCCGCCGGACAGGAAGACCTTGCCCTGGTCGTCCAAGGCAAGGTCGGCGATGACCTCCATTCCTCCCAGGGCTTCGCTGTCCGAGTCCGCGGAGACCACCCCCATGCTTGGCATCACGGCCAGGGCAAAGCGCTCGGTCTCCAAAAACCTGAACTTGGCGCTGAGGTTCAGGTAGTTGCCCATGTCTGCCGTGATGGGCAGCATGGTGGTCGCTGATAGCTGCACCCCCTTGGCCACCCCCACGGAGGCGCCCAGGAAGACCAGCTCGTAGTTGTTCAGCGCCCACTGGCCAGGGGCCAGGGTGTCGGTGGTGGAGGCAAAGATGTTCCGGTCCGAGGAGGCGTCCTCTTTGGAGCGCACCTCAAAGGGCGTGGCCGCCAAGGCCAGGGAACTGCCAGACAGGAGCAGCAAGGTCACCAGGATCGCCAAACGCATCAAGCCCTCCAAGCACGCTTCAGAAGGCCGCACTATAGCCCCCCCAACCGCCCCCCGCAACACCCCAAGGGGCCGTCTTTGGACGGGAAACTTGTCTTGAGCGCGCTGAGGCGGTAGCCTTCAGGCCGATTGTCCCTGAGGTAGCCCATGCCCTTTGTATATCTATTGGTGGTGCTCCTCCTGGGCCCGGCCTGGGCTACCCCCGTGGCTGCGTCCCAGCCCTCGCCTCGCACCCTGGCCGACCTTCTGGCCCTGCCCTCCGGCGACGACGCCTTCTCCAAGGCCCTGCGGTCCGGCGACGCAGCCCAGGCCCTGGCCTGTGCCACCCAAAGAGACCCCGCCCGGGCCGACGGCGCCTTCCTCCTGGCCAAGGGTTTTGCCCTGGAAAACCAGGGCCGCTGGGCCGAGGCCGCCGCCAGCTATGAGGCCGCCGGTGCTGCCGAGCCAGCCCTCCAGGACTGGGCCCGCTTTGGCTACGCCCGCGCCATCAAGCGCGCCGCCGCCGAGCAGCCCGACCCCCTCGTCCAGGCCGCCCTGGAGGCCCGCTCCCAGTGGTCCTATCTGGCCCTGGCCCCCGACTTTCCCCGGCACCAGCAGGCCCTGGAGACGGTGTGTTCGGAGGGGGACGGAGCCTCCGCCCTGGAGGCCTGCCTGGCCGCCGCCCGCACCCGCCCCAACCCGGACACCCTGTTGGCTGCCGCCCGCCGCCACCTCGCCGCGGGCCAGTTGCCCGAGGCCCAGGAGGCCCTGGACAGCGCCCTGTTGCTGCGACCCTCGGGCTTCAAGGGCCGGGCCATCACGGCCCTGCGGGAGGCCCACTTCGGCAAGGCCCCCCGGACCCCAGGAGGGACGGGCATGCCCATCCTGGACCGCCTCTTCGCCTCCCACTCGTATCAGCGCGTGGTGGAGTTGGCCACAGCCGAACTGCCGGCCCTGGAGAAGGGCAGCCGCCGCTGGTGCGACCTCTCCTTGCTGGCGGGCCGCTCCCTCACCCGCCTCTCCCGGGAGAGCGCCTCCCTACCCTGGCTGTCCGGGATCCTGGAGGAGTGCAGCGCCCTGGAGTCCTTCGACCTGGACATGGCCCTCTATCTGTTGGCGGACAACGCCTACAAGGCCACCCAGACCCCTCTGTGCCGCCGGGCCGTCCAGCGCCTTCGAGAGCTGCACCCCGGCTCGCGTTATTGCGACGACGCCATGCTGATCCTGGCCAAGGCCGAACTCCGGGCCGGCAACGAACCCGCCGCTCGGGAGGCAGTGGCCATCCTGGTGGACCACTACCCCAGGGGGGACATGGTCCCCGACGCGCTCTTCCTGTTGCAGTTTGACGCCTGGCGCCGGGGGGACCTGGCCCGCGTCCAGACCCTTGCAAACCACTTCGGGCCGCGCTTCGATGGGGACCGCGACTACCGCACCCAGGGCCGCCTGCGCTACTGGGGGGCCCGGGCCCTGGAGACCAAAAAGAATGCCCGCGAGGCCCGCGAGGCCTACAGCGATCTGGCCTGTCGCTGGCCCCTGTCCTGGTACTCGCTCCTGGCACTCCAGCGCCTGGAATCCAAGAAGAAGGGCCTGGCCAGCAGGACCCTGGACACCTGCGCCGCAAGAAGCCCCAAGCTGCCCCAACCCGAGGACCTGGAGCTCAACGCCCTGCCCTCCCAGCCGGCCCTCCAGCGGGGCCTGCTGCTGTACCGGGTGGGCCTGACCGCCTGGGCCGCCGAGGAATGGGGCACCCTGGACGCCGGCGCCACCGAGGCCGCAGCCCTGGCCAAGGCGGCCCTCCTGGAGGCCCTGGGGAACCACATCGCCAGCCACGATCTCCTGCGCCGCCAGGCCCCCAGCCTCATGACCTCCTTCCCCGCCGGCCCCAACCTCCTGTGGTGGAAGCTGGCCTACCCCCGGCCCCACTTGGTCACCCTGGAGAAGTGGGCCAAGGCCCACGGCATCCCCCCCGAGCTGGCCTTCGCCATCACCCGCGAGGAGAGCGGCTTCAACCCCAAGGCCCGCAGCCACGCCTCGGCCCTGGGGCTCATGCAACTCCTTCGAAAGACCGCCCGCTGGGTGGGCCGGGAGGCGGGCCTGCGCCCCAGCGAGTCGGACCTCTTCCGCCCGGACATCAATGTGCGCCTGGGCACCCGCTACCTGGCCATGCTCTACAAGGATCTGGGCCACCTGGCCCTGGCGGTGTCGGGCTACAACTGCGGCGGCGGCTGCGTCAAGAAGCTGCGCAAGCGCCACACCACCCGGGAGCTGGACGAGTTCGTAGAGCTCATCCCCTACGCCGAGACCAACCGCTACACCAAGC
>CAZMEC010000239.1:0-4678 GCA_964565265.1 uncultured Myxococcales bacterium
GAATCGGTGGGCTGTCGGCGGGCATCTGTGCCGCTTTGAATGGGTTCGAGACCCACATCTTCGAGAAACACTCCGTCGCCGGAGGCCTCTGCACGGCCTGGGACAGGAAGGGCCATGTCATTGATGGCTGTATCCACTGGCTGGTGGGCTCCAAGCCGGGGAACTCCATGTACCGCCTCTGGGAGGACCTGGGCGTCCTGGACGGCGTGAAGTTCGTGGACCACGACGAGTATGTCACCATCGTCCAGCCCGACGGGCGGCGCCTGGTGTTTCCCTGCGATGTGGATCGAATGTACGAGGAGTTCGCCCAGGTCTCCCCCGAGGACCGGCACCTGCTGGACGAGTTTCGTCGGGCCGTGAAGAAGGCCCGGGGCTTCGGCCTGGGGCCGGACCTTGGCGACCCCTGGTGGAAGCGGTCCCTGGCGGGGCTCTCCTTGCTGGGCATCATGCCCCTGTTCATGCGGTACGACCGGGTCAGCGTGGGGGACTTCGCCAGGCGCTTCAAGAGCCGCGACTTGGGCCTGGCCTTCGAGCACTTCTTCCTGCCGGACATGCCCATGATCTTCATGATCATGTCCTTCGCGTGGTTCATGGACAAGAACGCGGGCTACCCCCTGGGGGGCTCGCGGGTGCTGGTGAGCGGTATGGTGAAGAAGTTTGAGGGCCTGGGGGGCAAGTTGCACCTGCGCGCCCCCGTCAAACGCATTCTCCAGAAGGACGGTCGGGCCGTGGGCCTGCTGCTGGAGGATGGCAGCGAGGTGGCGGCGGATTGGGTCATCAGCGGGGCGGATCTGCATGCCACCCTGAACGATCTGCTGGACCCCCCAGCCCCCGACCAGCGCCTCCAGGAACTGTTCAAGACCAACCCGCCCTTCGAGCCCCTGGTCATGGTGGCCTTCGGCATGCCTCGCTTCCCCGAGGGGGTGCCCCACGGCATCTCGGGCAGTGTGCTGCGCCTGGAGACGCCCCTGGATAGTGGCGGGAAGCTGGTGGAGGGCTTCACCTTCCATCCCTATTCGGCGGATCCCTCCCTGGCGCCGGAGGGCCGCACGGTGGGGCTGGCCATGGTGGACGCCGGCTGGGACTACTGGAACGACCTGAAGGATCGCAAGGACGCCTACCAGGCCCGCAAGACCGAGTTGGCGGCCCAGATCCAGGCCCTGGTGGAGGAGCGCTTCCCGAGTCTGCGGGGCAAGCTGGAACTGCTGGATGTCAGCACCCCCTGGACCTTCCGGCGCTACACGGGCAACTGGCGGGGCAGCTTCGAGGGCTTCCTGGCCAACAAGGACAACTACCGCAAGCCCTCCCCGCTGACCGTCCAGGGCGTGGACCGGCTGCTGCTGTGCGGGCACTGGCTGCGCAACGGGGGCGGCCTGCCTCCGGCTGCCATGACCGGCATGGAGGCGGTGCTGCAGCTTTGCAAACGCGAAGGCCGACCCTTCAAGAGGCGTTGAGCACTCCGGGGGCAGTTTGCGTCAGCGGACTTCTTCGTAGATTGTGAGGATGTCGGCAGCGGTGCGGGCCAGGCGCCAGGGGACCTGGTCCTTGAAGCCGTCCTCGCCGTGATAGCCCCAGGTGACGCCGATGGTGCGCATGCCGGCGGCCTGGCCTGCGGCTATGTCCACCCACATATCCCCGACCATGATGGTGTCCTCGGGGGACACGCCCAGGGTCCCGGCGATGTGCAGCAGGGAGTCGGGGGCCGGCTTGGCCGGCGTGAGGTCGGAGATGCCCGCCACCAGGTCAAAGGTCCCCGGGGGAAAGGATCCCTGGGCCACCTCGATGGCGAAGTCGTTCAACTTGTTGGAGAAGACGGCTATCTTCACGCCGTCCGCCTGCAGCCGAGCCAGGACCTCCGGGATCCCCGGGAAGATGCGCAGGTGGCTGCGCCAAAGGGCCCGCTGGTGCACCATTATGCGATCGGCCAACTGGGAGCGGTGTTCTTCGGGCAGCTCTTTTCCGGCCCAGAGGCAGAGGTTTCGAAGGCCCCGGCCCATGTTGTCCCGGACCTCGTCTTGCGTCTTCTGGTGCAGCCCGAAGTCGGCCAGCCCAGCGTTCACAGAGCGCACGATGCCGGTGATGGTGTCCGCCAGGGTTCCGTCAAAGTCGAAGATGAAGAGGCCGGGCATGCTGGGGTCCTCCGAAGGTCGCAAGAACATAAAGCGAGGCCGGGACGATTTCAAGTTTGAATGTGGGGGCGGCCGCGTATAAAATCCCCCAGGCCTGGAGGCCGACTAGTCATCGGGAGTCATCATGCGAGTTCTATTTGGGCTAATGATTGTGCTGGGGTCTTTGGTGGTGGCCTGCTCCTCGGGCGGCGGGGGCAAGGGCGATCAGGACGCGGACGGCGGCGGCGGCTGGGATTTCCAGGCCGGCAAGGACACCACGGATACTCAGGACCTGGCGGATGCTCAGGCCCTTGACACCCCCCCTCCAATGGATACGGTGCCTGAGGTCAACGATGAGGGCATCCTGGCCTACTGCACCCACGACGACAACTGCCTCCCCTTTGGCCTCAAGTGCTACAAGGACGGCCCCGGGGACCTGGACCCCATCTGCTCCCGGGACTGCAGCAACAACGCCGAGTGCCCCGAGGGCAGCATCTGCAAGCTCAAGGGCGGCGCCATGGTCTGCGCCCGGGCGGTCTACTGCGACCCCTGCGCCAACGATGGGGAATGCGGCCCCGGCAAGAAGTGCATCAAGGACTACAAGGGCGTCAATTACTGTAGCCCCCCCTGCGACTATCTGGATCAGGATTCCTGCGCCCTGGGCAGCCTCTGCCTCAAGGCCGCCGATGGCACCTTCTGCCGTCCTCTCTTCGGGGCCTGTCGGGAGAACGGCGCCCAGTGCGCCCAGTGCACCCTGGACCGGGACTGCCAGGACGGCCTGGCCTGCCACCTCAATGAGACCACCGGCGAAAGATACTGCGCCAAGGTCTGCCAGACCAAACAGGAATGCCCCGTCAACTTCGGCTGCCACCGCCTCCAAGGGGAGACCCGGGATCTGTGCACGATGGAACTTGACGGCGAGATCTCTGAGACCTGCAAGAGCGGCACCAAGGACTTCTGCTACCCCTGCCAGGCCGACGCCGAATGCCATACCGAGGTCTGCTACCAGTCGGAGGTTGACAGTCCGGCCTATGGCTGCGCAGTGGCCTGCGACCCTGACAACTCCAACTGCTCCTCCGGGCTGTTCTGCGTCAAGAACCGCGGGAAGAGCAGCGCCGAGTATGTCTGCATGCCCGCCCCCAAGTGGTTCTGCCAGGGCTTCCTGAACTGCGAAGGGGTCAAGTGCAAGACCGGCGAGGTCTGCGATCGGGGCTTCTGCAAACCAAAATGAAGCACAAGCACAACAAAAAAGAGCGCCGTGACATCATCACCGAGTTGCTGACCAACGAGGTCATCTCCAGCCAGCAGGGCCTGCGGAATCGGCTGCACCAAATCGGTGTGGAGGTGAACCAGGCCACCCTGTCGCGGGATCTGCGGGACATGGGCGTACTGAAGGTGCCGCTGGGGGGCGGGGGGGCCAGGTATGTGCCCGGCAGCACCCAGGGCCGGGCCGATGACCAGCGGGAGGAGTTGTTCTCCCGGACCATCCAGCGGCTGGCCTTCTCCGGCAACCTGATGTTGGTGTTCACGGCCCCTGGAATGGCCCAGGCCGCAGCCATTGCTCTGGACGGGCTGGCGCTGCCCGCGATCCTCGGGACCGTGGCTGGCGACGACACGGTCATTGCGGTCTTGGATGAGGGTGTTGACCGAAAGGCCTTTGAGAAGGACTTCCGGGCCATGCTGGCCCGCGGTCGCTAGGCCTAAAAAATCTGTTGCAGGCGGGGGCAAGGCTGGGGTAACTTCCCCTTTGCTTTTTTTGTACGCTCCGCTTCCGCCCTAAGGAGGTCAGTGTTTATGAAGAGGATGATTGCTGCGCTTATCACCGTCACGCTGTTCTGTTCGTCCTGCTATAGCACCTACTATGTGACCATGGACGACCTCGAGAAGATCCAGTCCGCCGAGCAGGGCCCCAGGGTCGTGCTGAACACCGCCGACGGCACCAAGGTCGCCGTGGAGTCCGGCTCCAAGCTGTTTGTGCGGGATGTGGACAGCAAACGCTACCAGATCACGCCCTACAATTTCCGCATGATCAACCAGCAGTTGGTGGCCTCGGACCGCGACTACATCTTCATGATGAACCAGCTCAAGCCCAAGGCTGAGGTGGATCTCCTGTCCACCTGGAAGACCGTGGGGCTCATCTCCCTGGGTGTGGGCGCCGTCACCGGTCTGGTGGTGGTCACCGCCCTCACCGCCGGCCGCAAGTCCTTCGGCGAGTAACTAGCCTGGCTTCTTTCAGGCCAGGAACTTCCCCGCAGCCCCATCCAATTCCCTGACGCTGAACAGGTTGCCCTGCTGGAAGGTCGCAAAGACCCACATGCGGCTGCGGTCTCTGGAGTGCAGCAGGCGGAGGGTCTCGGCCTCGGCGCCAAGCTGGAGGTTGTGCCGGGGCTCCAGGTCCGCGGCGTTGAAGAGGCCAAGTTCCAGGCCCGCCGAGCCCTTGGCCGGAATGATCAACTGATCCCCCTGGGGAGCGCACAGGAGCCCCAGCCGCCCGCTGACCTCCGTCCCTCGTTTTCGCATCACGGCGTTGCCGTCGGCGCTGGCGTAGAACAGCTCCTTGTTGCGGCGCA
>CAZMEC010000240.1:0-4667 GCA_964565265.1 uncultured Myxococcales bacterium
CCCCTGCCAGCAACGACACCTGCGCCGGGGCCACCACCCTGACCCTGGACGAGAATGGCAAGGCCGAGGTCTACGGCGTGACCTTCTTCTCGACGGACGACTATCTGGCGGGCTGCGGGGGCACGGGGGCCAAGGACCTGGTCTACAAGATCGAGATCCCCAACGGCTACGAGACCATGCGGGCCACCGTTGAGACCACGGACTTCGTCCCGGCCATCTTCCTCACCAACGGCGCCTGTGGCAGCAATTGGATCACCTGCTCGCCCACCAAGGTTGCCAATCTGAATTGGCCCACCGCCGGCACCTACTACATCGTGGTGGACGGCAAGACCGCCGCCGACCAGGGCGAGTTCACCCTCAAGGTGGAGATGATCGCACCCCTGTAAGCCAGGCCACCACGCCGTCGCGCTCCGATCAATCCGAACCCCCACCTGTGAAGGAGCGGGCCGACCTGCGTACAGGGCACCCGCATGCTAGCGCGCGCGGTTCGGACGAACAGCCGCATCCGATCGAGTAGACCTGTTTGGGGATCCCCAATTTTTGCCACTTGGACATTTCGGTCACACAATCCGCCTGGGAGATTGCCATGACCATTGCCTTTACAGCGGGGATGCTCCTTGGGTTTCTGGGTTCCGTACCCAGCGCCGGCCCCCTGTCCATCCTGGTGGCGGCCAAGGGGTTGTCGGGCAACCGCAAGGGCGGCATGGCCATGGCCTTCGGCGGCGCTCTGGCTGAGGCCATCTACGCCTTTCTGGCGTCCTGGGGTGCCTCCAGGGTGCTGGGTGCCAACGCCGGCCTGATGCACTACGCGGATCTTCTGGCGGCGCTGTTGTTGGTGGGCCTGGGCATCTTCTTCATGAAACGCCGGGACTTCGCCCGGGTTGAACAGTGCCCGCGCTGCCGCCCCGCCGCCTCCTTCTTCACCGGGCTGCTGGTCTGCGGCCTCAACCCCGGCCTCATCCTGCACTGGTCCATCGCCTGCTCGGCCCTGGTGGCCTTTGGCTTCCTGGGGGCCAATGCGGAGTCCGCTTTTGCCTTCGCCCCGGGCGTCTTCGCCGGCGTGTGCCTTTGGTTCTTCCTGCTGCTGACGCTGTTGTCCAGGCTGCGGCTGAAGGCCGGCCTGCTGTTCTGTCAGCGGCTGGTGTCGGTGATGGCGGTCTGTCTGATTGTGCTGGGGGGCTTCTTCGGCGTGCGCTTCATCGCGGGGTTCTGAGGCCTCTGCGGCTAACGGTTTCTTTCCCTTCCACGACCCTGTTCCATGGGATCCCAGTGTCCTGGGCCAGGCCCTCCGGGCCCCTTGCCGCCGTGGCAGCCACCGGGACCCTCACCGCCAGGGCAGCCCTTGCCGTGGGCCTTCATCATCAGGCGCTTCATGGCCAGCATCAGCTTGGCCTGCTGCTTGGGGGTCAGGATCTTGGAGATCTCCACCTTGTGAGCCTCCATCAGCCCCTCCATCTGGGCCTTGGTGTCCTCCAGGGCGGCGATGGCCTTGCTGTATGCGGCCATGTCGTTGGAGTCCTCCTTGAGGAGTTGCCGCAGGGTCTTGTGGGCCTCTCTCATTTGGTCCCGCAGCTTCTGGTGAGCCTCCCGGTCGCCCGCAAAGACGGCCTCCACCTTGGCCGCCTCGGCGTCGCTCAGGCCGACCTTCTCGCGCAGCAGCCGCCCCTGCATCTTCTGGAACCGGGTGTCATCCAGGTCGGGGCCAAGTTCGGGGCCCATGCCCGGGCCGGGCTCGCCATCCAGGCAGGCACAGTCGCCGCCACCCTTCATGCAGGGGCAACCACCGGGTTCCGCGCTGGCCAGGGCAGGAGAGAGGGACAGCAGTCCCAGCAACAGTGAGCCAACTAGAAATCGTTTCATTTGGGGCCTCCTTTGGTTACTCGCTAAGCAGGGCTTCCATGCCCATCATCACTGAATCGAAGTCCTCGTCCGCCGCCGGCATCGCCAGCATGGCGAACTCGTCCACACCGCTGTCCAGGGCGAAGGTGGCCAGCATGGGCCAGTCCTCCGGCGAGTCAGGCAGTTCCTGCTCTTCTACCTGGGGAACTGCAGCAGCACTGGCCGTGATCCGGGGGGCGCTTCCGTTCTGGGGGGGGCCCTCCAGAGTCGGAACCAGGACCAGGGCCAGGGCTGCCGCGACTGCAAGGGCGCCTGCTGCCAGCAGCTTTACCGGCAGGGGTCGGGACCTCGACGGGAGGGCGAGGCACGAACCCAAGAGGCGGTCCCTTGCATTCTGAGAGAGGGTAGGGGCGCTGCGGTCAAACAGGGCCCGCAGTTCCATTTCCCTCGGTGAGAGCTGGTCAGAGCTTCCCCAAAAAGGCTTCTTGTTCATCACAGCACCTCCGCCGGCCGTTCCAGGAGGCCAGCCTTGGATAGATAGCTAGATAGCTGCCGCGTGCCCAGGTGGACCAGGACCCTGGCGGACACCGAGGTGGTGGACAGGGCCCGGGCGATCTCCTCGTAGGAGAGGCCCGCATCCAGCCGCATCACCACCGCGGCCCGCCGCTTCTCGGGCATCCCCGCCAGGGCCTGCTGGAGTCCATCGGCCAGCTGCCCCGCCACCAACAGGTCCGCGGGCTGTTCCGGGGTCTCGGTGCCGTGGACCAGCAATCGTCGGCCCTTGCGCCACTCGCTGCGCCTCAGGGTCCGGGCCCGTCCCGCGGCGATGCCCAGCAGGAAGGCCCGCAGGTGCGCCAGGGACTTCAAGGCGCCAAGCCGCTGCCAGGCCAACTGAAGGGCCTCCTGGACAGCATCCTCGGCCGTAGAGTCAGAACCCGCCAGCCGCGCCGCAACCCGATACATCAGGTGCAGGTGGGGAGCCACCAGGCGACCGAAGGCCCGGCCGTTGCCCGCCAAGGCTTCCTTCAGGTCTGCTTCCGGGTTTTGGGCATCCAGGTTCATCGTGTTCACCCCTTGCACGCCATAGTAATGCCGGTGGTGGGGGACGCGTTAACACCAAAACACTTGAGGACTGGGGAGGGAGGGTTTGGGGGGGGGCCCCGGGGGGGGGGCGCCTAGCGGGCGACGCGCTCGAGCCAGCGCACCATGAACAGCATGGTCATCATGGACAGCAGGCAGGCGACCACGAAGACCATCCAGGTGAGCCACAGGGGGACGCTCTCGTAGAGGATGGCCCCAATGACCAGCAACTGATTGCCGATGGCCGTGGCGCCAAGCCAGCCGCCCTGCATGATGCCCTGGTACTGTGGGGGCGCGACCTTGGAGACGAAGGAGATGCCCAGGGGGCTGATGAAGAGCTCGGCCACGGTGAGGATGAGGTAGGTGCCCACCAGCAGCCAAGGGGTCACCCGGGCGGCGTCGGCCAGGCCACCCATGGCGTCCACTTCGGACTTGAGGGGCACGCCCAGGGAGCCCAGGGCCATGACCGCGTAGGCCAGGGCGGCGATGGCCATACCCAGGGCAATCTTCTTGGGGGTGGAGGGCTCCAGGTTGCGGGCCCGCAGCCAGCCAAAGAGGCCCATGATGATGGGGGTCAGCAGCACGATGAACATGGGGTTGATGGCCTGGAAGATCTCGGCCCCGTGGACGGAGAGCGGACCAAGGTTGAAGCCAATCCCAGAGAGGTCGGTGTAGTCCTTGGCGAAGTAGGTGAGGGTCAGGCCGTTCTGGTGGAAGGAGAACCAGAAGAAGATGACCACGCCAAAGACGGCGAAGAGGGCGTAGAGGCGCTGACGGATTTCCTTGGTGTCCATCTCGGCCGCGCCGGCCCCGGCGGCCTTGGTGCCACGGGCAGCGGGGGTTGGGAAGATCTTCTTGTTGGCCAGGTAGATGGCCAGGGAGATGGCCATGGCCACGACGGAGACGGCAAACGCCACCTGGAAGCCCTGGGAGAAGACGCCCAGGTACTCCAGTGCGAAGGCCCCCAGATCGGCCTGGGGCTTGCCGCTGACAGACTCGGCCAGGGTGGCCAGCCGGCCCGCCGCCTCGGGGGACAGGGTGCCGTTTAGGTGGCCGTGGCAGAGCTCCGGCAGGGAGGCCTCGTAGGCGAAGCCGTGGCTGGATAGCCAGCCGTTGCGGGCGATGACGGCGATGATGGGCGCGAAGAGGGCCCCCACATTGATGAACATGTAGAACAACGAGAAGCCCGAGTCCCGCATCTTGGAGTACTTGGGGTCGTCGTACATCTGGCCCACCAGGGCCTGGAGGTTGCCCTTGAAGAGGCCGTTGCCAAAGGCGATGGTGAACAGCCCGACGCAGGTGAGGACCAGGAAGGGCAGGTAGTTCTCGGCGGCCGTGGGCGTGGGGATGGCCAGCAGCACATAGCCCGTCGCCATGACGAAGAGCCCCGTCATGATGGTGGCCTTGTACTGGCGCGTGCGGTCAGCGATGAGGCCGCCCACGAAGGCCAGGATGTAGATGGAGAAGTAGAAGATGGAGTAGATGATGCCGGCCTTGGTGCCCGACAGGCCGAACTTGGCCTGCAGGAACAGCACCAGGATGGCCATCATGGTGTAGAAGCCGAAACGCTCCCCCATGTTGGCCAGAGCGGCCGGCAGCAGGCCCTTGGGATGGTTGTTGAACATCGGGTCTCCTTTTTGGGAAAGAGGTTTTGCCACTATCTACTATTATTTTCGGCGCATCACAACGGATCTGTGCCGGTGTCGTCGGGGTCCTCCTCGAAGGTGCCGCGCTCGGGGGGCATGAGG
>CAZMEC010000241.1:0-1434 GCA_964565265.1 uncultured Myxococcales bacterium
CGGTTCGGACGGACCTGCCGTTCCGAACAGCGCGCGTCAGCAAGCGGATCTTCCCAGCCGCTGCAGCCCGCTCCTTTTCAGTCGCGGTTCGGACGGAAGGGTCTTCCCAGCCGCGCACGAAGTAAGCGGATCTTCCCAGCCGCTGCAGCCCGCTCCTTTACAGTCGCGGTTCGGACGGACCTGCCGTTCCGAACCGCGCGCGTCAGCAAGCGGGCCTTCTACGCCTGCACCAGCTTCGCCAGTTCCTGGGCCGAGGGCCGGCGGCTGCACAGCACCACTCCGGGGAATGCTGCGGCCGCCGCCTGGGCCGCCTTCTTGTCCTTGGCGCTGGGCTTGATGACACACACCAGCACCCCCGCCGGGCGCTCCGCCACCAGCACCTTGAGGTAGGCCTGCAGGCCCCGCTGGTGGTGGGGCCACAGCAGCTCCACCTGGGTCTGGCCCCCGGGCCCCCGGCACTCGAAGTCCGCGATGAACGGCACCTGTCCACGCAGCGTCCGCAGGTCGCAGGCCTCGCCCACCGTCCAGGCGGGCCCCAGCAGCAGGCCCAGGCGGTCCATGATCTCCGTCTGCTCCGTGGGCACCCAGGCCCCGTCCAGGCGGTACCAGCTCTGCAACCTGGGGTCCGCCTCCAGCGCCAACGACAGCCGCCCCCGCCGGCCGGGGAACTTGACCGTGGCCCGCAGGGCAAACTGGGGTAGCAGCAACAGGGCCGGGAAGAAGGCCGCCAGATGCCGCCCATAGCTGCGCGACCCCAGCACCGCCAGGGGGCCGTCCAGTTGCAGGCGCAGCCCCTCCTCGGAGGGCACGACCTCGTACAGCAGCTCGTAGAAGCGCAGCCAGCGCACCAAGCGCCGGAGGTCGGAGGGGCTGGGGGAGGTCAGGCTCAGCTCCAGGTCCTCGGCGTGGGCCAGCAGCGTCTGGACAAGGGCCACATTGTAGCGGTTTCCCAGGTCCTCCGGGCGGGCCAGCCCCACGGCCTTCAGGATCTCCCGGTCCTTGAGGTCGGAGAACAGCCCCGCCTCCAGGTCGGCGGCCGCCAGCCCCCGGCGCAGGGCCACCCGCTCCAGCACCTCCTGCCGCGACACCGAGCCCTCGTCCAGGCCCACGGGGAAGCAGCGCCCCGCCTCCTCGAAGACCTCCAGCCGCAGCGCTGAAGGCTCAGGCCCCGAGGGACCCTCAAACTCGCAAAGCCCCAGCAGCACCTCCCGAAGGCCGCGGGTCAACTGGGGATTCCCCAGGGCCTCCACCGCCAGGTCCAAGGCCTCCACGACCTCGCCCCGGGTGGCCCCAACCAAAGAGACCGCCAGCCCCAGCAAAGCCTCCGCCGGAGCCAGGTTCTCCGCCCGCCCCCAGGACACCAGGACGGGCGTGATGCGCTTTTCATTGTCCACCCGAAACCGGGTCAACCGTGGTGATAGCAAGGCAACCTCC
>CAZMEC010000241.1:1534-4657 GCA_964565265.1 uncultured Myxococcales bacterium
CTTTTCATTGTCCACCCGAAACCGGGTCAACCGTGGTGATAGCAAGGCAACCTCCGGCGGGCAGCATACTGGCGGGGGCTGCGGGGGGCAAGGACGGGATGGACATCATGGACGACATGGACAGGTCAAGGTGCAGCCACCGCCCCCCTCTTCCCCCCGCGTCCCCCTTTGTGGTATAGCAGCGGGCCTGGAGGTCGGGGAACATGCGCGCCTTTCTTCACAGCCGCTGGCTTGGAACCTTGGAATATGGCCGGGCCTTTCGCCTGCAGGAGGACTGCTGCTGTCTGGTGCGCTCCAGCGCTGGCCAGGACCACCTGATGCTGTGCCTGGAACACGACCCGGTGTACACGCTGGGCAAGCGGGGCGGGGCGGAGTTCCTGCATGCTGACGAGGCTCGGCTGCGGGCCCTGGGGGCCACGGTGGTCCAAAGCAACCGGGGGGGCCTCATCACCTTCCACGGTCCTGGGCAACTGGTGGCCTACCCCTTGATTGAGCTGGCGCCCCTCGGCAAGACCTTCGCCTGGTACATTGAGCGCCTCCTGGAGGCCTCCCTGAAGACCTGCCTGGAGCTGGGCGTCGGGGGCGCCCGAATTGACGAAGAACACCCTGGCATCTGGGTGGAGGACCGCAAACTCCTCTCCGTGGGAGTCCGCACCACCGAGGGTGTCACCATGCACGGAATCGCCCTGAATCTCTCCACTCCCATGTCCTGGTTCCAGCTTATTGACCCCTGCGGTCTGCAGGTCCGCATGACCTCGATTCTCCTGGAAACGGGCCTGGCGCCTACCTCTCCCCAGGCTGCCTGGGTCCTCCACCGGCACCTGGCCGCGGGCCTGGGACTGACCCCCGCCTCTTTCCTTGATTTTTCTTGAACAGTGCCTGCTTTGAACATATAAAGGGGCGTTCACTGTCCGAAAGGAACCAGGGCCTTGAAGGTCTGTCCGAAGTGCTATACCGATGTGGAGGAATTTTCCCGCTTCTGTCCCAACTGCGGCACCCAGATTCCCGTGGAAAAGAAGGACAAAGGCGACGCGCTGCTGGGTACCACCCTGGTGGGGAAGTTTCTCTTCAAGAAGAAACTGGGCTCCGGGGCCATGGGCAGCGTCTACAAGGCCGAGCAGATAAACCTCGGCAAGGAAGTCTGCATCAAGGTCCTCCACCCCCATCTGGTGGGAGATCCCTCCCTGTCCGCCCGCTTCCATCGTGAGGCCAAGGCGGCCAGCCGCCTCAAGCACCCCAACTGCATCAATGTCATCGACTTCGGCGTGGCTGAAGGGTCGATTCACTACATCGCCATGGACTACCTTGAGGGCCGGGACCTGTCCCATGTGATCAGCAAGGAGGGGCCGCTTGATACCAAGCGCATCCTGCACTTTGCCATCCAGATTGCCTCGGCCCTGGATGAGGCCCACTCGGCCAGCATCATCCACCGCGACCTGAAGCCCGAGAATGTCATGGTGGAGGACCGCCGCCACCAGAAGGACTTCGTCACCGTTCTGGACTTCGGCATCGCCAAGATCACGACCCCTGGCAACGAAGAAAAAGAGACCTTCCACACCATGGCCGGCGTGGTCTGTGGCACCCCCGAATACATGTCCCCCGAGCAGGGCCGCGGCGACGAACTGGACCCCCGCAGCGACCTCTACGCCCTGGGTATCATCCTCTACCAGATGACCACGGGGAAGCTGCCCTTCACGGCCGAGACCCCCATCGGAATCGTCACCAAGCACCTCACCGAGACCGCTGTCCCGGCCAACCAGCTCAATCCCAACATCGATCCGGGGCTGCAGGACCTGATCACCGCATTGATGTCCAAGAAGCGTGAACAGCGGCCCGCCACTGCCATGGATGTCCGCAAGCTCCTGGAGGCCATCAAGAGCCGCCTGGACGGTGAGGGTCAGGCTTACGAAGCCCCGGCAACGGCAACTCTCCCGGCGCCCTCCTCGGACACCGAGATCCTGCCCAGCACGGACGCTGGGGATCCCCTTGACGCCCCCAAGAAGAAGCCCCCCCTGGCCCTCCTGGTGGGTCTGCCGGCGGCCCTGGTCCTGGTGGCCGCGGTGCTGTTCTTGGTCTTCAAGCCTGCGGCCTCCCCCAAGGCCGAGGATACCGCCAAGGCCGAGCCCGTCGCTACGGCCCCCGCCCCGACCCCGGCCCCCGCGCCCCAGCCGGCCCCGGCCCCCGAACCCGAGAAGCCCGCTCCGGCCAAAGAGGCCGCCCCCACGCCACCGCCCACCTCCCCCGACGACGCTGCCCGGACGGCCGCGCTGGCCAAGGTGAAGGATTGGCGTGAGGACCTGGTCAAACTGACCTCCCGCCTCACGGCCCGTCAAAGCGAACTCATTCGCCTGGGCGTCACTGAGGATGTGGGCGAGGTCACCAAGTCCCTGGCCGCCCTCACGGGCGTCAACCAGGCCCTTTCCAAGGCCTCCGACAAGATGGGCAGCCTCACGAAGGATGAAGTTGAGGCCCGCATGGACGAGTTGGAGGTCCAGGTGGACGAGGCCAGCTACGCCGCCTACGCGCTGGTGGGCAAGCCCCTCCCCACGGCGGACGAACTGGACGCCCGGAAGCGCCGCCAGGACCTGGCCCAGCGGGCCGCCTACGACGCCGAGGACCTGGAGAAGGCTTTCTCCGCCCTGGAGTCCCCCTTGAAGACCCGGGCCGACGAATGGAAACAGGCCCAGCGCAGCGACAAGACCGCCGAGTTTGACGCCCTCCTTGGCAGCGTGGAGAAGTCCAAGACCGATTTGGCTGCCTTCAAGCCCAGATTTGCGTCCGCCAGCGAGGATGAACTCAGCAGGACCATGGAGGCCTTCAAGAAGGCCAAAGATGAACTGAACACCCGCAGCCAGGCCCTGCTGGCTGAAAAAGTGGTCAGCGCCAAGGATCTGGACGAACAAAAGAAGCTTGAGGCTGCCAAGCGCGCCAAGGCTGCTGAGACCGCCGCCGCCCAGAAGAGCACCCAGAAGGCCGCCGCCGGCGCCCAGACCGCCGCCGCCGCCCAGGACGACGCCGAGGCCCGGGCCAAGAACCTGGCCGATCAGGCCGACGCCATGTTCAACTCGGGCAAGTATCCCACCGCCATCGGGCTCTACAAGCAGGCCTTGAGGATCAAGGACC
>CAZMEC010000242.1:0-4653 GCA_964565265.1 uncultured Myxococcales bacterium
CCAACTACTCTAAACTCTTTATCCCGGGTGTCTCACGCAATGTTGGCAGGAAGGGTTGGAAGTGTCTGGGGGTTGGGGTGTTTGGGGGTTGGGGGTGTCTGGGTGTTGGGGTGTCTGGGTGTTGGGGTGTTGGGGTGTTGGGGGTCCTTCGTCCTTGCGCGCCCCGACCCGTCCTTGGCGTCCTTTCCGTCCTTTGGGTCCTTGGCGTCCTTAGTCCTTTGGCGCGCTGCTCCAGCGGCAGCGTGGGTCGTGTGTGCACGCGCACAGCCGGTTGACAACTGGGGGCAACCCGTTGGATGCTAACCAACATGTTTCCACAGGGACCTAATCCAAGGGCAGAGTCGCTGCGCGGTCGGGTAGCTTGGCGGCTTGCCCCCGCCGCACTCCAGGCCTGCCTCCTGGCCTTGCTGCTGCTTGGTCCCTCTCTGGCCACCGCCCAGAACTGGGTGCGGCCCAAGCCCCAACAACCGCTGATCGAGTTCGCCAACGGACACTCAAGGTGGCTGTTTGGAACTGGCTGGTTTGAGGGGGACTATCGGTTGATGAAAAGCGGTGCCCAGCATCACCGGGTAGCCGGAGTGCCTGTGCTGCTGGCGGGGGATAGGATCTTTCCCGTGGGCAGTCGGTTCTACCTGGGTGTGGGGGTCAGCTTCCTGTTTGTGCCCAATCCCCACATTGAAGACACGAAGAAGGATGGCGGCAATGCCTGGGATTATTACCTGGACGAGGATGCTGTCAGTAACTGGGACTGGACCAGGACGATCCTGACCGTCGGGCCAACCCTTGGGTGCCGTTTCCCGGAACTGGGTGGGGCCTTCGTGGAAGTCGGTGGCGGGGTGGGCCCCATGTTTGGAACCTTCCCCACGGCGTTGGTCAGTGGCCTGGTTGGGGCCTATTTCTGGAATGCGAGGGACTTCGAGACCGGCCTGGGACTCCAGGTGACTCACCGCATGGACCAGGACCAGTTCTGGGAAAGCAATGACGGAGAGTACACATATTTCAGCACAGGAATGCTCACCGGTCAAACCGTGGGTCTGGTCCTGCTGGTGAAGCCAAAATGAAGACCACTACCCTGGCGGGTTCGCGCAGTTTGGCGGGGCGAGGTTTTCGGGCCGGCGTCTGGCTGGTAGGAGTCTTGGGGCTGTTCCTGGGGGACTTGGGAAGGCCTCTTGCGGCGGCGGAAACTGGCCCGGGCGGCTCCTCTGTCTGCCCCCTGAGCGACCGGGTCTGCCTCCGGCTGATGCTTGGGGGAGGGCTCTACTCCGGCGAACTGGACCTGGGCAACGACGAGTGGAATGACAACCAGCCCGTGAGGCAGCAGGTCTCGGGCGCAACGGTGCTGTATTCCCTGGATCTGCTGCTGGTCAACAGAACACTCTGGTCTTTCTATTGGGGCCTCTGGGGCATGGCGCTGCCGGTCCCGCATATTGAGGACGAATCGTGTCCCATTGGCGGTTGC
Source organism: uncultured Myxococcales bacterium (assembly GCA_964565265.1). Taxonomy (GTDB): domain Bacteria; phylum Myxococcota_A; class UBA9042; order CAIXZC01; family CAIXZC01; genus CAIXZC01. Next base: position 1,460 of record CAZMEC010000242.1, read on the forward strand.
TGGGAATGGACCCAGACTACCACAGTCACTGGCCCCGGGCTTGAGCTTCGCCTTCCAGCCTTGGGGGACCTGGCCCTCCGCTTCGCGGCCGGCGTAAATCTTGGCATCTGGTACGCCGCCGCTGGCTGGTCAGCCGCATTGGCTCGGGAGTGGGACATAGGCCGAGCCACCTCTCTTGGCTTGGCTCTCCAGGCGGCTGGCTGGATTGACTCCTCGTCTTGCAATGATGTCGGTGGTCACGGGCTTGTCTTCGGAGGCCGTTCGGTATCCCTTCGCGGCTACAGCCTGGGCCTCATGATGAGCCTCACCCAGCCGTTTTCGCTGTAGGGCCGCGAGTGTAATGTGTAAGGTCCTGACCCCTCCGCTCTCCTTGGAAGTGTCTGGGGTGTTGGGGGTGTTGGGGTGTTTGGGGTGTTTGGGGTCCTTCGTCCTTGCGCGCCCCGACCCGTCCTTGGCGTCCTTTCCGTCCTTTGGGTCCTTGGCGTCCTTAGTCCTTTGGCGCGCTGCTCCAGCGGCAGGGTGGGTCGTTGGTGCAAGCGGGTCGCGGGTGGGCACGCGGACCCCCCACCTTCCGGCCAATTGACACGAGTTCCCCTAAGGGCCATAAATAGGGCCGTTTACAAGGCACTGGAAGGAGCTGCAAGGATGATGAGGAAGCTTGGTGGGGTGCTTTTGGTTCTGGCTCTGTTTGGCGCTTGGGGCTGCAAGAAGGAGGCCCCCGTGGCCCCCGCGCCGGCCCCCGTGGTGGAGGAGGCGCCGGCCCCTGCGCCCGAGCCTGCCCCCGCAACCGCCCCGGCGCCGGTGGTGAAGGAAGAACCCAAGCCCGTGGAGCCCCCGCCGCCCAGCCCAGCCCAGCGTCTGGCGACGCTTGAGGAGGGGGCCAAGGAGTTGGCAGGTGAGGCCCTGGCCCAGCGCCTCGTGGCGACCTCCGCCCTGGCCCGTGAGGCGGGCGCCGGGGAGGCCGCAGTGGGCGCCGGGCGCCTGGCCCTCCACCTGGCCGCCACGGTGGCCCTGGAGCGCCTGGCAGCAGCCTCTACTGAACCTGGCCTGGCCTTGAACGCGGGGCTCTTCGAGGCCCTGGCCAAGGAAGTCTCGGGCTCCCCCATCCCCGCCGAGGAACTGGCCCCCGTCCGGGCCCTCCTGGACATCCTGGCGGAGGTGGCCCCCAAGGAGAACCAGCCCAAGCCTCCCAGCCTCAAGGAGCTGGCCGCGGGCAAGGATCTGGTGGCGGACTGCGCCCGGGCCTTGCTGATGGTGAAGGCCCTGCGGGCCCTGGCCGTGCCCACCCCCGGCGACGAGGCCCTGCGCTGGAAGTCCCTGGCGGCCCACCTGGGCACGGAGCTGTGCCCCGCCTGCGCCGAGCTGGAGACCACCCCCGTGGAGGAGCTGGCCAAGGTCCTGCTGTCCGACCCCGCCAACGGCTTCGTGTGCCCGGTGGCCGAGCAGGCCCCCGAAGCCCCCGCGACCGCCACCCCCGAGGCCCCCGCCGCCGCCGAGCCCGCCGCCGCCAGCCCCGGCCTTGTAAAGATTGACCATCTGGCGGCCGTGCGCCGGGACTGCCCCCAGCTTTTCGGCTTGACCCCCGAAGAGGCCCAGCTCATCACCGTGGACCGGGTCCTGCCCATGCGCGTGGCCAGTTATCTGGCAACCCTGGACGCCAGCGCCAACAGCGGCGGCACGGTGGCCCGGCTCCTCACCGACCTGGGCATCCAGCTTCGGGCCAAGGCCCCCGCGGCCCTCCTCCTGTACCGTCCCTGGGAGCCCTCCATGGCAGGCGTGGACCAGCCCCGGGATCCCTGGGCCAAGGACCGCCCCGAGCCCGCCACCGCCCGCTTTGACTACCAGCCCCTGCCCTTCCTGTACCTCAGCGACCAGGCCCTCTCCCTGGGCATGCTCGCCGCGACCCAGGTGCAGGGCGCCAACCTCGGCCCCCTGGACCGTGAGCTGGGCCTGACCTTCCCCGGCCGGACCCTCCTTTCGGCGGACGAGATCAAGGCCCTGCTGGACCAGCGCCGGGACAAGGCTGGCAAGCTGCCCCGGGTGAAGCTGCCCGTGGGCGAGGCCCTGGTGGAGACGGACGATCTGGTGCTGCCTCCCGTGAGGGACGCCAGCGCCCAGTTGGCCAAGGATGAACTCGCCCTTGAGAAGACCCTCTTCCCAGCGGTGGAGGGCAAGCGCAACGACCAGCGGCCCCCCGTGGTGGAGGACCGGGGCCTGGGCGGCGCCTTCACCTTGTACCTGGAACCGGCGGCCAAGGCCCTCTACGCCCGGGCCGCCCTGATGTCGCTGAATGCCGCCGGCTTTCGGGAGATCCGCCTGGCCCGCGCGGACGGCCCCCTGGGGATCCAGCCCACCGTCCACTTCGATGAATTCAATCTGCCCGCGGAGTCCCTGGACCTGCCCTACAAGCGGCCCCTCATCGTGCATGTGAAAGCCAAGAGCCGCATCTCCGTCTACCCCCCGGCCAACGCCCCGGACCGCGCCTTCGTGAAGCCCACCCGCAAGCCCGCACCCCTGAACAGTCCCTGGCCCGGCAAGTACCGCTCCATCGTGGACGAACGCATCGTGGACCCGGCCTTCAACCTCTTCTTGGCCTACACCGATCGCGCCAAGGACGGGTGGCTGGACGAGACCGCCGCGCTTGTGGGCGAGATGATGAAGAAGTGGGACGCGGGCAATGTGATCTATGTGGTGGCCGACGACGACGCCCCCGCCGGCATGGTGGCCCTGGTGGCCGCGCGCCTGGCCTTCCTGCATCCCAAGGGCCTGCCCGCCCTGGAGCAGGCCTACCCCGGCGTGCTGTGCGACGAGGCTGGCGGCGGCTGCCCCTCCACGGTGGTGGTCCTCTTCCCCGAGGTGGCCCTGCCGCGGCTGCCCGGCAAGGTCAAGCTCAAGGAGGCCGAGCTGCAGGTCTACTGCGACAAGGCCGACATCCAGGCCAAGATCGCCTCCAAGCGCGGCGCCTTCAAGTTCTGCTACGACCCGGAGTTGCAGAAGAACCCGGCCCTGAAGGGCAAGGTCAGCTACCAGTTCACGATTGATCTTGAGGGGAACATCTCCGAGATCAGCGTGGCCGGCGACGAACTGGGCAACGCCAAGGTGGTGGACTGCGCCACCAATGTCCTCAAGCGCATCAAGTTCCGCAAGCCCGTGGGCGGCGAGTGCAAGATCCGCTACCCCTACAACTTCACGCC
>CAZMEC010000243.1:0-4638 GCA_964565265.1 uncultured Myxococcales bacterium
CAAGGTCAGGCGCGTGGCAGCCCGGGAAGGCGCCGGTCTTGGCCACCTCGAAGGGAAGCTCGGTGTTGCAGGCGGTGCCGTTGTAGTCGGCGCCGTAGGGGTAGGCCTGGCCCGTGGGCGAACAGGCAAAGCCCAACTCCGCCCCGGCACAAAGCCGCCTGCCCACGGCCTCGCAGCGCTGGGTGGCGGCGGCTAGATCGGCGACCCCGGCCTCGGGCGTCACGCCCTCCACATTGGGCCACTCGAAGCGATCCACATAGAAGGGCTGGCCGTCCCGCTCCAACCGCTGCATGGCAGCGGGCGCCCCGGTGCAGAAGTCGGTGGCACAAAGGGGATTGTCTTCGCAAAGGCCCGTGCCCTCGTTGCAAAGCTGGTAGGGCGTGCAGGCCGGAAGGCAGGCGAGGGTGGTGTCGGTGGCGTCCAGGGTGTCGGGGTGGGAAGTGTCTGAAGTGTCCAGGGTGTCGGGGTGGGAAGTGTCCAGGGTGTCGGGGTAGGAAGTGTCCAGGGTGTCGGCGTGGGAAGTGTCCTGGGTGTCGGCGTGGGCGGTGTCCTGGGTGTCGGCGTCGTGGGAGCCCAAGTCGTCAGGGATGCTGGCGTCCTTGGGGCCGCTGCCGGTATCCGTGCCCCCACAGCCCCCACCGGCAAGCAACAACAACAGGAGAATCGCAGCCATCTGTCTCACCTGGCACCTCCTGACCGGACCTTGGGGGCTTCGAACGGTGGGTATTCTAGCCGGTCAGGGTGGAGGTGCAAAGGTGAATTTTGCCCCCACCCATCGGTGCCGATCCGCGTCGGGGTTGGATGGGGCCTTGCGCCTCCCCGGCGGCCGACTATACTAGGCCGGTCTGAACTGGAGGAACACATGAATGGGAACCCTGGAAAGCTGATCATCGTGTTGGCAATGCTGGTGGCTGGAGGCGCGCTGGCGCTGTCTGCCTATACCGTGAAGAACCTTGGCGAGCGCACCGTGGCGGCCCAGACCGCCCCGGCCCCCCAGGTGGCGCCGGCGCCGGCGGTGGACACGGAGAAGATCATCGAAGCCGCCACCGCCCGCGCGGTGGAGAAGACCATGGCCGCCCTGGATGAAAAGACTCGGGCGATCATCAAGGAGGAGCTGGCCAAGGTGGCCCCCGCGGCCCCCACTCCGCCGCCGCCTCCCCCCGCCCCCCCGGCCCCCGCCCCCGCAGCCCCCAAGCCTCCTGAGACCAAGGCCCTGGGTGAGGCGCCCAAGGATCTGGGCCCCATCCCCAGCGGCAGCTTCAAGACCGAGATGGGCGCCATGCCCGCCGTGGGCCCCGAGGATGCGCTGGTCTATGTGTTCATCATGTCCGACTTCCAGTGCCCCGTGTGCAAGCGCGCCGGCGAGGGCCTGGCCCCCTTCCTTCGGGAGAACAGCCCCGAGGTGCGCTGGATCTTCTGGAACAACCCGCTGGACATGCACCGTCGGGCGCGGGCGGCCTCCAAGGCGGCCATGGCGGCCTTCCGCCAGGACAAGTTCTGGGAATACCACGACCTGCTGTTCAAGGATCAGTACGCCATGGCGGACACGGACCTGGAGAACCACGCGCGGACCCTGGGGCTGGATCTGGAGAAGTGGAAGAAGGACCTGGCGGACCCCGCCTTGGACTTCCAGTTTGACGCCAACGGCAAGGTGGCCACGCTGCTGGAGGCCCGGGGCACCCCGTCCTTCGTGATCAACGGCCAGAAGCAGGTGGGCTGGGGCTCGGCTGCGGGCATCAAGAGCATGGTGGACCGCGAGGTGGCCGATATGAAGGCCCTGGTGGCCTCGGGCAAGTCCGTCCAGGACGCCCGGATCGAGCGGGTCAAGAAGAACGCTGAGAATGAAAACGAGGCCCAGGTGTTCCTGGACAACATGCTGGGTGGAAAAGTACCCCAGGACTGAACAAAGCTCGCCCGCCCCATGAACGACGAACTGGACGCCAAAACCAGAAGCAACCCCAACCTGCCCGTGAAGAAGGCCCCTGTGGGCTTGCCTGCCCTGCGGGAGCGCGCCCTCCCCCCCACCCGCCAGGACCCCCTGGATCTGTACATGCGGGAGGTGAACCGCATCCCCCTGCTGACCAGGCAAGAGGAGGAGGACCTGGCCCGGCGCTTCGTGGCGGGGGACGCGGCGGCGGCGCGGCGCCTGGTGGAGAGCAACCTGCGCTTTGTGGTCAAGATTGCCCACTCCTACTCCTCCTACAATGTGAAGCTGGTGGACCTCATCCAGGAGGGCAACATCGGCCTGATGAAGGCGGTGCAGAAGTTCAACCCCGACCGGGGCTACCGGCTGATCTCCTACGCGGTGTGGTGGATCAAGGCCTACATGCAGAACTACATCATCCGGTCCTGGAGCCTGGTCAAGGTGGGCACCAGCCAGGCCCAGCGGCGGCTGTTCTTCAAGAACGGCGGCCAGGCTGAGGTGCAGAAGCTTGAAGAGCTCACGGAGCTGGCCCAGGAGGCCGAGGGCCAGGACGAGGTGGTCATCCTGCCCGCCGCCAAGAAGCGCCAGGGGGGCCCCGAGATCATGTCCGCGCTGCGGGATTTTTCGCTGGACAGCGAGGCCGGCGAGGACGGCAAGACCCACTTCGTGGACCTGCTGGTGGACCAGGGGGCCAACCAGGAGCAGGACCTGGCCCGGGAGCAGATTCTGGCGCGGGTATCCCAGCGGCTGCCCGGCCTCATCGACAAGCTGAACCCCAAGGAACAGGAGCTGCTGAAGCTGCGCATCCTGGCGGATGACCCCGAGACCTTGCAGGTCATCGGCGAGCGCTGGGGCGTCTCCCGGGAGCGGGTGCGGCAGCTTGAGGCGGCCCTCAAGAAGAAGCTGGCGGGGATGCTGGGGGACATAGATTCCATCGAGGACCTGGGCTGATGAAGGCGACCCTGAAGACCGCCATGCTGATGACGGCGGGGCTGGGCACGCGGCTGCGGCCCCTCACTGAATACCTGCCCAAGCCCATGCTGCCCCTGGGGGACCGGACCCTGCTGGAGCGCAACCTCCAGTTCCTGGCGGCGGCGGGCTTCCAGCGGGTGGTGCTGAACCTGCATCATCGGGGGGAGCTGCTGGGGGACTTCGCCCAGCGGGTGTGCCCTCCGGGGCTTCGGCTTTGCTTCTCGCCGGAGGACCCCATCCTGGGCAGCGGCGGGGGGATCGGGCGGGCGGCCAGCCTGTTCTTCCAAGACGAACCGGTGCTGGTGGTCAACGGCGACAACGCCTTTCACTTTGACTGGCGGGCCCTGGCCGGGTTCCACGCCGGGCACAGCGACGACGCCAGCCTGCTGCTGCTGCCCGCCGCGGGCCGGGAGGAGCTGCGCACCATGGCCCTGGACGGCGAGGGCCGGGTGCAAAGCATCTGCAAGGAGGGCGCCCACCCTGGGCCGGGCCGACCCTGTGTGTTCAGCGGCATCTATGTGCTGGAACCAAGGGCCCACCAACTGCTGCCCGCGGACCGCTGCTGCAGCGTGGTGGAGCTGGTCTTCCGCCCCTTGCTGCAACAGGGGGGGCTGCGGGGGCTGGAGCTGGACTTCCCCTGGTACGACATCGGCACCTGGGACCGCTACGCGCGGGCGCAAAGAAACCCGCCGAGGTAGATCGTTTCCGAACCGCGCGCGTCAACAAGCGGGCAAAGGGCCGGCGTGGTGTTGGCGTGTTGGGGTGTTGGGGTGTCGGGGTGTTGGGGGTGAGGGGAAGCCTACAGCCCGCAAGCCGCTTCTTCCGGGCTTTGGCACAACCCGGCGCCGCCGGCCTGGAACAGGGGCACGCAGGTGGGGCAGGGGCCGGCGCCCAGGCAGCCGTCGTTGTCCAGGCAGGGGGGACAGAACAGCCCCAGGGCCAGGTCGTCCAGGTACAGGCCCTCGAAGTCGTTCTCCACTTCATCCACGGTGTCAAAGTCCAGGCGCAGGCGAACGCTTAGGCCCTTCAAGGCCGACAGGTCCGCGCCGAAGGGCAGCCACTGGCCCTGGGTGCTGCCCAGCGTCACGCGGGAGTCGAACAGCAGCACGGGGCTGCCGCCGGCGGTGGGGACGGCGTGGATGAACAGCACATCGTGCTCGTAGGGGTACAGGGGCGAGGTCTGGGGCTCGCAGTCCATCCAGAGGCGGAACAGCAGCGCCACCTGACCCTCCAGGGCGGGGACCTCGAAGGGCGCCGACTCCAGGGCCAGGGTCACCCGGGCCCCCGTGTCGTAGCTGGAGGAGTCGGGCTTGCCCAGGTGCAGGGACCAGTTCCCCGAGAAGGCCCGCAGGTTGCTGGCCAGGAAGGCCACCTCGTCCTCGGGCTGGGCATCCGCCTGGACCCACCCGGCGGGCAGAGCGTCCCCAAAGGCCTCCGTCCAGGTCACCGTTGAGCCCACGCAGGGCGGCGCCAGGCAAAGGCCCAGGGCGTCGCAGCTCCAGCCCCCGGGGCAGTCCCCGCAAAGGCCGCCGCAGCCGTCCTCGCCGCACTCGCGCCCCTCGCAGTCGGGCACACAGGTCTCGCACTTGAACTCGGGGTTGCAGAACTTGCCCTTCTTGCACTCCCCGCAGGAGCCCCCGCAGCCGTCGCCGCCGCAGGCCTTGTCCAGACAGTCGGCCACGCAGGCATCCACGCCAAGCTCGCCGCCATCGGCCTGCAAAGCCGCGTCAAGCCCTGCGTCA
>CAZMEC010000244.1:0-4598 GCA_964565265.1 uncultured Myxococcales bacterium
TGTTGGTGGGGATGTGGGTGATGCGGATGGCGGAGGAGGTCTTGTTGACCTTCTGCCCGCCCGCACCACTGGCCCGGAAGATGTCGATGCGGATGTCCTTGTCCTCGATCTCGATGTTGATGTCATCGTCCACCTCGGGGTAGACGAAGACGCCCGCAAAAGAGGTGTGCCGGCGATGGGCCGCATCAAAGGGAGAGAGGCGCACCAGCCGGTGGATGCCGATCTCGGCCTTCAGAAACCCGAAGGCATTCTCGCCCTCTATCAGCACCGTGGTGGACTTGATGCCCGCCTCTTCGCCGGGTTGCTCGTCGAAGATGGAGGCCTTCCAGCCTTGCCGATCACAGAAGCGCAGGTACATGCGCATGAGCATGCCGGCCCAGTCCTGGGACTCGGTGCCGCCGGCCCCGGCGTTGATCACCAGGAAGGCATTGCCGGCGTCGTGCTCGCCGGAGAGCATGCGCATCAACTCCAGCCGGTTGACCTCCGCCTCGCCCTTCTCCACCAGCCCGGAGATCTCCCCGTCCTGGCTGTTGTCCCGCTCCTCCTGGGCCATGGTGGCCAACACCTCGGCGTCGTCCATGAGGCCCCTGATGGCCTTCATCTCCGAGACCACCCGCTTTAAGGCGGCCTGGTGTTTCAGGGTCTTGGCGGCCACCTTGGCGTCGTTCCAGAAGTCCGGCTCCTGGCTAAGCTCTTCGAGGCGCCCTAGCTCTCGGACCTTCCCATAAAGATCGAAGGCAACCTCCAGGGCACCGATGCGCTCACGCAGGTTCTCTATGCGTTCAAATACGCCTTCAACCATGGGAATCTCCGTGCTGGTCAGTGAAGTGTAAGGCCCAGTCTTCGTCGCAGTTCGGGCTCTTCCAGGGCTACCCGGACATTGGCCTCCAGGTAACCATCCATGGAGCCCAGATCCAGATGCCGGCTGGCCTCCAAGGTGATCCCCAGGAGCCCGTCCCTCTTGGCGATGAGGTCCAGGCAGGAGGTCAGTTGGATCTCGCCGCCATGACCCACGCCCACGGTGCCCATGAGGGACATGCTCCCGGCGGGCAGTAGGTAGCGGCCCAGAATGGCCATGTGGGAGGGGGCGAGATGGGCTAGGGGTTTCTCCACGGCGCCCACGATCTGGAGGGGCTGCTGATCCCCACGGTAGTCCACGATGCCGTAGCGGCTGACCTCCGCCTCGGGCACCTCCTTGACCACCAGGACGCCCTGCCCGGAGGAAGCCCCAAGGGCCACCATCTCTTTGGTGATGGAGGGGCGGATGATGTCGTCGGGGAGCATGATGAGGAAGGGCTCGTCGCCCACCACCGAGTGGGCCGACCAGACCGCGTGGCCCAGGCCCTTGGCACCCTTTTGATGGATGACCACGATGTCCATGCGATCGGTGATGCGCCGGATCTCGTCCAGGGGCTCCCGGGGGCAGCCCGGAGGGAGGGTGTCTTCAAGGGGTTCGAAGAAGTACCTGGTGATGGAGGTCTTGGAGGCGGCAGTGATGAGCACGAGGGTATCCACCCCCGCCTCCACAGCCTCCTCAACCACATGATGCAGCGCGGGCTTTCTGCCCAGCGGCAGCATCTCCTTGGGGCAGGCCAGAGAAAGCGGAAACAACCGAGTGCCAAGGCCGGCAGCTGGTATGACCGCTTTCATGGGGTCATCAGTCTTCCTGGTTGGTGCCCAGCTTGAAGCCGCGCAGCCCACCCTTCACGGCCTTGCGGAACTTCTTCCGGTCCTGGGCGGTGAAGGTGGTGTAGAAATCCTTGAGACCGCGGCGGAGAACCCGCTTCTTGGATTTCCGCTCTTCGCGAGTGAGGGTCTTGGTATTGGCCATCTATGGACTCCTTCCAATCGAACAAGGTTCCTGCGCCTTACTTTGACGGCAGACCGCGGGTAAGTATCTTTTTCTGGCTTCAAAACGCAAGGAATATCTTGCGCAGCGCTGCCAGGCCTACCCGAATATTCTGTTGCCAAACCAGGGCTCCCTCATTAGTGTTACGCGCGTTTGACTACTTGCCCTCGACGGGTTGGAGGTTCCATGAAGTTCGCTGCCCTGTGGTCTCTTGGCGTCGCCCTGCTGCTGGTGTCCTGCGCCGATCCTGCGTTTGCCCCCTCCAGCTCCCCCACTACCGGTGGACGGGTGGCCGGGTTCCTGCCAGCCACGGCGCTGCCGGCAGGGGAACTGACCCCCGCCAAGGCCGACTACTACGATGACTACCGGGACTCCCACCCCCAGTGGTATGCCATCACCGAGCCCCCCGAGGCCGGCACCTTCCGGGCCATGCGCGAGTGGGAACCCATGCAGTCCATGATCGTCACCGCGACGGACTACCTGCCGGATGACCCCCAGGTGTTCAACACCATGGCCAAGTTGGTGAACGGGGCCCTGAATGCCGGTGAGGTGTGGGTCATTCACGACGGCGACGCGGTGAAGACCTCCCTGACCAACAAGGTCAAGACCCTGGGGGCCTCCCAGGCCACCATCGACGAGAAGCTCAAGTTCTTCAAGCTTCCCAACGACGCCATCTGGACCATCGACTACGCCCCCCTGCCCCTGGTCAACCTCGACAACACGGTGGCCTTCGCGGACTTCGTCTACTACCCGGAGCGCATCCTGGACGACGCCATCCCCAGCCGCCTTGGTAACCTGGTAGGCGCCACCACCTACCGCTCGCCCATTTCCCTCGAGGGCGGCAACTTCCAGGCCGACGGTGAGGGCCGCTGCTACACCACCCAGCGGGAACTGGTGAACACCGGCCTCTCCCGGGACGAGCTCTCCAAGATCTTCAAGGAGTACTTCGCCTGCGACAAGACCATCATCCTCAAGGACATCACCACCGATGGCACGGGCCACATTGATATGTTCTTCAAGCTCTATGCCCGGGACGGCGCGGTGCTTGGCGACTTCGCCGTGGCCGACGACTCGGAGAACGCCAAGCGCATGGATGACAACGAGGCCCTCCTGAAGAGCGTGGACCTGGGCGAGGGGAGCACCATGACCGTCCACCGCATGGTCATGCCCAACCCCGGCGACGACCCCGACTACGGCGACATCCCCCGCACCTTCATCAACTCCACCTTGTATGTCAGCGCTGATGGCACCACCAAGCTGAACCTCTGGCCCACCTACTCCGTGGACAAGGACCGGGAGGCCCAGGCCCTGGCGACCTGGAAGGAGGCCATGCCGGAGTGGACCCACCTGGGCATCAACTCGGATCAGATCTCCCTCTACTCGGGCGCCATCCACTGCATCAGCCGCACCATCCCCGCCCTGCCCTTTGAGAAGTGGGTCCCGGACGGCACCTGCGTTGGGGGCTCCTGCAACAACGACGACGACGGCGCCTACTCGGGTGCCTGCATCTCCGAGAAGCAGCCCGATCCCGGCTGCTGGGGCCCCAAGTGGACTTGCTCCTGCAACGATTGCAGCGTCTGCCCCATGCCCACTGGCTGCGGCAACGGGACCTGCAGCGATACCGAGAACTGCCAGAACTGTGCCGAGGACTGCGGCTGCGGCGAGGGCGAGGTCTGCAGCGGTGGCGAGTGCAAGGAGGATCACTGCGGGGACGAGACCTGTGACCCCGACGAGAGCTGCAGTTCCTGCGCCGCCGACTGTGGCTGCGCCAACGGCACCACCTGCTCCCTCGGGGCCTGCGTGGAGTCCCCCTGCGGAGGCATCACCTACGACGGCTGCTGCTTCGGCAGCGTGGAGGTCTACTGCGAGGAGGACAAGCTGGTGCTGGCCGAGTGCGACGGCGCCTGCGGCTGGCTCGCCGCCGATGGCTGGTATGGCTGCGGCGGCTCCGGCAGCGCCCCCGGCAGCAACCCCCCCAAGGACTGCACCAACGCCAAGTACGACTTCCCTCCCGGCTGCGCCGATCGTCAATGCGGAGACAACGGCGGCGGCCTCTCCTGCGGCACCTGCGCCGAGGGCCTGGAGTGCGAAGACTTCCAATGCATTGACCCCGTCCTGCCCACGGACACCCAGGAGGGTCCTGATGCCCAGGGCGACAGCTCCCTGGACCAGGATGGCCTGGACAGCCCGGAGACCTTGGGGGACACCACTGGGACGGATTCCCTCCAGGACACGGGGACGGCTGAAGACACTGGTCCGACCACCAATGGCAAGGGCAGCAGTTCCTCCTGTAGCTCCACGGGCCAGCCCGCTTCCGGGGCCGCCCTCCTGCTGGCCCTGGCGCTCCTGGGCCTGGGGCTCCTCCGGAGCGCTTCCCGTCGCAGAGTCTGAGATCATCCCCGCAGGGGAGGCTGACCTTGACAGGCTGACTCCCCGGCACTAAAGCTAACCGCGGTCAATCCTGGGAGGTGAGCCATGGGCTTCGCCCGCATCGAAGAAGCAATTGAAGATATCCGTGACGGAAAAATGATCATCCTGGTGGATGACGAGGACCGGGAGAACGAGGGCGACCTGTGCATGGCGGCCCAGTTTGTGGCCGGTGAGCACATCAACTTCATGGCCACCCATGGCCGGGGGCTGATCTGCATGACCGTCACCACCGATCGGGCCCGGCTGCTGCAGCTACCACTCATGACCCGCAACAACCAGTCCCGCTTCGAGACCGCCTTCACCATCTCGGTGGAGGCCA
>CAZMEC010000245.1:0-4593 GCA_964565265.1 uncultured Myxococcales bacterium
GCGTTCACTTCAACCCAGGGGAACACATGGCGGTCCTTGGGGGACTCGTAGACCAGGTACTTGCGATCCAATTGGGTGGCGATGGGGTCGGCGTCCTCCCGAAGGGGTGACCAGTGGTGGGTCCGCTGGGGCAGGCTGCCCATGTCGCAGTCCTTGAGGACCCGGGTCCCGGGGCTGTCCACCCACCGGGAGTGGCCCAGGGCGTCCTCGAGGGACACCTGGGTGTCATGCTGCTGGTTGCCGCTGAGCCGCCCCAGCATGTGATACAGGTACTGCAAGACCTCGGGGAAGCGGTCGGGCTCAGCCACGGCCCGCACCAGGGAGGTGGGCACGGCATCCTTGAAGCGTCCGTAGCGGTGCAGCTCCATCACGCCCTCGTAGGCCACCGAGCGCATTCCCAGGATACCCGTCGCTGAGAGCCGGTTGTCCAGCAGCATCACCATGACGCGCACGGCGGCCTCGATGGCCTGTTGGGACAACCGGGCCTGGTAGTGGGACAGGAAGTTGTCCAGGCCCACCATGGCCTCGAGGAACTTCCGGTCCGTGGAGCTGCCGTGGGGCGACCCGTTGAAGGCCGAGAACAGGAGATTCCGGCAGACCAGGCGGTCCAGGAGGCGCCGCTCCCTTGGGGTCCCGCAGGCCAGGAGACTCTCCGCCATCAGGGCGTTGGCGCAGCCCTGGCTGTACCCCAGTAATCCGTAGGGCCCTCTGCACTCCTCCACGGCCTCGATGATGCGTCGGGCGTTGAATTCCAAAGGTTTATTGGTGGCAGTGTCTGCGCGGATTATGTGCACACCATGACTATCGTTCAGCCGCTTGAAGGCCGCCGCCAGTTCGTGCCCCTCCTTGCCCTGGGTGACCACCCCCATGCAGGAGATGACCGTGAAGTGGTAGTGCCCCTCGGGGGCCGGCAGCAACAGTCGCACCAGGGGGTCAACCTTGAGCGCGGCCCTGTCCTGGGGCCGACAGTAGAGACCGTCGATGACCCCGTCCAGCAGCTTGGCCTGGCTGCGTGGCAGGGGGCCCCCAAGCTGAAGCCGCAGCCAGTCCCGAACCTGGTCCAGGTTATCCTGCACATTGCCCAGCACGGAGCGCACCACCAGGGCCTCATGGTTCCGAGCCCAGAAGCGCTTGAACCAGGGCAACAGGATGGCCTGGGGATGTTGGGCGGCCAGGGCGGCGCATTGGTCGAAGGCCTCCTGGTAGGCGCGGGCGGCCTCACCCCGACTGACCTTGCTGCCCAGTTCCAGGAAGCGCTGCCCCGCGGCGTCCGCTTCCCGAACCTGACGGTGGGCCTCCCGGGCCAGTTCCCTGGCGGGGAAGGGGTTGCCTCCAACGCGGCGCTGGTCCCCCACCTGGAGCCGGCGCTTGAGGGCCCGGTATTCACCGGCCTCCTCGAGCAACTGCTCGGCGGAGCGGTTCAAGGCCTCGTAGTAGGAGAAGCGGGCCCAGCGCCCGCCGGCCATGTAATCGGCCCTCCGGGGGATGTCCATGCCCACGGCGCTGGACAGGGCGGCCACCAGATCAAGGGGTTCTCGCATCTTGTTCTGGGGAAGCTCCAACAGGGCCATGAGGGCCCCCGCCAGGACCCTGGGATCGAAGCTGCCCATCTCCGAGAGGACCCCCAGGACAAAGACCCTCGGCATGGCCAGGATCTTGTTCAACAGGAGGCGCAGATTGAGCTGGGCCCAGCGGCCCGTCCAGGTACCGCCGAGTCCCGCCTGCAACAGCACGGCGGCGTCCTCGGGGCCCAGGAAGGTTCGGGGGGGGAAGACGGCGCCGCGTACCCGGGTGGCCTCCCGGTCAAGCTGGAGGGCCTCGCCCAGGAAGAAGGAGATGGCCACCGCCTGGGGGCTGTGCCCAAGTCCGCCGTAGTCCTCGCCAATGGAGCGAATCCGGCGCTTGAGCTCCAGCACCTGCGCCAGGGTCAGGCGATCCTCCGGGGTGAAGCTCCGGCGGCCGCAGGTCAACAGCCACTCCACCTGATTCAGCGAAAGGTAGGGCGCCAGTCGCGCCAACAGGGCGGAGTCTTCCCGGGTGGGAGAGTCGGCCAGGGCCAGGAGGTCGTAGAGTTGGTCCGCCCCGGGGAGGCTGCGGGCCTGCTCCTCTGCCGGGCCGTCTGGCAGGGGGCGCAGGGGAGGAGGGGCCTCCACGGGCAGGGGCCCCAGGAGCTTGCCCACCCAACGAAGCGCGCTGATGACCTCGAACTCGTGGCGGCCGACCCAGGGCAGGTGCCGCTCCAGCAGGGCGCGGACCCGCGGGTGATCCAGCCCCTCGGCCCTCACCACTCCAAGGATGAGGTCCAGGATCTCGGGGGTTTCCTCGAGGCCGCCCGTGATCAGTTTGGACAGCACCCGGGCCAGCTTGGGCGCGGGGACCAGATCCCCGGGCGAGTAGATGGCCTCCTCCTCCAGCACCGTCTCCAGCCGCAGGGCCAGGTGCTTGAGGCCTTCAGAGACCCGGCCCACCCCCGGGTGCAGCAGGGCCAGGGCGCTCTCGACCCTTTGCATGGCCTCCTTGGAGCGGATGATCTCAATCCACTTGGCGGCTTCGTCCAGGGGATGAATGAGGGCGTTGAAGTAGCTGGCATCGTACAGGCCTAGGGCGGGTCCCTTGATGCGGATTCCCCCCGTGGGGCTGATCTCAAGTTGGAACTCCTGGGCCAGCAGTTCGGGGACGAAGATCTCCACCTCCCCCGCGCCCCTCTTGAGCAACGGCGAGTGCCGCTTCATGTTCCAAGAGGTCCTGATGCTGGCGGTCCCAAGTCCGGCGGAGGACAGGAGCCCTTGCTCCACCGAGGCCTCCACCCTGGTGCCCGCGGGGATGGTCAGTGAAAGGCCCCCCACAGAGCCCTCCATGCGGGCCAGGACCATGGAGCCCCGGGTGCCGGAGAAGTCAAACTCAAGCTGGCCGCCGCTGTTGCGGCCACTGGCCACATCCACCTGGAAGCGCAGGTCGCCGGCGCTGGTCAGCAGCAGCTCCTCGCCGTCCAGACCGAGTTCGGGGAAGACGGGCAGGGAGTGCCGGGAACCCAGGGCCCCCTCCGCCCGCCCCTTCACCTTCAGCCCATAGCCGTGGGGCAGGGAGCGCAGCTTGCCCTCCAGGCGGCCGGTACACAGGTCCACAGTGAGGGCGCTGCCGGCGCCGCTGGTGCCCGTGGGGGGCAGGGCCTCGAACTGGCCCCCAAAGCGCAGCGCCACATCCCGCCGGGACTCGGCCCCCGGCCACTCGCCGAGGCGATAGGCGAAGCGCCCCCCGAAGTCCAGGCCGTGGAGCAGCAGGTGTAGCCGGCTTTCCCCCAACAGCAGGGGATGGCGCTTGTGCAGGTTCAGGCGCAGGTTGGCCAGCCGGGAAGCCGGCTTGATGCGAAGGTCCAGCTCTGCCGCCAGGTCGTCGCCGAAGTCCTTGCGGCGCAGCAACTCAAGCAGCCTTGCGGGCTCGGCCCGGAGGGTTAGCCCCAGGGAGAAGCGGGTCAGGGAGTCGTCCAGGCGCAGTTCGGCGTCGGGGAGACGAAGGCTGATGGTGCCGCCCCCCATCTTGTAGTGGAAGGGGCCCCGGGCCCTGGCGATGCCCTCCGTGCCAAGCTCCAGGGTCTGGAGGCTGTCATCCGCCCCCACGCTGTCAATCCGCAGGGAGGGCAGCACGCCGGCCACTTCAACTTGCCCATCCATGGTGCTGACCATGCGGAAGAAGGCCGCCGCCTGGGCGTTGGCATCCGGCAGGGCGCGCCGATCCAGGTGGGCCGACGCCAGGGGGGAGTCAGAGAGGATGCGGGTCAGTTCCTGGTTCAGCAGGGGGATCACCACCCGGGGCAGCTTGAACTCGTGAAAGGGCAGGCTGAACCCGCCGATGACCTGCACCTCGCCGGTGAAGTGGGCCTCCATGAAGCCGTCCCCCGAGGGCACCAGCCGGGCGGCGCTCAAGGCCACCCTGGCGGACACATCCTCGGTGGCGGTCTTGAGCTGATTGACCAGGTGCCCCAGGTCCTTGAGCCTGGGAGGGATGAAGTCACGGAAGCGCCCCAGGAACCCGGGGAGGCTGTCGGGGAGGGCCTCCAGGGCCACGCCGATGCTCTCTGGGTCGGAGAACCAGGAGATGAACTGCTGGACCGCAGGCAGATCCTTGTCCTTGAACAGGCGCCCCGCTCCGGACAGCAACTGGAAGACCCGGTCCAGCATTACGGGACGGTCAAACTGCAGGCGGCAGTCCCGCACTCCCACGGGGGCCCCGGCCTCCTGGCGGTCCAGGGTGAGGGTCAGGTGGGCGGTGCAGTCCTGGGGGACCTCCACGGGCAGCTCGAAGCCCTGATACACGGGCAGCAGGTGGCGACCAGCCTTGAGGCCCAGGAGGCACTCCACGCTGAGCTGGTCCAACAGGTCCGGGTCCAGGTGGGAGGTGTCCAGGGCCAGCCGTCGATTGGCAAAGAGGGGCGAGAAGATGTCGGCCTCGTCCCTGGGGGGCCCTCCGTGGCTGCGGGAGAGGCGGACGCGCAGGACGCTCTTTTTGGGCCTTCGGGGGGATCTGCGGGGGGTAGTGGTGCCGCTGGGCATCGGGGCCTCCATCAAGCCGGGGCATTGTCCACCGGCGGACGGT
>CAZMEC010000246.1:0-1860 GCA_964565265.1 uncultured Myxococcales bacterium
CGGATGAGGGCACGGGTTCCATCGCCAGCCACTCGTTCGCCCTCTCCCTAACCCTTCCCCCCCAAGGCTTGCTATTGATCACATCTAGGATTGGGCCCTTGGAAGTGTTTGGGGTGTTGGGGTGTTGAGGTGTTGGGGTGTTGGGGTGTTGGGCGTAAGGGGGTCGGTTCCCAATCTACTTTTTCTTGAGCTGCACGCCCTTGAGCTGGGTGCCCTTGTTGGTCTTGGTGGCGGCGGGCTTGGTGGCAGGCGTCTTGGAGGCGGGGGTCTTGGAGGTGCTGCCCTTGTCGGCCTTCTGGCAGAGGTCGTCAGGGGTGCCCCGCTTGAGGTCCGGGCCGTTGGAGCAAAGGTTGTAGCCCTGCTTGTTGCCGCTGAAGACCAGGGGCTGGCCCCAGGGGTCCTTGAGCTGCTCGGGGCCCAGCGCGACCTTCCCATCCTTCTTTAGGGAGCCCAGGGTGAAGGGATACTCCCCCTGCTGGGTCCGGTAGCCCTCCAGGAGGGTCACGACGCCCGCAAGCTGCTTGCGGCAGGCCTCCGCCGGGTCCGCCACCGCGGCGCCCGGGCCTGTGGGGGCCACGGTGCCCGCCGGGGGCACAGCCGACGCCCCGGTCCTGGTCCGCCCTGCCGCAGTGGACAGCTTCTGCCACTGGGCCCAAAGCTCGTCCTTGCACTTGGGCTCCAGGTCGTAGCACCCGCCGCAGTCCGCGGCGCAGTCGGCGCACTCGGCCTCCCGGTACTTCCAGCAGGACTCGGGCTCGTCCTTCAGACGCACCAACTTGTAGGCCACCTTCACCAGTTCAGGCTTGTACTTTCCCTCGGCATGGAGCCGGCAGTTCTCCGCCAGCACCTCGCAGATGGCCCCGTCCCAGGTGCCCAGTTCCTTGCCTGCCTCACAGGATTTTTTGTGCTCCAGGCAGGGATTGGGGTGGTTCTTGATCTCCCAGGGAATGGCATCTGCCCGGGCCTCCAGCGCGCCCAGCCCCATCGCCCCCAGCACCGCCACAGTCATCAAGATGTTCCGCATGTTGTCTCCTCTCGGACCTCAGTCCACGATGCCCTTCATGATCCCCAGCATCTTCTGAATGTCGTTCACCTGCTTGTCCAACTCCTGGGGCACCTTTTGGGCCTTCTTTTCGCCCTTGTTCAGCTTCTTGACCAGCTTCTGGTAGTCCCCCGACCGCAGGGGATCCTTGGCCGTCTGCTTGCCCAACTCCGCCACCACCCCGGGCACCTTGGCCACAATGGTGGGGGTCCGCTTGAGGCTGGCCTTGTGCTTCTTGAGCAGCCCCTTGAAGCCCTTGTTGACGCCCTGCAGTTCCTTCTTGTCGGGCCCGGACAGCTTGGCCTTGAAGTCCGCCGCCTTCACGGGATCCTTCAGGAACGCCTCCATGGCCACGGTACGCTGGAGCAGCTCGCCCAGGTACAGGTCCTCCTGCTTGATCAGGAACTTCTTGCGGGCGTCCTTGCCAAGTTTGTCAGCCTCGGCCTGGATGGACTTCCATTTCTTGGTCAGCACCGGGAAGTCCCCGCCCTTGCCCTTGGCCACCAGCGCCTGCACGGTCTCCGTCCCCGTGCGGATCTTCATGGTGCCCTCTTCGCACTCCAGGCCCAGGGCGTCCAAATCCTTCAGCACCTCATTGGCCTCCTTGGTGTCGTAGGCGCTGCCCTCCACGGGGCGAAGGAACTGCCCGAAGGCCAACGACGGCACCAACACCAGCCCAGCCAACAACGACATCGCGGTTCTGAGAAGCATGCTTTCCTCCAGTTCAGGTTCAGGCGGGAAGTATCCCCCAGCCGCCCAAGAGTTTCAATCTGAACCCGCCATCCGAACCCCGACCGCGAGGGAGGGGGTGGCCGCGG
>CAZMEC010000246.1:1960-4582 GCA_964565265.1 uncultured Myxococcales bacterium
CCGGCCAGGCCCAGGTCCACATCCGTGCCGCCGCTGCCCAGCAACTGCAACACGGGGACGCCCTCCAGGTTCAGGTCAATGGGGGCTTTGGTGAACAGCACCCCAATCCCCACCGGCAACTCGACCCCCACACTGGAATACCCGTCCGCGGACCCCTTTCCCTTGTAGTCCCAGGAGAACAGGTTGGCCCCGGGCCCCCAGTACCAACGCAGCTTGGCGTACTGCCAGCGGGCCAACTCGGGCATCCACCACAGCCAGTCCACCCGCGCGCCAAGGCCCGTCCAGTTGTCCCGCAGCCACAGGGTCGCGTCCACCTGAAGGGAGGTGTTCTCCTGAAAGAACCAGTTGAAGGAGAAGCCGTTCCCGGGGAAGCCCATCTGGACCCCCGCCCCAAAGGAACCCTTGCCCACCCCATCGGCCAGCGCCGGGGCCGAACACAACATCACCGATGCCAACAACAGCACTCGCAGGTATTTCATCAGCAGGAACCTCCGTTGGTAGTCCTCAAGGCCAGGGCCAGGGCAGCACTCCGGCTCGCTGGAGGATAGGCCCTGCAGCCCCCGAAGTCCAACCCCATGTTCCCTTCCCCCGGGGCCCCCTGACTTCCTTAACCCTTGACAAAGTGCCCTTGGTGGTGCTGTATTTTGGGCCGGTTTTTTGGCCCACCGGTCGCAGGTTGACCCCAAAGGTTACCTCAGATGGGCTTCTTGCTTGACGCTCCCGGCCGGCCGTCAAGGTGTGGTTTTTTGTCTTTTTTTTGGGGGGATGATTCATGACTGCAACGACGAATGCGCTCTTTCTGACCGACGCCCAACTCCGGGCCGAGATTGCCCGCTGTGAGTTCTGCGAAGAGAAACCCTGCAAGGGCAAGTGCCCCGTGGGCTGCTCGCCTGCGGATTTCATCATGGCGGTCAGGAAGTTCCAGCCCTCCGATTTCCGCCGGGCTGCGGGCATCATCATGCGTAGCAACCCCCTGGGCGGCGTCTGTGGCGCCACCTGCCCCGACACCCACTGCATGAGCGCCTGCAGCCGCGCGGGCCTGGACACCCCCATCAACATCCCGGCGGTGCAGGCCACCATCATCCAGAAGGCCAAGGAACTGGGCGTCATGCCCTCCTTCAAGGCCCTGGCCGCCAGCGGCCGCAAGGTGGCCGTGGTGGGCGCCGGCCCCGCGGGCATCGGCGCCGCCGTCTATCTGGCCCAGCAGGGTCACAAGGTGGTGGTCCACGACGCCCTCACCCGCCGCGGTGGTGCCGCCGCCCTCATCCCCGAGTACCGCCTGGACCCCAAGGTCCTGGAGAGCGACCTGGACTTCTGGACCAACCCCCTCATTGAATACAAGGCCAGCTCGCGCATTGAGGATCCCAAGACCCTCCTGGGCGCCAACGACGCCGTGGTCGTGGCCGGCGGCCTGCACAAGCCCGTCAAGCCCGGCATCCCCGGTGAGGAGGCCGCCCTCTACGCCAACGAATACCTGGCCGCCCGCCCCGCCCTGGCCGGCACCGTGGCCGTCTACGGCGGCGGCGCCATCGCCGTGGACTGCGCCGTCACCGCCAAGCACGCCGGGGCCGCCTCCGTGCGGATGTACTTCCTGGAGAACAACTCCGAGATGCCCCTCACCGGCGCCGAGCGCAAAGAGCTGCTTGAGGCCGGCGTGGAGCTCCACCCCCGGACCCGCATCACCAAGGTGAACCTCAAGGACGGCAAGGTGGCCGGGCTGGAGATCCAGCGCGTCACCCTCAAGGCCGGCCAGAAGTTCTCCCTCGCAAACCTGGAGACCGCCCCCGGCAGCGACGCCGGCGCCCCCGATGTCACCGCCCTCGTCATCGCCATCGGCAACCGCTCGGCCCTGCCCCGGGACGAGTCCGAAGGCTTCTTCGTGGCGGGCGACATGCAGACCGGCCCCTCCACCGTGGTGGAGGCCGTGGCCAGCGGCAAGAACACCGCCGCCCGGGTCCACGCCTTCCTCACCAAGACCGCCGCCCCCAAGATCGAAGTGGCCAACCGCAGCACCTGCGAAGTGAAGGGCTGGTGCCCCGTCCCCGTGTCCCTGGCCACGGACTTCTTCGGCCGCCCCATCAAGTCCCCCTTCCTGCTCTCCGCTGCGCCCCCCTCGGACGGCTTCGAGCAGATGAAGAAGGCCTATGAGGCCGGCTGGGCTGGCGGCATCATGAAGACCTCCTTCGCCCGCGGCCCCATCCACATCCCCGAGCGCTACATGCACCAGTTCGACGACCTCACCTACGGCAACTGCGACAATGTTTCCGGCCACCTGCTGGGCCGCGTCACCGCCGAGATCCGCGAGCTGGTCCGCCTGTACCCTGACCGCCTCACCATCGGCTCCACCGGCGGCCCCGTGACGGGCAACGACGAGCACGACCGCGCGGGCTGGCAGGCCAACACCAAGACCTTGGAAGAGGCCGGCGCCATGGGCATCGAATACAGCCTCTCCTGTCCCCAGGGCGGCGACGGCACGGAGGGCGACATCGTCTCCCAGAACGCCCGCCTGACCCAGAAGATCATCGGCTGGATCATGGAGGTCTCGGACCCCAACATCCCCAAGCTCTTCAAGCTCACCGGCGCCGTCACCTCCATCGCCGCCATCGTCATCGCCATCCGCGA
>CAZMEC010000247.1:0-4526 GCA_964565265.1 uncultured Myxococcales bacterium
CCCAACACCCCCAACCCCCCCAACACCCCAACCACCCCCCACCCCCCAAACACCCCCAACCCCAACGCCACGCCCTCGGCGCCCCCCGCCCCGGCGTCTGCCTCCGTCCCCCCAACTCCCCCCAAGGAGGAACCCGTGAAGCAAGAACAGGAAGCAGCTCCCCTTCGTCCCGCCGTCCTGGCTGGGTCTTGGTATGACGGCAACCCCGAGAACCTCCGGGCCACCATTGATCAGTGGCTGCGGGAGGCCCCCGCCGCCCCCGAGGGCACCTACCCCCTGGCGTTCATCGCGCCCCACGCGGGGCACCAATACTCGGGCAAGGTGGCCGCCGCCGCCTACGCGACCCTGCGGGGCCGCAGCTACGCCCGGGTCTTCCTGCTGGGCCCAAGCCACCGCCGCCCCTTGAGGGGCCTGGCCCTGGGGGACTTCTCGGCCTTCCAGACCCCCCTGGGTGCCGTCCCCGTGGACCGCGACGAGCTTGCGGCCCTGACCGCCCTGCCCCTGGCCTTCCGGGACCGGGACGCCCACGCCGCCGAGCACTCCCTGGAGATCCAACTGCCCTTCCTCCAGCGCGCCCTGGACGGCTTTGCCTGGAAGCTGGTGCCCATCCTGGTGGGTAAGCTCTCCCCCGACGAACTGACCCAGGCCGCCGCCTTCCTGGCCACCCGCGTGGGCCCCGGGGATCTGGTGCTGGCCTCCTCTGACTTCACCCACTACGGCCGGAACTACGGCTACCCGGGCCCAGCGGGTCAGGAGTTTGGCCCCGACCAGGCCCCCGAGAAGCTGCAACTGTTGCTGGACCAGGCCTTCGGCTTCCTGCACAGCCTGGACCCCCAGGGTCTGCGCCGCCACCTGGAGGCCACCGGCGACACCGTCTGCGGCGCCGCCCCCATTGAGCTGCTGCTGGCCCTGCTGCCCCCCGACACCAAGGCCCAGCGCCTGGCCACCAACACCTCGGGGCACCTGACGGGCGACTTTTCCTCCTCCGTGTCCTACATGTCCGTGCTGTTCTCGGGGCTGTGGCCCTACAACGGCGCCGGCGGCACCCTAAGCCTCACCGCCCCCGAAAAGCAGGCCCTGCTGAAGATCGCCCGGGGCACCCTGGACACCTGGGTGAAGACCCGCCGCAAGCCCTCGTTTGAAGACCTGGGCGTCCCGGTGGCGGGCCGCCTCAGCCAGCCCCAGGGCGTCTTTGTGACCCTGAAGATTGACGGCGACCTGCGGGGCTGCATCGGCACCATCCCCCCCCTGCGGCCCCTGGCCGAGGCGGTCCGGGACAACGCCATCAATGCCGCCTCCCACGACCCCCGCTTCCCCGAGGTGACCCCCGCCGAGCTGGCCTCCATTGAGGTGGAGGTCTCGGTCCTCGGGGTCCCCGCCCCCGTGGCCTCCCCCCGAGACATTGTCCTGGCCCGGGACGGCGTGCTGCTGAACAAGTCCGGCCGGGGCGCCGTCTTCCTGCCCCAGGTGGCCCCCGAGCAGGGCTGGACCCTCGACATGACCCTGTCCGCCCTGTCCCGCAAGGCCGGCCTGCCCATGAACGCCTGGCAAAGCGGCGCTGACCTCCAGGTCTTCCAGGCCCTGGTCTTCCACGAAGAGTAGCCCATGAATCGCCTCGCCGCCGCGCTGCCGGTCTTTGCCCTGGGGTTCTTCGCGATGTTCTCCCAGGCCCTGCTCTTCCGCGAGCACCTGCTGGCGGGAGGCGTGGGGGACCCGGGGGTGGCGGTGTTCCTGGGCTGCTGGCTCTTCTGGGTGGCGGCGGGCTCGGCCCTCCAGGCCCTTTGGCGCCCCCGCCCCAGCCTCTTTGCGCCCCTCCTGTTGTGGTACTTCGCCCTGGCAGTCCCTGTGGCGCTGCTGCTTTGGAACCTTCGGCACTTCGCGGGGGTCAGCCCCTTGGAGCCCCTGGGCCTGCCCCTGCTGGCGCTCCACTCCCTGCTGGCCCTGGGGCCCCTGCCCCTCCTTGGAGGCCTGCTGCTGCCCCTGGCCGCCCGCCACTACCAGGATCAACCGCTCTACTCGGCCCACCCCGGCGCCACGGTCTATGCCCTGGAGGTGGCCGGCGCGGTCGTCGGAGGCGCCGCCGTGACCCTGGCCCAACACCTTGGCGCCAGCAGCCTGGTCCTGTTGCCCGCGGGCGCCCTGGTGGCCCTGGCCCTCTGCCTGCCTTTGGCGTCCTTCCGGGGGGCGCGGGGGGCGGCGACCCTCCTGGCCCTGCCCCTCCTGGCCGCCCACCTCTTCTTGCTGTCGCCCCCGGGGCAGGCCCTCTTGCAGCAGCGCCGCCTCTCCTTCGTCCCCGCCCCCCTGGCCGAGGCCCCCCTGGAATCCCGGGACTCGTTCTACTCCAACTGGACCCTCCAGGCCCAGCAGCCCTCGGGCCTCCTGGTCTACCGCGACGGCAGCTTCTTCCACCGCTACCCCGAGGAGCTGGACTCCCACCTGACGGCCGCCGCCCTCCTGGCCCAAAGCCCCCAGGCCGACACCGCCCTCATCCTGGGCTTTGGCGGCGAGGAGCTGGTCTGCCGCTTCCTGGAGAGTGGCCTTTCCAAGGTCTGGCTGCTGGGGGCGGACCCGGTCTTTGCCTCCTTCGTGGGCCCCCGCCTGGGCCCCGAGTTGCTGGCCTGTCTTCAAGACCCCCGGGTCCAGCTGCGGGTGGGCGAGCCTATTGAGACCCTGGCCACCCTCCCCCCCACCTCCCTGGATCTGCTGGTGTTGAATGTGGGGGACCCGGACGGGGCCGCCGCGGCCCGCTTCTTCCTGCCGGACTTCTTGAAAGGCTTGAGGGGGCTCTTGAAGCCCGAGGGCCTGCTGTTTCTGGCCATCAGCTCCACCGAGACCCAGCTTTCCGGACAGGCCCTGGCCTACGCCCAGGCGGTGAAGGCCAGCCTCTCGGCGGTCTTCCCCTTTGTGGTGGTGGGGGCCGGCGAGCGCCTGCCCTTCTTCGCCTCCCAGGTGCCCCTCTCCACCGACCCCGAGGCCCTCAAGGCCCGCCTCCTGGGCCGCCCCAAGCGTCCGGATATCTCCCCCGACGCCCTCTTCTTGACCTTTGAAGAGGGGCCCGTCCAGCGCCGCACCGAGGCCCTCGCCACTGCCACCGTCCAGTCCCCGGGGGCGGGCACCCTGGGCCGCTTGCACAGCCTCTTGGCCGCCGAGGCCACGGGCTCCCGGGCCCTGGCGTCCCTTTGGGATCGGGCGCCCCTCCTTGCCCTCGTTTTTGGCTTCCTGCCCTTTGCGCTGCTGTGGGTCTTTGGCCTCCCCGCTGGGGGCGCCGGGGCGGGCCGGCTCCAGGCCCTGCTGCTGCTGGGCTTCGGGGGCGCCACGGCCATGCTGCTGAACCTGGCCCTGCTGCTCTCGTACCAGTTTCGCTGGGGCAGCCTGCCGGTGGACTTTGGCATCCTGAACGGCCTCTTCATGCTGGGGCTGGCCCTGGCCTCCCTGCTGCTAAGGCTTCATAAACACTGGGGACGCAGGGCGGGCGACTTCAGCCTCCAGACGGCCTCCCTGCTGGCCCTCCTGGCGGTACCCCTGGTGGCCCTGGTGCTCCACGGCGGCGACGGGACCCTGGCCCGGGTGGCCCACGGCGGGGCCCTGCTGGCCTGCGGCCTGCTGCTGGGGCTGCCCGTGCCGCTGCTGGCTGCCCCGGGGGCCCTGGGGGCCCGCTGGCAGGGCCGGGAGCTGGCCCTGGGCAGCGCCCTGGATCACCTCGGGGGCCTGTTGGGCGCCTTCCTGGGCGGGCTGGTCTTCCTGCCGGTGCTGGGGCTGCCGGGGACCGTGGCCCTGTTCTTCGCGCCCCTGCTGGCCACGGCCCTGGCGGGCCTGCCGCCCCACCTGCCGGGGGGCCGCTTCGTGGCCCGGGCCAACCCGCCCCGACCCTTACCGGGGCTGCTGCGGGTGCTGCTCCTGCTGGCCCTGTTGGGGGCCGCCTACCAGGGCTGGCTGAACACCCGCCCCGACCCGGCGCCTGCCTCCGCTGCCTTGCCCGGGCTGCCGGCGGCGCCCGCCGGCGGTGCCCTGACGGTGGCCCCCCAGGCCCCCGCCCAGCCCCAGTGGGTGACCCGGCAGGGGCCCATCCTGCACCGCTGTCTCCAGCGCCCCGACGGGTCCTGCGAGGCCCTCCGCGTCAGCTCCGCCTCGGCGGTGCCCCAGGTGGAGGGCTTTGGTGGCCGCCTGAGCGTCCAGCTCGAGCTGGCCCCCGACGGAAGCATCCGCAGCCTGGCCCTGGAGTCCCACAACGAGACCCCGTCCTACATCACGCGGATCGGCCCCTGGATGAAGTCCCTGGAGGGCCAGCAGGCCCGGGGCCTCCACCTGCCGGGCCGGCCCGGCCAGGGCCCCGAGGTGCAGGGCATGACGGGGGCGACCATCAGCTCCCGGGCGGTGCTCGAGGCCGTGGACGGCACAGCCCGGGCCCTCCTGCCGGACCCCAAAAGCACTCCCCCACCCCAACACACCAAAACCCCTGACCCAAATACCCCAACACCCCAACACCCCAACACCCCTAATACCCCCAACCCCCCAACACTCCAACA
>CAZMEC010000248.1:0-4523 GCA_964565265.1 uncultured Myxococcales bacterium
CCTGATAGCCGTTGTTGGCCAGGATGGCCGCCACCAGGTTCTTGCCGATGTCGTGCACATCGCCGCGCACTGTGGCAATTACGAACTGCCCCAGGGTGGTCTTGCTGCCCTGGTCCAGGTGCTGCTCCAGCCAGGACGAGGCCCGCTTCATGACCTCCGCCGACTGCAGCACGAAGGGCAACTGCATGAGGCCCGCCCCGAACAGGCGCCCCACCTCCTTCATGCCCTCCAGCAACACCCGGTTCAGGATGTCCGCCGGGGCCCAGCCCGCGCCCAGCAACGCCTCCAGGTTCGCCTCCAACCCCGTGGGATCGCCATCAATGACGCTGTCCCGAAGGGCCTCCTCGGGGCTGCGCGGCTTGCCCTCCTGGGGCCCCTTCGACCGCTGCTGGACCGCCCCCATGCGCCCCAGGTAGTCCTCCATCGCGGCCTTCCAGACCACCGGGTCGGACGCCAGCAGCAGGGCCCGGGCAGAGGCCCGCAGGTCCTCCGCAAGCCGTCCCAGCACCACCATCTTGCCGGCGTTCACGATGGCGCAGGACAGGCCCCGCTCCAGGGCCTCATGGAGAAAGGCGCTGTTCAAGACCCGCCGGGCCCCCGGGGCCAGCCCATAGGAGACATTGCTGACCCCCAGGATGGTGTGGCAGTCGGGGTGCCGCCGCTTGAACTCCGCCAGGGCCCCAAGGGTCTCCACCGCTGCTCCAGCGCTGTCCGGCCCCGAGGCCACGGTGAAGGTCAGCATGTCGAAGACCAGGTCCTGGTCCCGCAGCCCATCCTCCCGGCAAAGCCTGAGGATCCGCTCGGCCACCTCCAGCTTCCGGGGGGCCGTCAGGGCCATGCCCTGCTCGTCTATTACCAACGCCACCAAGAGGGCCCCGTGGGCCTTCGCCAGCCGGGCCACCCGGTGCAGCCGCTCCTCCCCCGCCTCCAGATTCACGGAGTTCAGAATGCAGCGCCCGGGGCACAGCTCCAGGGCGGCCTCCATGGCTTCGGGGCTGGTGGAGTCCAGCATCAAGGGGGCCTTCACCCGGGACACCAGCAGGGGCACCAGGGCCCGCAGATCCGCCACCTCGTCCCGCCCCGGATACCCCAGGCTGAGGTCCAGCACATGGGCCCCACCCTTCTCCTGATCCCGGGCAATCGCCACCTGGCCGTCCCGATCCCCGGCCAGCAGCCGCTCTTTGAAGTCCTTGCTGCCGTTCACATTGCAGCGCTCGCCGACCACCAATGGGGCTGGCTCCTGGGCCAGGGGCACGGCGCCAAAGAGACTGGCCGCCGAGGGCCTGAAGACCTTCGCCGGCCCCGACGGGACCACGCCCTCCAGGGCCTTGACCAGGGCCTTGATGTGGGCAGCGGTCGTGCCGCAGCAGCCCCCCAGCAGGGTGGCTCCGCAATCCGCCGCGAAGCCCGCCGTGATGCTGGCGAACTGCTGGGGTGACAGGTCGTAGACCAGGCGGCCCCCCACATTCCGGGGCAGGCCGGCATTGGGCATGACCAGGAGATGCCCGGGCCACAGGCGCCCCAACTCCTCCACCTGGCGTCGCAGCTCCCCCGGGCCCCCCGAACAATTCAGCCCCAGGACCTCAATCCCGAAGGGCTCCAGCACGGCCACGGCCGCCGGCAGATCGGAGCCCGACAGCAGGGTGCCGCCCGCCTCCAGGGTCAGGGACACCAGCACCGGGGCCTCCCCCGCCGGCTGGACCCGTCGCACCGCCGTAAGGCAGGCCTTGACCTGCAACAGGTCCTGGCAGGTCTCGATGCACAGCCCGTCGGCCCCACCCTCCAGCAGCCCCTCCACCTGGGGTACGAAGGACTCCACCAATTGGTGGAACGCCACCTGCCCCAGAGAGGGCAGCCGGTTGCCCGGTCCGATTGAGCCAAGCACAAAGCGTTCCCGTCCATCCGCCGCCAGCGCCGCCCGTGCCCGACAGGCAGCCTCGGCCGCCTTGCGGTTCAGCTCCCGGGCCCGCGTCCCCAGGCCGTGTTCCGCCAGGGTCAGGGCGCTGCCCCCGAAGCTGTTGGTCTCAACCGCGTCGGCTCCCGCCTGGAAATACCCCAGGTGGACGGCCTCCACGGCGTCTGGCCGGGTATCCACCAAGACCTCGTTGCAGCCCTCAAAGCCGCCAAAGTCCGCCCCCGTCAAGCCCAGGGTCTGGAGACTGGTCCCCATGGCCCCATCCAGGACCAGCAGCCCCCCCTCAATCCGGCGCCGAAGCTTTGCACCCATGGGCATTTCCTTTCCCAAAAATCCAGGGCTGGTACAATAGCGCCCGCGGCGGCCGCTGGCAACCAAAGGGGCACCGCGAAACGGAGGCCGCCATGTCTCAAGACCGCCTGGACCAACTGCTGAAGCTGTACCCCTGGAAGCCCCACCCGGAGGGCATGTTGTACCTGGAGACCCACCGCGACTTGCTTCGCACGGTGGCCATCTGTCTGTTCCTGCCCGGGACCTCCTCCAAGCCCCACCGGGTCACCACCAGCAGCGAGCTCTGGTTTCTCCATGAGGGTGAGTTGGACCTTCACCTCCTGCCCGGCCCCGGCACCCCGGTGACCCAGCGCCTCAGCCTGGGCGCCAACCAGGGGCTCCCGGTAGCGGAGGTCCCCCGGGCCATCTGGCAGGCCGCCACCCTGCCTGGCGCCGACTCCTACGCCCTGTGTTCCGTGGTCTGTGCCCCGCCCTTCGAGTTCGCCAATTTTGAAACCGCCCCGGAAGACCTTTTCGCCACCGGCAGCCTGTGGTAAAGGTCTTCAGGCAATTTATGTGGATTTCCCATGAAGAAGAACGCCCTCTCGTTTCTCCGTAATCCCTGGCTCTGGGCCGGACTCCTGCTGGTCGCGGTGGTGGTCGTGGCGGTGGTTGTCCTGGTCCCCGGTGAGGGCCAGCGCTGGCTCTTGAAGATGGAGTCCAAGGTCCAGGACTCCCTGGGCCTGCAGATCACCCACCAATCCCTTGAGTTCAAAGGCCTTGGGGCCGTCGAGATCCGGGGTCTGGAGGGTCGCGTGGCAGACGCCTCCGCCCCCCTCTTTGTGATCGACCGGCTGCTCATCGAGTACGACCCCACCGGCATCAAGGCCGGCATCCCGCTGATCCTCGGGGTCCTGGCGGAGGGTGTGCGCGTTCAGCTCATCCGCAAGGCGGACGGTACCAGCAACTTCGAGCCCCTCCTCAAGCGGCTGGCGAAGGACGACGGGGCGGAGGATTCCCCCGCAAAGGGCACGGGCCTCCTGCGTCGCCTCCTCCAGCAGACCCCCCCCGTGGAATTGCGCAACCTCCGCCTCACGGGCCTCGTGGAGGACCCCTCCAAAGGCCTGCGGGTGGCCTTCCGCTACGACCACGGCAACCTGAAAGCCGCCAACCCCTCGGTCAGCGCAGTGGAGACCCGCACGGCCTTCTCGGGTGGCCTGGAGGATGCGGTCCAGGGCGGCCTCATCAAGCTCCAAGGCGAGCTTGACCTCACCCAGAGGGACGCCGCCATCTCCATCGATTTTGGCAAGGGCCTGCCCCTCGAACTGGGCAACTCCTCTCTGCGCCTGCAGAAGCTGACCTGGTCCCGGGATCGCCTGCTGGAAACCCGCTTCACCAGCCTGGATCTGCGGGCCGGCACCCTGGACCTGGGGCTGGAGTATCTGGGCAAGCTTGGGGGCGTCACCAAGGGAGAGGCCGCCGCCGCCGCCGTCCACCGCCTGGAGTCCCTGGCCACTCGCAAGCAGGAGCTGACCCAGGCCCTGGATCAGGGCTTCTCCTCCGCGGCGGGCCTCCTGGCCCAACTGGGCTACTCCAAGGAACCCATCCTTCGCCTCCAGGACTCCTGGGGCAAGGCCGCGGTCAAGCTCGCCGACAAGTTCCTGGCCCCCCTTGAGGGCTCGGTTCTGCATTTCGACAGCGGCCGCGTCCTCCAGACCCGCAGCGGCGGGGCGGGCAAGGGCGACACGGTGTTTGTCGCCGAGCTCGCCAACGCCGACGACTCCAAGCTCTACTGCAAGGTCACCCGGGAGGCCGCCAGCCAGGACTACGCCGGCCGCTGCACCCTGGTCTATACGCCCCTGGGCCTGACGGGCAGCGGCACCGCGGTCTACTCCGACGGCCAGATCTCCCTGGACTTCGATGGCGCCCTGAAGCTTGGCGACCCCTTCCTCTCTCTGGAGGGCTCGGGCACCTGGGCGGACAGCGCCTTCCTGGGGGACTTCCGCTTGGAGACCCGCCTCGAGGACCCCCCCGGGGCCCTGCGCCTCGACGCCGTGGTCAAGGAAGGTCGCTTCCAGGGCGCCTTTGAGGCCCAGGCCGACATCACCGGCCTGCTGCGCAACCTCAAGGCCACTGGCCTGCTCTCCAAGGAACGCTGGAACGCCGAGGTCTCCGGAGACCTGGAGTCCCCCGGCAAGGCCGCCGGCTCGGCCCGCTTCGAGGCCTCCCTGGACAGCCGCACGGGCCTGCGAAAGTTCTCCGTCGCCGCCAAGGAACACTGGGGCGTGGATGTGGGCTCCTTCCGGGTCTTCCTCAAGGGCGCCGGCCTGGACGCCTC
>CAZMEC010000249.1:0-3146 GCA_964565265.1 uncultured Myxococcales bacterium
TCCCTTGCGGTCGGGGTTCGGGTGGTGGTCAGCCATGGGGTCAGTCCCGGGCGGCGAGGGTGGAGCCCGGCCCCCGGCTGCTTCGCACCAGCCCAACGGGTCCCAGCCAGGCCCTGCCGGCGGTGAGGTTTCGGTCCAGGACCGAGTTCAGTTCGGCCTGGCTGGCCTCATCTCTGATGACCCCTGGTTTTCCCAGGTGGGCCGACAGGCGGCGGATCTCTCCCCGGTGGGGGGCGAGGAAGCGGACCAGCCCGCGGGAGTCCACGGACTCGGCCACGCCAGCCATCAGGGAGCCGTCATTGAGGCGGAAGAAGACCAGATCCCCGGGCACCGGGGTGGCCCGGGGGTTGGGGGCGTGGAGCTTGCAGATCCCGCTGGCCAGCTCTCCCTTGGTGCCGGCGGTCTCCACGCCGGTGACGAAGAGCAGGTGTCGCAGGTAGGTCTCGGTGGTGAAGTCCCTAAGGCCCACTATTCTCTGGGCAGCGGGCAGAAAGCCGGGGCCGTCCTTGGTGCCTGGGGCGGGGGCGGCGGGGGCTTGGGCGGCGGTCTGCTTGGGGGCCGTGGCCCGGGGCTCTTGCCTGGGGGCCGGGGCGGGCGTCGCCGCTACCTTGGTCTGCTCAGGCTGGGCCGCCGCGGTCTCCTTCACGGGGGCCAGGGGGGCCAGGGGGGCCGTGGGGGTCAACTTATAGGTGCCGTGCCACTGACTGTTCAGCAAGGGATGGTCAAAGTTGTAGGCCACCAGGGGGCGGCTCCAGGTGCCGGCGCAGGCGTTGGCGAGGACCCCAAGGATCAGCAGCAGAATCCAGGACTGGAAGTGTGGCTTCATGGTCTTTTGACATTCCCTCCCTGCCTCCTATCATAGGGGCCGTGGGCCCGGTGCCCAAATTTTTCCTTTGGAAGGTGACACCATGAAACAGCTCTCGAGGCTGACCCTGCTATGGCTCCCGGTCCTGCTGGCCGGCTGCTACAGTGATGATGTGGGGACGGGGACCCTCAAGGTGGACTGGAAGCTTGAAGGCAAGACCTGTGAGTCCGCCGGTGTGTCGATGGTGCGAGGGGATCTGCTGGAGGGGGTGGTGTCCGTGCTGGACACGGCGCCCCTGGAGCTGCCCTGCAGCGCCGGGACCATGTTGTTCCCGGAGGTCCCGGCGGGCCGCTACACGGTGCTGCTGGAGGGCCTGGACGACGAGAACCGCACCATCTACGAGGCCCGGGCCGCGGGGGTGCGGGTGCGGGAGGGCAGCACCGTCACGGACGCTGGCGCCCCCCTGGTATTGGAGCGCCGGCTGGGCTTCCTGCGGCTTCGCTGGACCTTCCCCCTGGACACCCCCACCTGCGGCTTTTCGGGGATAAAATCCGTGGAGGTCTCGGTGGAGGCGGAGGGCGCGGACATCTCCTATTTCACCGGCACCTTCCCCTGCGACCCCTTCACTGTGCCCGCTGAGGACCTGGCCGCCCCCCTGGTGTCGGGCTGGCTGGAGCTGCCCGGCATGCCCCCCGGTCACGAGGTCGCGGTGTATGCCTTCGGCCTTGATCAGGCGGGCTCCCGGACGCACTTCGGCGAGGGCACGGTGAGCATCCCGGAAATAAGCGGCAGTGAACTGACGGTGCCCCTCGAGGTCTGCAACGGAAACTGCATCTGAGCCCCTCATTTCACCCCCATTTACCCATTCAATGTTCTTGACTTTGCGGGGGCGTGCGGCTTAAATCGGACCCTGAAAAACTTTGTGCCCGGTTTGTCCCGATAACCACGAAGGAATAGCAAAATGAGCAGAAGCCGTGACGACAAGCGTGGCGACCTGAACAGCAGCGAGAAGCGTCCCACCAAACCGGTTTCCGGGGATACCCTAGAGGAAATCCTTGGCAAGGACTTCGCCAGCCTCGT
This sequence comes from uncultured Myxococcales bacterium, assembly GCA_964565265.1. Classification (GTDB taxonomy): domain Bacteria; phylum Myxococcota_A; class UBA9042; order CAIXZC01; family CAIXZC01; genus CAIXZC01. The sequence goes on from CAZMEC010000249.1 coordinate 1,886, forward strand.
TACCGACAACGGTGCCGAAGCCGACAGCGGTGCAGCGGAGAAGCTCCACGCCATGGAAGATGCCATGGACGGTGGCAAGAAGAAGCGCATTGGCCTGGTCATCTTCCTGACGACCTTGCTGATCACCATGGGCCTGGTGACCTATGTCATCGTGGACCCGGTGGCCAGTTGGCGCGTGGCCTCCTTCATCCGCGGAGACCTGCTCAAGCTTGACCGCCAGCGGGCTGCGGACCTGACCCGTCAGTACGACGAGCAGGTGGCCCTGCTGCAGGAGAAGACGGGCAACATCCGGTTGCAGTACTTCCCCACCACCGCCAAGGTCTCCATCATCCAGAAGGCCCGGGTCCTGGACAACATCGAGGCCAAGGAGGCCAAGGTCTATGGCGCCCCCGTGTCCATCGACAACGACAGCCTCCACCTGAAGACGGACGAGGAGCTGCCCGAGCTCAACATCGAGAACCTGCCCATCCGGGAGCGCGGCAAGATGTGCATCCCCGATGGCCAGTTCTATCCGGCCAGCCGCGTGGTCTGCCCGGGCTTCGAGAAGTGCCTGGCCGCCACGGTGGTGAATCAGGACGACGAGGCCGAAGGCGAGGAGACCGAAGGTGAGGCCAGTGAGGCCAAGCCGGAGGCCAAGAAGCCGGTCCTCGCGGGGGACTGCAACCAGCACTTCAACAGCCCCAATATCTTCAACAACGAGAAGTTCTGCGACAGCGTCCCCGGCGAATGCAAAGAGGCCTGCGACTGCTTCCGCCACACCCTGCGCATGGTGGACTTCTGCCCCGAGGACAACAACTACTACCCCGCCATCTCCGGCATGGTCCAGAAGTGCCCCGGCGCCGACACCCTCATGGACCCCACCAAGGTCCCCGTGTTCATCTACGACTACAGCTTCATCTTCGAGGCTGACGACTACCTGCCCTCCGTGGTCTCCTATACCGAAGAGAACTGGAAGGGCCTGGGCTCGGATCGCTATGTCATCCTCTTCCCCAAGGACTTCAGCCTGCTGCGTGACTGGGTCCCCGTCCTGGAGAAGTTCCAGAAGGCCAGCAAGGGCATTCGCTGCTGGGACCGCACCTGGGAGGACAAGCTCTTCTCGGTCCAGCGCGAGAAGGTCCTGGCCGCCGCCTACGGCGCCCTGGAAGAGAAGGCCAAGGCCAGGGAGGCCACGGAAGCTGCCCTGAAGGCCAAGAAGACCCAGTTCGAGAAGGCCATCACCCAGGTGGGCACCCTGCGCAAGGTCAAGAAGATGGCCACGGTC
>CAZMEC010000249.1:3246-4505 GCA_964565265.1 uncultured Myxococcales bacterium
GCCAAGTACGGCGCCGTGCTGGCGGCGGGCGAAGCGGGCGACCGGGACCTCTACATCGGCCTCCTCCTGGCGACCAACCCTGCCAAGGCCAAGGCCCTCATTGACGAGATGGGCAAGCTGCCCGAGGTCAAGGAAGGCCAGGAGCCTGCCAAGGAAGGTGACCAGCGCGAGTACCACAAGTATCTGGCCTTCCAGTATTTCCTGGCCAGGCCCAGGCTAGAGGCAGGCATGAAGCTCCTGGAGAAGCGCGTGGCGCCGTTCTTCCTGTCCGAGGCCGAGTATGTGGCCGCCAACGCCGGCGATCCCACCGCCCCCTCCTACGAGGACATGCTCAGCGAGTTGGTCAACAACGACATCCCGCTGAAGTACTTCTGGCTGGTTCGGCTGTTCGACAACCCCTCCCGCTTCGAGCGCGAGATCGCCCGCCTGGACCGCTCCAAGACCCTGCTCATTGCCAAGTCTCTGGATGGCGCCCGCTTCAAGTACCTGTCCGATCTGGCCTGGCTGGAGCCCGAGCTTGACCGCGACACGGATGTGATCCCGGCCTTCAAGGAATGGGCCATCATGGATCGCAGCATGCTGGAAGCCGAAAAAGAAGAGCTGGCCTCCTGGGCCGAGCGCAAGGCCGCCACGGAGCGCAAGTTCAAGCGCAGCAAGGGCGCCGCTGCCTGGCTGCTGGAGCCCACCATGGTGGAGCGGGCCCTGGACGCCACCCTCAAGCAGAATGACCGCTACGCCCTGCTCATGAACAACCTGGAGCAGTACGAAGAGTCCAAGATCATCGAGGTGGCCGCCGATCCCATCCGTGAGGAGGGCCAGGCCATCATCCAGGAGATGGCGGACATGTGGAAGAAGCACGGCGATGCCGGCGGCATGGACATTCGCTCCCACTACAACTTCACCGAGGCCCGCTGGTCGCCGCTGGTGGACGAGGTCCGCATCAGCTTCCCCAAGACCTACACCTATATGGACGAGGGCCTGCGCAACAAGCGCGCCGACTGCCGCGAGCCTGACGCCCTGCGCCGCTTCCTCGACTGCCAGTACGCCAACGCCGGCAAGGCCGAAGGCGAGAAACTCGACACCTGCCCCAAGCTGCCCTGAAGTAACGACCCTTCCAAATACCCTTACCCCCGTGGGCTTGCTATTGATCACATCTCGCAAGGTACTGCCCTGTGGCCGTTCATGGGGGAACAGGTAGGTGCTGGGTGTTGGGGTGTTGGTTGCGCCAGGCGAAGCCTGGATGAGGAGGAAGGAATGGT
>CAZMEC010000250.1:0-310 GCA_964565265.1 uncultured Myxococcales bacterium
TCACATCTAGGATTGGGCCCTTGGAAGTGTCTGGGTGTTTGGGGTGTTGGGGTCAGGCCGACCGGACTGTGCCTACGGCCTTGAGTCCTTCCACCCCGACACCTCTCACCCAAGCACTTCACACTCCAACACCCCGACACCCAGCACCTACCTGTTCCCCCTTGAACGGCCCCATGGTAGTACCTTGCGAGATGTGACTAATAGCAAGCCCGGAAGGGGAGGGAACCGACCCCACTGCTTTGACCCAACTAGGTTCTCTCGTACAGCGCCTGGCCCAGGCGCAGCTTGTCGCCAACCTGAACCAGGGGAC
>CAZMEC010000250.1:320-4455 GCA_964565265.1 uncultured Myxococcales bacterium
CCTCACTCCCCTCCCCCAGCGGGGGAGGGGAAGCACTCAGGCGCGTGCACCAAGTTGGTGGCGGCGGGCGCGGCTTGGACCGGCACGGAGCCAAACCTAGCCGCGAACGTAGTGAGCGGATCAGACTGCTTTGGTTCTCTGGTACAGCGCCTGGCCCAGGCGCAGCTTGTCGCCCACCTGCACCACGGGGGTGAGGTTGGCGTCGGGGAGGATGAGGACTATGGTGGAGCCCAGGTCGAAGGCGCCCAGTTCGTCACCGGCGACCACCTGCAGGGGTTCCCGCAGGGTCTCTTCGCTGGAGGGAACGCCGGCGAGGTTGCTGACGAAGGAGCTGTAGGACAGGCGGATGCGGCCCACCCCCGTAGCCCCCACCGCCACCAGGGCCACAGGGCCCAGGGCCGAATCCAGGAAGGAGATGACCCGCTCGTTGGAGACCAGCAGGCCCGCCACCAGGTTGTGCAGCCAGGGCTTGACGGACACGAGGCAGCCCTTGATGTAGCGGTAGCCGGTCACGGTGCCCGCCACGGGCGAATGGAAGCGGTGGTAGTCCGCGGGGCTGAGGTAGAGAACCGCGAAGTGCCCGCCCTGGAAGGCATGGCCCTCCGTCCCCAGCAGGCTGGCCACGCTGTAGTCGTGACCCTTCACCTGGGAGATGAGGCCCTCGCCGTCGATGCGGCCGATGGCCTGCACCAGGGAGTCCACCGGCGACACCACGGCGGTGTCGGCGATGGGCCGGGCGCCGGGCTTGAGGCGGCGGGTGAAGAACTCGGCGAAGCTGGCGTACTGCTCGACGGGCCGCTCCGCCTCGTCCAGATCAATGCCCAGGCTCTTGGCGTAGGCCTTGATGGAGAGCTTCACCATGGTCTTGGGCGGCTTGGTGTGGACCAGATCGCCCAGAACCCTGGAGAGGAAGTTGGTGCCCGGAGGCGAGAACAGGGCGGCGGGCAACATGAAACGACCCTTTTCCTTGGTTTTCATCAGCAACCCCCTCCCCAGGGCAAAGCCAGCATGTTGGCAAACAACTTCAGGCGCCCGTCCAGCGTCGCCCGGTCAAGCTTGGCCAGGGGCGCGGGACCGAAGTCCTCGACGCAGAAGGAGGCCGTCACCGTGCCAAAGGCCGCCGCGTTGCGGATGCCCGCCGGGCTCAGGTCTCCCGTGGACGCCAGATGCGCCATGAAGCCCCCCGCGAAGGAGTCTCCAGCCCCGGTGGGGTCCTGGACCACTTCCAAGGGAAGGGCCGGCAGCGCAAAGACGCCGTCCCCGCTGATCACCACACAGCCATACTCGCCACGCTTGATGATGACCGTGGAGGGTCCCATGGCCATGATGGCGTGGCCGGCCTTCACCACATTCTTTTCGCCGGTCAGCAGCTCCGCCTCAGAGTCATTGAGGAACAGGGCGTTGACCCTGCCCAGCAGGCGCAGCAGGCTGTCGCGCTTGATGTTGATCCACAGGTTCATGGTGTCCGCCGCGACCCAGCGCAGGCCCCTCATGGAGTCCAGCACCGCAAGTTGCAGGTCGGGGTCGCAGTTGCCCAGGAACAGGTAGGGCGCGTCGGCCAGGGTCTCGGGAATCTTGGGGGAGAACTGGGCGAAGACGCCAAGCTCGGTGAACAGGGTCTCGCGCTCCTTGAGTTGGGCATCGTAGCGGCCGCCCCACTTGAAGGTCTCTCCCTCGGCGGTCTCTATGCCCGAGATGTCCACGCCCTTCCCCACCAGTAGGTCCAGGTCTTCCTGCTTGAAGTCCTTGCCCACCACGCCCACCACGGCGGTCCTCACCAGGTGGGCCGCGGCCAGGGAGATGAAGGTCGCCGAACCCCCAAGCTGCCATGCCGCTGGCCGCTGGGGGGTCTCCACCTGGTCATAGGCCAGGGACCCAACCACCAGGAGTCTGGTGTCGTTCATCTGCTACCCCCTTTTCGTTCCTAGCGGTCTTCCAGCAGCAGGGCCAGGCGCTTGCGAGCGGCCTCCCCAGCGACGCTGTGGTTGGTCATGACGCTTCTTTGGATTGTATGGCGGCACTTGCAGTCGGGCTGGGCCTTGGCCAGGTCCGCAGCAAGCTGAACCACGGTGCGACGGGCAGCGGCCACATTTTGGTGCATCACCTGCACCACGGCCTCCACATTCACATCCCCTTCGGCCTCGTGCCAGCAGTCGTAGTCCGTGGCAAGGCAAAGGGACGCATAGCAAAGCCCCGCCTCCCGGGCCAGCTTGGCCTCCGGCAGGGCGGTCATGCCGATGAGGTGGGCCCCAAAGGAGATGTACAGGCGGGACTCGGCCCGGGTGCTGAACTGGGGCCCCTCCATGCACACCAAAGTACCCCCCTGGTGAACCTTCTTGCCGGTGGTCCGGGCGGCGTCCGCAAGACGGGCAGAGAAGTCCAGGCAGTAGGGGTCGGCAAAACCGGCGTGCGCCACAATGCCATCTTCGAAATAGGTCGAGGGGCGATTACCCTTGGTGCGGTCGATGATCTGGTCCGGCACCGCCAGGTCTCCGGGGCGGATCTCCAGCTTCAGGCTGCCCACGGCATTGACCGCCAGCACATGGGTCACGCCCGCAGCCCTCAGTGCCCAGATGTTGGCCCGGTAGGGGACCTCGGAGGGGTTGAAGCGGTGCCCCACTCCGTGTCTGGCCAGAAAGAAGACGGTCAGGTCCCCAACGGTGCCCTTGACCAGCGGCGCCGAAGGAAACCCGAAGGGCGTCTCCGGGTTGACGGTTTCAATGACCTTGCACTCCGGCAGGTCGTAGAGGCCGCTGCCACCAATGACCCCAAGAACTACTTTTTCCATTGCGTACCACGCACCTCGTGTGAAGGCAGACCAACAGGGCGGGCAGTAAGGTAGCCGAAAGGGCCGTGTTTGACAAGGCTTGTTCGTGCCGCGTCGTTTTGGTTGACACCGGCTGCCGGCCTCTCTACGGTGCGGGTCTGTCTCTTGGTTTTGGAGTGCCCCATGAATCCCTGCTTCAAGGTTGAAGAACTTCGCGAGACCCGCGAGGAGGCCATGATCACCATCGTGGGCCTGCCCGACAAACCGGGTGTGGCGGCCCGCCTCTTCCGGCTCTTTGCCCGGGAGAACCTGCCCGTCCGCTCCATAATCCAGAACTGCCCCGATGCGGGCGCCGCCAATGTCACCTTCACCGTGGCCATGGCTCACTTTCCCCGGGCCTCAGCCCTGTGCCGCGAGTTCCTCTCCGATGCCGTGGAGGGCCTCATCCTGGACGACCACATCGGCCGCATCCTCATCCGCGGCAACGACCTGGAGAACAGCTCGGGCCTGGCGGCCTTCGTCTTCGAGACCCTGGGCGAGGCGGACATCAACATCCTGGCCATCGCCGCGGAGTTCGACTCCATCTCCTTCGTCCTCCGGGGCGAGGACACGGACCAGGCCATGCGCCTGCTGCGCCGCCGTTTCTGCCTGACGGAATAAAAAAACCTTCCCGGATTTCACTTTGCAACGAAACCTTTGGCGTCATGGATCTCCTTCGGAGGCTGCCGTGGACGCCTGGAGTCTGCCACTTCCCCTTGCGCAGCTTGGCCGCGCCCTCCCCTGCCTGCCCGCCCTTGGCCTACTGGGCTTGCTGGGGGGCCTGGGGGCTTGCAGCCTGGAGGCGCTTCCGGCGGCGACCGTCCCCCCCACGGCCCGCTGCGTACCTGCCACGGTCCTGGACGGCACCGGCGCTGTCACCGGCTTTTGCGACAGCCTCCAGGCCCGGGTGGCCCTGGAGGAGCGAAGCGGCGGGGCGTTTCCTTCCCCCCCGGCCCCCCCAGGAGGCCACTGGTATCTGGGACCGGAGGGCCGGGCCCTTCGGGACAGCCCCCGGGCCGCCGGCTGGACCTGGTACCTCCTGGAACGGCCCATCCCCCTGAAGGAGCTGCGTTGGCAGGATCTGGTGGACCTCAAGGCCCTGGGGCCGGCCACCGCCGCCGCAATCATCCGGGCCCTGGGCGAGGACGCCAGGGAGGTCTATTGCGGCCGCAAGAAGGCCAAGGGGCTGGGGCCCGTAAGGTTGGAACTGCTGAGGCGGTACTTCGAGGCAGATTGCGGGGCGGTTACTTCTCGATGAGCTCGAGGAGGACGCCGCAGGCGCTGTCCTTGGGGTGCATGAAGATGATGGGGAAGCCCTCGGCGCCCAGG
>CAZMEC010000251.1:0-4390 GCA_964565265.1 uncultured Myxococcales bacterium
CAGTCTGGTCAAGGAAGTGGCGGCCCTGGGGGCGGAGGTCAAGGACATGGTGCCGGCGGTGGTGCTGGCGGCCCTGAACCAAAAATACGGCGGTGCAAGATGAAGCTGTCCAAACGAATCAAGCGCATCAACCCCTCCATCACGCTGGAGCTGAACGCCCGGGCCCTGCAAATGGTGGCGGACGGCGTGGAGCTGGTATCCCTGGCGGCGGGGGAGCCCGACATCCGCACCCCCCAGGAGGTCTGCGACGCGGCTAAGGAGACCATCGATCACAAGCCCCTTGGGTACACCGCCACGGCAGGCACTCCGGAGCTGCGGGACACCATCTGCCGCTATGTGAAGGAGCTCTACGGGCTGGACTACAAGTCCCGGCAGGTGCTGGTGGGCAACGGCGCCAAGCATGTCATCTTCAACGCCGTGCTGGCCCTGGCGGAGGAGGGGGACCAGGTGCTGATCCCCAAGCCCTACTGGGTCTCCTACCCCGAGATGGTGTCCCTGGCGGGGGCCCAGCCGCTGTACCTGGACACCCAGGACTTCAAGCTCCAGCCCGAGACCTTGGCGGCGGCCCCCGTGGCCCCCGGGACCCTGCTCATCCTGAACAGCCCGGGGAACCCCAGCGGCGCGGCCTACAGCCCGGAGGAGTACGCGGCCCTGGCCCGGGTCTGCGTGGAGAAGGACCTCTTCGTGCTGGCGGATGACATCTACGGGACCATCCTGTTCGATGGCCGGAGCTTTGCCTCCATCGCCCAGGCCCCCGGCATGTACGAGCGCTGCCTGGTGGTGAACGGGGTGTCCAAGACCTTCGCCATGACAGGCTGGCGCATCGGCTTCGCCTGCGGCCCCCAGGATCTGATCGGCGCCATGAGCCGGCTGCAGGACCACAGCACCTCCTGCCCCTCGGTGGTGTCCCAGGCGGCGGCGGTGGCGGCCCTCAAGGCCGGGCGGGGCCTCACGGACCAGTGGGTGGCCCGCCTGGAGCGGCGCCGGGACCTCATGCTGGCGGGCCTGGCCTCCATCCCCGGGGTGCGCTGCAAGGCCCCCGAGGGAGCCTTCTACCTGATGGCCGATGTGTCCCATTACATCAGCGGCACCAAGGTCTTCAATGACAGCATGGCCCTGGTTGAGTACCTGCTGGAGAAGGCCCGGGTGGTGGTGGTGCCAGGGGAGGCCTTTGGCCTGCCCGAGCATGTCCGCCTGTCCTTCGCAGTGGATGAGGAGACCATCACCAAAGGGGTCGCGCGCATGAAGGAAGCCCTCTCCAGGCGCTTCCGGGAAGGAGTCGCAAGATGACCCAGAGGACTACGGGGAAGGCGGGCTTTCGGCTGGCGGTGCTGGCCCTGGTGGCCCTGGCCCTGGGGGGGACCTTTGGGACCTTCCTGGTCTTCCAGGCGGGGCTGCCCGACTGGTACATGCACCTGGGGATCTGGACGGTGCTGTTGGCCTACGCCCTGCTGTATATCAATGCCACCAACCTGGGCAAGCCCCTGCGGGCGGCGCTCAATTTCCTGTTGTATGTGGGGCTGGGGCTGTTCTGGATGAGGCTGCTCTTCACCCTCCTGCCTAGCCAGCCCATGCTGGCCCAGGGCGTGCTGGTCCAGCGCCCGGAGCTGCCCGGACTGGCCGTGGCGGCGGGGCTGCTGGGCCTGACTTTTGGCCTGCTGCTGCTGCACTTCGTGCTGTTCCTGGTGAGAAGAAAGCCCGTTCCTCCGGCCCCCGAACCTGGGTCCGACCATGCCTCCGGAGTTTGATCCCCACCAGGGGGCGGCCCAGGCGGCGGCCTGGCTTGGCAAGCTTCCGGCTTTGGGGGGGGAGCGGGGGGAGCGGCTCGCCTTCTTCCACTCGGCGGCCCGGGAGGCAGGATTTGAGCCCGTGGAGGTGGGCGGCGGATTTCTGGTCTCTGCCGGGCGGCGGCGCCCCCGGGTGCTGCTGGATGCCTGCGTGGAGCCCCAGGGCCTGACCAAGGCCCAGACGGCGGTGCTGGCCCACCAGGGCGCCCTGCTGGCGGCCCTGGGGCTGGCGGCCCTGCCCAGCCTTCGGGACTCGGACCGGTCGGCGGTGATGCTGATCGGAGATTTTGGCTCCAACCCCTGTGAACCCGCCGGACCCTGCACCGTCCCCTCGTTGATCCTCGGGCCCCAGGGGGGGCAGGGCTTCCAGGTGGGCCAGGGCCGGGTCTACACCCTGGGGCTGGGCTGCAAGGGGCAGCTCCTGCTGCGGGTTCCCTCGGCCCATCTGGCCTGCGTCCAGCGGGCCTGCCGGGGGCTGGCGCGCTTTGGGCTGGTGCAGGAGCGACCCCCCCTGGAGGAGGCCCTCACCCACCTCCTGCCCCTGGCCGCCAAGGCCCGCCTCGCCCTGGCCCGGCGTAACCTGCCCCTGCCGGCGACCTGGGCGGCCGGGCAGGATCCCCTGCTGCGCTTCCTGCTGGAGAATGGCACCAACACCGTCGCGGCCCACACCGAAGGGCTGGATCTGGACGCGCCGGGGCAGCCCCTCCTGGTACACCTGCTGCCGGGCCTCACGCCCCAGCGCTATCTTCGGGAGCTGGAGGACCGCTGCGGCCCCGTGGAGACCCTGGCCAGCGCCCGGGGGGTCTTCTCTTCGGAGGAACCCAAGCTACTGGCTCCCCTGGCCCGCCTTCTGGCCCTGGAGGACCCGGGCAGCGTCACCCAACCCTACTGCAACCCCTGCTTCCTGCCCCGGGTCGCCGCGGCCCAGGCCAACCGCATCCCCTGGGCGGGCTTCCTGCCCCTGCCCGCCTACGCCCCCGCCAACGACTGGCCCTACGCCTCCCACTGGCCCGGGGACCGCCTGCCCGTGGAGGGCCTGCCCTTCGCCGTCCGGGTCCTCCAGCGCCTGTTGGTGGAAGTGCTTTGGGGTCAGGACCTGTCACAAATCTGATAGGGGTAGGTTCGGACCCCATTGCTTGCCTTTTCTTCCCAGGGGCGCTAGGTTCCGGCCCTGCTGTCGCGGCACCGCTGGAGGGAGCCCTGGGCATGGCCTTGGAAACTGGCAACAAAAGCGTGGGAAACCACCTCAGCAATACCTTTGCGGCCCTGCACCACCGGCACTACCGGGTCTGGTTCTTTGGGCAGTTGGTGTCCCTGCTGGGGGCCTGGATGCAGGCCACCGCCCAGGGATTTTTAATATTTGAGCTCACCCATTCCGCGGCCTTTCTGGGATATGTGACCTTCGCCTCGGGGATGCCCTCCTGGCTGTTCATGCTGTACGGCGGGGTGCTGGCGGACCGCATCTCCCGCCGGCGGCTGCTGATCATCACCCAGGCAGCCATGATGGGCCTGGCCATTGTCCTGGCGGCCCTGGCCTGGGCGGGAGTGGTGGAGCCCTGGCACATTGTGGTCCTCTCCTTGCTGCTGGGGGTGGCCACGGCCTTCGATGCCCCGGCCCGGCAGGCCATGGTGCTGGAGCTTGTGCCCCGCAAGGACCTGACCAACGCCCTGGCCCTGAACTCCATGGTCTTCAACCTGGCCACCGCCACGGGCCCCGCCGCCGCCGGCATCATCTACGCCGTGGCAGGCCCGGCCTGGTGCTTCGTCATCAACGCCATCTCCTTTGTGGGAGTCCTTTGGGCCCTCCTGCTCATCCCCGACAGCCCACCCTCGGGGCGAACCCGGGGCAGCTCCGTGCTGGCCGAGCTCAAAGAAGGCCTGGCCTTCAGCGTCCGGGACCCGGTGGTGCGCCCCGTCCTGCTGCTGGTCATCTTCACCACGGTCTTTGGCATGGCCTTCTCCACCCTGCTGCCCGCCTGGGCGGTGCGCATCCTCCATGGGGACGCGACCACCAATGGCTTCCTCCAGTCGGCCCGAGGCATCGGGGCCCTGGTGGGGTCCCTCTTCCTGGCCACCGTGGCCCACAAGGTCCTGCGGGGGCGGCTGCTGCACCGCGCCACCCTGTTGCTGGGCCTGTCCCTGCTGGCGCTGGCCCTGCTTCGCAGTGCGGCGGCGGCGACCTTCATCATGGCCTTCGTGGGGGTGGGGGTCTTTGCCTCCTACAACCTGTGCAACTCGCTGATCCAGACCCACACCCCGGACGCCCTGCGGGGCCGGGTGCTGGCCCTCTATTCCCTGGCCTTCTTCGGCGTCATCCCCCTGGCCGGGCTGGCGGTGGGCTTCGCCGCCGATCGCGTTGGCGAGCCCCTCACCGTGGGCACCTGCGCCCTGGTCCTGCTGGCGTTTGCCATCTACCTGCGCCTGGCGCACCCCCAGGTGGCCCGGGCGAGGTAGGGGTTGGAGATGGCCGGTTCCCTCCCCCTCGGGCTTGCTATTGATCACATCTAGGATTGGGCCCTTGGAAGTGTTTGGGGTGTTTGGGGTGTTTGGGGTGTTGGGGGTGTTGGGGGTGTTGGGGGGCCCAGTCCTCCCACCCCGACCCC
>CAZMEC010000252.1:0-4365 GCA_964565265.1 uncultured Myxococcales bacterium
GAAGACTCCAAGCGCCTGCCCAACATCTGCGAACTGCGAAGCCTGGTGCAGGGCTGCGCAAACACCGAGGTGACCGGCTCCTGCGGTATCACCACCGAGTGCACGGACTTCTGCTACAACGGGGAGCTCTGTCTTGGCTGTGCCCTGGACAGCGGCCCGGGCGTCAACGGCTGCTACCTTTCCGAGGACGGCCCCTGCGGCTACTACTGGTCCGGCACCCCCCACGGCTCCTGGCCCAAGGAGGCCTGGCTGATCAACTTCGACACCGCCCATGTGTTCAGCGGCGGCACCAGCAGCAAGGCCAACTTCTTCTGCGTCAACTGATCCGCTTACTGCAAAACCCCATCCGAACCCCGACCGCCAGGGAGGGGGTGTCCCATCCGAACCGCGACCGCGAGGGAGCGGGTGTCCCGCCGGCCGGCCAACTCCAGCCCGCTTGCTGACGCGCGCGGTTCGGACGGCCAACTCCAGCCAATCCGAACCGCGACCGCGAGGGAGCGGGTGTCCGGCCGGCCAACTCCAGCCCGCTTGCTGACGCGCGCGGTTCGGACGGCCAGGTGGGGGGGTAAGGTCCTGGGAATCCGATCGCGGCTTTTCAGGCTGTAACCTCTGGGCAGGTCCTGGGCTCCTTGGGGCCGACAACAGCGCCCGGAGGGCCAATATGATCACCGTCATCAAAAGCTACTGTCCCCAGAACCATCCCTGTCCCACTGTGCGCCTGTGTCCTGTTGGCGCCATTACTCAGCGGGGCAACAGCGCCCCCGAGGTGGACCAGACCAAATGCACCGACTGCGGTCGTTGCGCGTCCTCCTGTCGGGCCTTCAGGTCCACCCCTGGATAGCCCCCCAAAATGCAGGTTTCGGCAAAGACCCTCAAAAAATACTTGCCTTTGCGGGGGCACCGATTTATTTTGTGTCCGGTTTTGGTGATGGTTTTGAAGACTGGTAGGGCATCTTCGTGTTTCTTCGATGGCACCCCAGGTTAATTCGGAACTTCGCCTGCACGGGAATGTCCCGGCAACCGTTAGAATCTGCAGTGAAAGGAATCTTAAGATGCAGAACAAGCTTTTCGTGGGTGGCCTCTCCTGGAACACTGACAACGCCGGCCTTGAGCAGGCCTTCGCTTCCTTCGGTAACATCGAAGAAGCCCGCGTGATCACCGATCGCGAGACCGGCCGCAGCCGCGGCTTCGGCTTCGTGACCTTCACCAGCGCCGACGATGCCAAGAAGGCTCTGTCGCTGGACGGCAGCACCCTCGACGGCCGCACCATCAAGGTGAATGTCGCCGAAGACAAGCCCCGCCGTGACAGCAACGGTGGTGGCGGCGGTGGCCGTCGCTGGTAATACCGGACGACTAAAAAAAAGGGCGGCTTGGGAACCCCAAAAAGGGGTGACCCGAGCCGCCCTTTTTTTTTGCCTTTTACACAGGCAGAATGCCAACCTCGTTTGGCAATAACCGGGGCATTCCATGAAGACCGTGCTGGCGTTGGCGTTCCTGGCTGCCATCCTCCTGCTGCAGGCCTGCGGCGGCCCCGGCGATTCAGCCCAGCTTCAATTCTGCAAGGCCTACGATAGGATCTGTCGCTTCGACCGGGTCTACCAATGCAATGTTGACGGCACGGACTACGAACTGGTCAAGGCCTGTGATGCCTTCAACCAGGTCTGCCATGAAGGCTTGTGCGTGGCCCATGCCCCTGACACGGGGGCAGACACCACGGGCGGCAAGGACACCGAGTGGAAAGAGCTGCCAGGCCCCGACGGTCGGCTGGACTCCCTTCCCTCGGATAACGGCTCAACCGACCTGCCCCAGGCCGACAATCTGAACCCTGACACGCTGCCGGGCGACACTCTGGCCTCCGATGCCCGGGACGCCACCGCTGGCGATACCCTCCCCGACGCCCCCTCCGATGACGCGCGCCCCGACGCCCCCTCCGACGACGCCATTCCCGATGGCACATCTCCGGACATCCACGCCGGCGACACCGTCCACCTCGACACCCAGGCGGGCGACAGCGTGGCGGTCGACCTGCAGGAACCCGACATAGCGCCCTTCTGCGGCGACGGCGCACTGACCGCCCCCGAGTCTTGCGACTGGGCCATCCTGGCGGGCCCCGGCAAGTGCCTTGAGGACTGCCCCGGCCCCGACGGCTGCCTGTGGTACCGCCTGGACGGCTCCGCCGCGGACTGCGACCTGCGCTGCACCGAGGTGGTCCTGGTGCTGCCCGAGAACGACGACGGCTGCTGCCCTGAGGGCGCCTCCGTGCTGGACGACAACGACTGCCAGCCAGTCTGCGGCAACGGCCTCTTCGAGCCCGGCGAGTTGTGCGACTTCGGCGTGCCCAAGGGCAATGCCGGTGCCTGCGTGGATAGCTGCCCCTCCCCTCAGGGCTGCAATACCTGGGTGGTCCTGGGCGACCCCCTGGAGTGCACCGTCCTATGCGGCAAGGTGGTCATAAAGGAAGCCGGCCCCCAGGACAAATGCTGCCCCGTCGGCGCCAACGCCAACACGGACCCGGACTGCACCCCCCTGTGCGGCAACGGCGTGGTGGAGGCCCCCGAAAAGTGCGACAAGACCATCAACCAAGGCGCGCCCGGTGCCTGCCCCGCCGCCTGCGCCCCTTCGGACCCTTGCAAGACCGTTAGCCTCGCGGGCGACCCTCAGGCCTGCAGCGCCCTCTGCCAGGAGACCCCCGTCACCACCATCGGCCTCGACGACGGTTGCTGCCCCGAGGGTGGCAACAACATCACCGACCCCGACTGCACCTCCTTCTGCGGCAATGACATCGTGGAGACCGGCGAGGACTGCGACAAGACCATCGCCGCCGGCCAGCCCGGGGCCTGCCCCGCCTCCTGCCCCAGCGCAGACCCCTGCAAGGTGGGCAGCCTCCTGGGCAAGGCGGACCTGTGCAGCGCCCGCTGCGACTACACCACCATCACCGCCGCCGGCCCCCTGGATGACTGTTGCCCCGCGGGGGGCAACAATGTCACCGACAAGGACTGCGACCCCGTCTGCGGCAACGCCGTAGTAGAAGCCGGCGAGTCCTGCGACAAGGCCCTCGCCCCCGGCGCCCCGGGTGCCTGCCCCGCCTCCTGTCCAACCAACCAGGGATGCCAGGACTGGACCCTCCTTGGAGAGGCCCTGGACTGCACTGCCCTGTGCTTCAAGGCCACCATCACCGAGGTTGGCCCGAACGACGGCTGCTGCCCAAGCAGCGGCAACGCCAACACCGACCCCGACTGCGACCCCGTCTGCGGCAACGGCCTGAAGGAGGCCGGGGAGGACTGCGACAAGGCCATCCTCAGCGGACCCCATAGCTGCCCCACCAAGTGCACCAGCCTGGACCCCTGCATTGCGGCTGTGTTGGAGGGGGCCGGGGGGGACTGCAGCGCCCGCTGTGTGCTGGCCGACATCACCCTGGCCGGCCCGGAGGAGGGCTGCTGCCCGCCAGGCGCCAACGCCAACACCGACCCCGACTGCGACCCTATCTGCGGCAACGGCGTGAAGGAGGCGGGGGAGGACTGCGACAAGACCATCGCCGCTGGCCAGCCCGGGGCCTGCCCAACGGAGTGCCAGCCCCAGAGCGGCTGCCAACTCTGGACCCTGGGGGGCAGCGCGGCCAACTGCAGCGCCAAGTGCACCCAGGGGGCCATCAGCACCGTGGGCCCCGCCGACACCTGCTGCCCCGCGGGGGCCGTGCGCCAGACGGACCCGGACTGCCCCGTAGTCTGCGGTGACGGCTATGTGGACAGCCCGGAGACCTGCGACAAGGCGGTCGCTGCGGGGGGCGCGGGGGTCTGCCCCACCTCCTGCAACGCGGACCTGCCCTGCACCAAGTACCACCTGCTGGGGGCCAAGGCCTCCTGCGACGCCCGTTGCGAAGAGGAGGCCCTGCTGCCCGGCCCCAAGGACGGCTGCTGCGTGGACGAGACCACCCCCGGCACGGACCCCGACTGCCCGGGCGTCTGCGGCAACGGCGTGGTGGAGGTGGACGAGACCTGCGACCCCGGCGACCCAGCCACCAAGACCTGCGCCAGCCTGACCAAGGGCCTGGGCACCATAGGCTGCGGCAGCGACTGCGAATGGGAGACCTGGAAGTGCTATAACAACGGCGTGTTCCAGTATGAGAAGGTGCCCAATCTGGTCGCCACCGGCACTGTCGTGGACATTGACTGGCACCCTTCTGGGGACTACGCGCTGCTGGTCACCAACGCCAAGAAGTTGGTGAAGTACACTGCCGCGACCCAGGCCCTGGAGGTGGTGGCGACCCTGGACAGTCTGAACCGGGTGAAGTTCCACCCGGATGGCAGCTTCGCCTACATCGTGGGGTACAACTTCGTCTCCAGTGCCTACCAGCCCAGGGTCTGG
>CAZMEC010000253.1:0-1534 GCA_964565265.1 uncultured Myxococcales bacterium
TTTTTTCAAATCTAAATCTGGAGTGAAATCAAGGTGTTTGACATCAAGACAATCGAAGTCCCCGTTGGCGGCGGTTCCGTCTCCCTGGAAACCGGCCGTTTTGCAAGACAGGCGGATGGTGCCGTCATGGTCCGTATGGGCGATACCATGGTGCTGGTCACCGCGGTGATGTCCAAGTCGGCCAAGCCCGGCGACTTTCTGCCCCTCAGCGTGGAGTACCAGGAGAAGACCTACTCCACTGGCCGCATCCCTGGGGGCTACTTCAAGCGGGAGAACCGCCCCACGGAGCTTGAGATCCTGACCTCCAGAATCATCGACCGGCCCATCCGGCCGCTGTTCGATGATCACTGCCGGTTCGAGATCCAGGTCGTGGCCACCGTGGTGTCCATGGACAAGGAGAACGATCCTGGTCTGTGCGCCCTGCTGGGTGCCTCTGCCGCCCTCATGATCTCGAACATTCCCTGGGATGGCCCCGTGGCCGCCGTCAGGGTTGGCCGGATCGATGACAAGCTGGTCCTGAACCCCAAGTTCTCCGAGATGGAGAAGTCCACCCTGGATATCACGGTGGTGGTCGGTCGGGATGGCGTTGTCATGGTGGAGGGCCAGGGCCAGTTCGTGTCCGAAGAGGTCATGGTCGAAGCCCTGATGTTCGCCCAGAAGGAAGCCCAGCCCATGCTGGTCGCCCAGGAGCAGCTCGCCCGGGAGCTTGCCCCGATCAAGCGCGAGATTCCCCAGCCCCAGGACGACAAGGCTCTGGAGAAGCGCATCATCAAGCTTGCCACCCCCGGCCTCAAGAAGGCCCTGACGGTGCTCACCAAGCATGAGCGCTACGCGGCAGTGGCCGAGGTCAAGGCCAAGGTTCTCGAGGACCTTGGGGAAGAATACGCCGGGAAGGGCGAAGAGATCGGCCGTCACTTCAAGCACCTGCAGAAGAAGATGGTCCGGGACATGGTGTTCAACACCGGCAAGCGCCTGGACGGTCGTACCACCACCGAAGTGCGTCCCATTGACTGCCAGGTGGGCGTGCTGCCCCGCGTGCATGGCTCGGCCCTGTTCACCCGTGGCGAGACCCAGGCCCTGGTGGCCATCACCCTGGGCACCAGCGCCGACGAGCAGCGCCTCGAGACCCTCATGGGCGAAGAGGTCCGCTCCTACCTGCTGCACTACAACTTCCCGTCGTTCAGCGTCGGCGAAGTGAAGCCCATGCGTGGTCCGTCCCGCCGCGACACCGGTCACGGCAAACTGGCCGAGCGCGGCACCAAGCGGATTCTGCCCGCCTACGAGCAGTTCCCCTACACCATCCGTTCCGTCTCCGAAATCCTTGAGTCCAACGGCTCCTCCTCCATGGCCACCGTGTGCGGCACCTGCCTGGGCCTCATGGACGCTGGCGTGCCCATCACCGAAATGGTGGCCGGCATCGCCATGGGCCTCATGAAGGAAGACGACAAGGTTGCCATCCTCACGGACATCCTTGGGGACGAGGATCACCTGGGCGACATGGACTTCAAGGTCATCGGCGGCGACAACGGCATCA
>CAZMEC010000253.1:1634-4341 GCA_964565265.1 uncultured Myxococcales bacterium
AAGATCTACTACGGCAAGGTCGTGAAGATCACCGACTTCGGCGCCTTCGTGAACATCATGCCGGGCACCGACGGCCTCTGTCACATCTCCGAGATGGCTCGTCGCCGCGTCAAGACCGTGGACGAAGTCATGCACGAGGGTGATGAGGTTCCCGTGAAGGTCCTCGGCGTGGACGAGAAGAACGGCAAGATTCGGCTGTCCCACATTGCGGCCCTTGAGGACCTGGGCAAGGCCTAAGGCCAAGCCATGGCCTTGCGGGTGGCAATAGGCATCGAGGCGCCAACGGGTTTCCAACCCCAGTACAGTACGGAAGGATCTTCCGGGCTGGATCTGAGGGCGAACCTGGAGGCGCCTTTTGTTTTGGCGCCGGGCAAGCGCGCCCTGATCCCCACCGGGGTCCGGCTGCGGATTCCCCCTGGGTATGAGGGCCAGATTCGAAGCCGCTCAGGGTTGGCTGCCAACGCCGGCGTGCTGGTGCTGAACTCTCCCGGGACCATCGATAGTGACTACCGGGGAGAGGTCAAGGTCATCCTGGCCAATCTCGGCGACCAGGACTTCCCAGTGGCCCCCGGGGATCGGGTAGCCCAACTGGTGTTTGCCGCGGTGGCCCAGGTGGAGTTGGTGCCCGAGATCATCTCCTCTGAGTCGGGCCGAGGAAGTGGCGGTTTCGGTCACACCGGAATAAAGTAACCCTCGCCTTTGTTTTTGCTGGGCGTGATTTGCATGGGGTGTTGCATGAAGTTCAACAGACTGCTGCTGCTGCTGGTGCTGTTTGCTTTGTTTTTTGCATGTGATGCCACGGCGCAGCGAGGCGACGGTGGTCCCGCGCTGTCCGCGGCCGGGGCTGTGGCGGCAGCAGGCGATGAAGGCACTGTGGAGGGGGCCAAGGACAAGACCCCTCCGGCCGAGCCCGACGACGAAGAGTCCCGCTACGAGAAGTTCTGGGACGACATTGCCTTTGACTGGCCCCAGTTTGACGAAGTCCTGGATCTGGTGAAGTCCGAGTACATTGAAAAGGATGTGGATCAGCGCCGGGCCTTTGTGTCCGCCGCGGCCTTCGCCCTGGCCTCCCTGGACCCCGCCTACGATCTGGTCCCGGAAGCCTACTGGACCGCCCACAAGGGCGACAGCGACCTGCGCTTCGAGACCACGGACCGGGACGAGAACATCCGCCTCCGGAGGGCCGAAAGCCGCAAAGCCCAGCAGGAAATGCAGGACGCCTGGGCCAAGGTGGAGTTTGGCCGGGCCGACCTGGAGCGGGTGGTCGCCTTCGTGGAGAAGAAGGCCAAGGCCATGAAGAAGGCGGGCAAGGAGAAGGCCCCCAGCCGAAGCAAGATCCTGATTTCGGCGGCCCAGGGCTATCTGTACTCCCTGGATCCGCACTCCTCCATGGTCTCCCAGAGGGCCTGGGACGAGAGCACCGAAAAGACCCACGACGCCAGCTTCGACGGCATCGGCGCAGTGCTGACCCAGCGCTGGGAGTTCGGCAATTCTGTGAAGAACCGGCTCCGCGGCGACAGCCAGAAGTTGAAGCCCAGCGACGGCTTCCTGTTGCTGGAGTTGGCCAAGGAAGACGAGATGGTCCAGAAGACCTTCGTGGAGAGCCCCATGCAGGGCCAGCCTGCCGCTATTGCCGGGCTGTGGGCCGGGGACGAGATCCTGGCGGTGGATGGCAAACCCGTGGAGGGCATCCCCTTGACCAAGGTGGTCTCCATGATCCGCGGCCCCAGGGGCACCAAGGTGCAGCTTACGGTCCAGCGCCCAGGCGAACTGGAGCCCCGGGAGATCTCCATTCCGCGTTCCCGCATCAAGGTGACCAATGTGGATGGACGCCTCCTGGAGCACCACCCGGGCATTGCCTACATCAAGCTGACGGGCTTCATCGAGACCTCCTACGGCGAACTCCTGGATGAACTCAAACGCCTGGACGGGGAAGTAGAAGGGGGGCTGCGGGGGCTGGTCTTCGACCTTCGCCTCAACAGCGGTGGCCTCCTGCAGCAGGCCGTGGAGATTTCCGACCTGTTCCTGGACAAGGGCAAGATCGTCACCGTGAAGAACCGCAAGAGTGGCCTCATGGCGATGCTTGGGTCCGACGAGGTCTACAAGGCCCACGACAAGGGCACCATCAGTCTGCCCATGGTGGTCCTGACGGACGATGGCTCAGCCTCCGCCTCGGAGATTGTGGCCAGCGCCATTCAGGATAACGGTCGCGGCCTGGTGGTGGGCGAACGGACCTTCGGCAAGGCCAGCGTCCAGACCCTCATCAGCCCCCGGAACGGCGAAGGCTACTATGTGAAGCTGACCATCGCTCGCTACTACGGACCCAGCGGCCACACCATCCAGGTCGTGGGCGTGCAGCCCGATGTGGAGGTGGCCCCCACCGCCGACGGCAAGACCCCCGTGGGCTTCCGCGAGGAGGACCTCTCCAACCACCTGCCCCCCATCGCGGATGAGCATGTCTCTCCCGCCAAGGCCCTGCTGCCGCCCCTCTCGGAGTGCGTCAAGTCCATGGGGATCGCAAACTCCATCGCCAAGGCCAACCCCAACCCCCAGGTCAAGTTCGACTACCAGCTCTTCGTAGGAGCCGACTGGTTGGAATGCCTGATCCGCCACAGCGAAGGCCGCCTCCAATAACCCCTTCCAAATTCCCTTCCCCCCGTGGGGGAAGGTGGCCCGAAGGGCCGGATGAGGGTGCCGGATGAGGGCA
>CAZMEC010000254.1:0-4330 GCA_964565265.1 uncultured Myxococcales bacterium
GAGGTCTGGCTGGTGGTGGGTGTGAACGGCGCCGGCAAGACCACCTCCATCGGCAAGCTCGGGGCGCGCCTCACGGCCCAGGGCAAGAAGGTCCTCTTCGTGGCCGCGGACACCTTCCGGGCCGCCGCCATCGGTCAGCTTGGCATCTGGGCCCAGCGGGCGGGCGCGGACTTTTTTCCGGGGACGGAGGGCGCGGATCCGGCGTCCGTGGTGTTTGACGGCGTGAAGCAGGGCGTGGAGGGTGGCTACGACCACATCCTGGTGGACACCGCCGGGCGCCTCCACACCAAGGCCAACCTCCTGGAGGAGCTAAAGAAGGTGCGGCGCGTGGCGGGCAAGGCCTGCGAGGGCGCCCCCCACCAGACCCTCCTGGTGCTGGACGCCACCAATGGCCAGAACGCCTTGGCCCAGGCCGAGATCTTCTCCAAGGAGACGGGCGTGGACGGCCTGGTGCTGACCAAACTGGACGGCACGGCCAAGGGCGGCGTGGTCCTGGGCGTGTGCCAGACCCACCGGATTCCCGTTCGTTGGGTGGGGGTCGGGGAGAAGGTCCCGGACCTGCGCCCCTTCCAGGCCCGAGAGTTCGTGGAGGCCCTTTTCGCGGAAGCGGACGGGACCGACGAAAGTGCTTGATTCCCCTGGCCTGCCGACTATGATCCGGTTCCGTCAAAACGGTTGGGGTGATATGCCAATGTGGGTCCGCCGTTTACTGCCTCTGGCAGTTCTACTAATGCTCCCGTCACTTCTGGCAGCCCAGGGGCTCTCGGAAGAGGAATATCACAAGAACATCAGCATCATGCAGAAGCGGCCCTTCGTGGAGGCCCGTCGCTTCGAGCTCTCCCTCGGGGCGGCCTCCAACCTGAACCCGGGCATGTACTACCACTGGGGCCCCAGCGCCCAGGCCTGGTGGCACTTCAACAACGAATGGTTTGCGGGCCTCGAATACACCCAATGGTTCTCCCAGGAGACCAGCCTGCGCCACGAACTTGAGGACGACTTCGAGCTCCTCACCGACCGCGCCGAGCTCGCCTACCAGGGGCTGGTCCGGGTGGGCTGGGTGCCCATCATGGGCAAGGCCTCGCTGTTTGGCGGGGGGCCCGTGTACTTCGACTTCTTCGTGGCCGGCGGTGGCGGCGTCACGGGTACCAGGCTTTCTGAGACCGCCCCCACGGTGAACCTGGGTCTGGGCTCCCGGATGTTCCTGGGCAGCGCCCTGGCCCTGGTGCTGGAGGTCGCGGACTCGGCCTACATGGAGGACTTCCTGGCCAGCTCTTCCCCGGTGCACAATGTCAAGGCCACCCTGGGCCTGTCCATCTTCTTCCCCTTCAGCGTGGAAGGCAGGTACGGAAAATGAAGACCACTGCCCTCACCACCTTCCTGTTGTGCCTGCTGCTCCTGCCTTCCCTCGGGGCGGCCCAGTCCTTTGACGCCAGCCGGGCACCGGTGCTGAAGAAGGCCAAGGAGTGGCGCCACGCCCGCAACGAGATCACCCTGACCCTGGGCGACACCCTGACCACGGACTACTATCACAACCTGCTGGTGAACGCGGGCTACGACCGCCACCTCACCAACTGGCTCTCCCTGGGTGCTGCCCTGGGCTACGCCCTCCCCATCAAGACCACCCTGGCGGGCTCCATCGAAGAGGAGCGGGGCACCGCCGCCGCCCCCTACGAGATCCCCGCCACCCACCTGGGCCTCACCGCCGAGGGTCACATCTCCGTGGTGCCCCTCTACGGCAAACAGCTCTGGCGAGGCAAACGGGCCCTGGCCTATGACCTCCACCTGACCCTGGGCGCCGGCGTCCTCCAGACCCAGTGGAACAGTGACGCCACGGTGAACGCCGACGACGAGTTCCTCTTCGCGCCCTCCCTTGGGGGCGGCTTCCGCCTGTTCATCAAGGACAATGTGGCCCTGCGGCTGGAGGTCAGGGACCACCTGGTGCGCATGACCACCCACGCCGATCGCTTCGGCCAGGCCCAGGATCCCCGGTGGGAGCACCTGGTGATGCTGAACCTTGGCATCTCGGTCTTCATTCCTTCGGAGGTTGTCCATGAAGAATAGTCTGCTGATCCTGGCGCTGCTGCTCTTTTCGGCCCCCTGCCTGGCCAGTCACTACCCCTTGGAAGAGACCAACCTGTTCAGCCCCGAGGAGATGAAGGCCCTGGGCAAGGCCGGCCTGGCCGACACCGAGGCCCTGGGCAAGACCATCCTGGATGCCAAGGGCCGCAAGGCCCTGGCCACCACCACCGCCCTCTCCGAGAAGCGCCTCACCGAACTGGCCGAGATCTGCGACCTCCTGCGGATTCGGGGAGTGGGCCCCAAGATGGCCTCCCTGCTGCGCCTCTCCGGCGTGTTTGACAGCAGCGACCTGGCCAAGGCCAAGGCCCCCCAGCTTTACGAAGCCATGAAGAAGGCCAACGCCATTCATGGCACCTCCGAGGTGGTCCCCGAGGCGGATGTGCTGGAGGGTTGGATCAAGGACGCCCAGGGCAGCCCCTCCAAGCTCAAGTAATCCCCCATGAAACCAATCCTGCGCCTTGGGCTGCTGAGTGCTGCGGTGCTGGGCTCCCTTGGCTTGGTGGCGGGCCTGTCACCAAGCCTGTCCCGCTTCCTCGTGTTCCAGGTGGACAGCGATGACCAGGTCATCTGGCTGAACCTCCTTTGGACCTTCTTCTGCGCCCTCCCGGGGGCGGCCCTGGCCCTGCTGGCAGCGTCCCTGTTCGGGGGCTCCGGGGGCGACCCCGACGACGACCGTAACGCCCTCTCCTTCAAGCGCCCCAAGGGCCTCCTGGTGCTGCTAGGGTTCCTGCTGGGGTCCCTGGCCGGCCTGGTCCTGGGTGGCCAGGTCTCCCGGATCCCCCTGGCCCGCCTCCTGGCCCCCCAGGACCCCCGGGCCGTCCTCCCCGCGGACTACGAGTTGCAGGTGCTGGGCAGCCACCAGGAGCTGATCCTCCTGACCGCCTCCCGGAGCCACGATCCCCAGGTCCTGGACCGCTTCTTCAAACGGGCCGCAGCGGCCCGAAGGCCCGCTGAGTTTGCCCTGGCGGGCAAGCGCCTTCTGGAACTGCTGGAGGGTCCAGACGCAGAGCTCTCCGGCCGCGCCGCGGAGGCCCTGACAACCCTGGCCGACCGCATGGGGGTGAACGCCTCCACGCTGGCGGATGTGGTCAGCCTAGGCAAGCGCTGGGAGCCCGAGGCCCTGGCCTGGCTAAAAGGGCTGGCTCCCCTGCTGCGGCAGCGCTACGAGCAGGGGGGAGATCTTCGCTATTTGCGGGCCCTCATCTGGCTCAAGGACAGCTCCCAGGAGGCCCGCTACGCCGAGCTCTTCCAGGACAACTCCCTGCCTGAGCCCCACCGGCAGGTGGCCCTGGAGGGCCTGGTCATGCTGAGCGAGCCCACCCAGTTGCCGGTCCTGACCCGGGCCCTTCCCGGCGCCAGCCCGACCCTCACCCTGCGCATCCTCTGGGGTCTGGGGGCCCTGGCCAAGGCCAACGACCCGGGCGCCATCGGGGCCCTGCCCGACGAGGAACTGGCCAAGGCCATCCAGGCCGTGGCCGCCGTCCTGCCCTCCGCCTCCCTGGAACTGACCTGCGCCGGCGTCATGGCCCTGACGGCCTTTGACGACTACCGCTCGACGCCCGCCCTCCTGGACATCTTTGACGGCCCCCACGCCAAGGAGACCTGCCCCCGCATTGACCTTCCCCGCCCCGGGGGCCCCCCCGTGGCCTTTGTCCGGGACCAGGAACTGCGCCTCATGCTCCTCAACTCCCTGGCCGCCGTGGCCCTGGGTAACAAAGAACTCCACACCTGGCTGGGCCAGGCCAGCCAGCGCCGGGACCTCTCCCCCCACCTCACCGCTGGCATCGCGCAGATGAAGAAGAGCCTGGACGAAGCCGCCGACTAGAACACCGAACGACTAGACAGCCAAGCTACGGCTTCGGCAACCCTGCGACAGCCTGCCGGTGGTGTTTGCCGTGGCTTATCCCGGAGCCAAGAAGATCCCTATCAGTGGCCGGCATCGATCCTCCGCACGCTCGCCCTTGGGCACACTTCGGCGGATACGGCCTTCGGGCCGTTCAAGGCCCCTGCACCTTGAGCAGGCCTGCCAGCATGGAGCCAACCTTGCGGCCAGCGGCGATGGCCCGGTCAGCTTGGGCGCCTTCGATGAGGCCCCTGGTCGCCGCCACATCCACCACCGCCACGGCTTCGGCAAGAGACCCAAGGGAAATGGAGAAGAAGTGCCGCTTCTCTTTCCACGAAGACCGCCCGGCCCCCTCAACGAGGTTCAGCAGGACACTGAGGGCAGCCCGTTCAAGCTGGTCGCCAGCGT
>CAZMEC010000255.1:0-222 GCA_964565265.1 uncultured Myxococcales bacterium
AAGCGGGCGCGGAGGCGGCCCAGGCGCTCGACCTGGGGGTAGAGGCGCCCGGAGAGGAGGTCGCAGGCCACGCCAAAGCCCAGGACCCCAGGGAGGTTCTCGGTGCCGGCACGGCCGTCGCCCCTGGCGGACCCCGCGCCGGCCGGGGTCGCGCCGCCCGTTCCACCGCGTGCACCACCGGTGCCGCCCGCCGGTCCCGTAGCGCAGCAGTTCGACGGCGGT
>CAZMEC010000255.1:232-1820 GCA_964565265.1 uncultured Myxococcales bacterium
CCCCCGGGGGGTTCGCGGTGCCGGCACGACGCTGCGGCTCCTGGAGGCCCCCCAGGAGGGAGGGGGCCAGGGGGACGCCCCGTTTCACGAAGAGAGCGCCCAGACCCATGGGGCCGTAGAGCTTGTGGGAAGAGATGCTGAGAAGATCCACGCCCAGGTCGCGTACGGAGATGGGCAGCTTGCCGGCGGCCTGGACGGCGTCGCAGTGGACCAGGATGCCCTGGGCGGCGGCGGCCTGGGCCAGCTCGCGGACGGGCTGGAGGGTGCCCAGATCGTTGTTGGCCAGCATGAGGCTGAGCAGGGCCACATCGGGACCCAGGGCAGCGAGGGCGGCGTCAAGCTGGAGGCGGCCGTTGGGGTCCACCTGGAGGGTCTCCACCGTGTAGCCCTGGGTGGCCAGATGGCGGCAGGGCTCGCTGACGGCGTGGTGTTCGATGGCCGAGAGGAGGATGCGGCGGCGGTCGTCGCGGCGGGCCCCCGCGGCCCCCAGCACACCCAGGTTGCAGGACTCGGTGCCCCCGGAGGTAAAGACCACTTCGCTGGGGTTGGCGCCCAGGAAGGAGGCCACCTTGGCGCGGGCGGCCTCGAAGACGCGGCGGGCGGCCTGGCCGTCGCGGTGGAGGCTGGAGGGGTTGCCCCAGACCGAGGTCATGGCCTGAACCATGGTGTCGATGACCTCGGAGGCCACGGGGGTGGTGGCGTTGTGGTCGGCGTAGATGCGGCGGGCGGAGTTCATTTATTTGTATTGCTCGAAGAGCCAGGTGGAGAGGTAGCGCTCGCCGGTGTCGGGGATGATGACCACGATGTTCTTGCCCTGGCTGGAGGGGCGGGCGGCCACCTGGAGGCCGGCCCAGAGGGCGGCGCCGCAGGAGATACCGGCCAGGATGCCTTCCTCGCGGGCGAGGCGGCGGGCGAGGTCGCCGGCGTCTTCGTGCCTGACCTGGATGACCTCGTCGATGAGTTCGGTCTTGAGGACTGCGGGGACGAAGCCGGCGCCGATGCCTTGGATCTTGTGGGGGCCGGGCTTGCCGCCGGAGAGGACGGGGGAGTCGCTGGGTTCCACGGCGATGGCCTGGAAGCCGGGCCTGCGGGCCTTGAGGACCTCGGCGATGCCGGTGATGGTGCCGCCGGTGCCCACGCCGGCCACCAGGATGTCCACGGTGCCGTCGGTGTCGGCCCAGATCTCCTCGGCGGTGGTGCGGCGGTGGACCTCCGGGTTGGCGGGGTTCTCGAACTGCTGGAGCATGAGGTACTGGGCGGGGTTGGACTCGACCAGTTCGCGGGCCTTGTTGATGGCGCCCTTCATGCCTTCGGGGCCGGGGGTGAGGACCAACTCGGCGCCGAAGATCTTGAGGAGGTGGCGGCGCTCCAGGCTCATGGTTTCGGGCATGGTCAGGAGTAGCTTGTAGCCCTTGGCGGCGGCGACCCAGGCCAGGCCGATGCCGGTGTTGCCGGAGGTGGGTTCTACCAGGGTGACGCCGGGCTTGAGGCGGCCGTCGCGCTCGGCGGCTTCCACCATGGCCAGGGCGATGCGGTCCTTGACGCTGGAGGCGGGGTTGAAGGACTCCAACTTCAGGATGATGCGGCC
>CAZMEC010000255.1:1920-4282 GCA_964565265.1 uncultured Myxococcales bacterium
GATGTTCTCGACCAGGACCGGGCCCGTGCCCCAGGCAAAGGCCAACTCCATCATGATGCGCAGCCCGTAGTGGCCCTTGGTGGTGATCTTCAATTTCAGTCCTCCTCAATTTCGAGGCGAAAGATAGTCCCAGTAGTCAAGTGAGTCAAGGAAAAATTGGCAGCCACCGTACAGCTTGATATAACCGGCTGTTTTTATTGACAATACTTAAGGGAGCAAGGGGGATTGGCAGGCGGGCTTGTCGGGAGCCAGCTGGGGAGTTGTGGCAGTACTTGCTTTAGTATAGCTCGGGGGTTGATGGGTTGGCGCCAAGGAGGCTCCGTCCCCGGGGTTCATCAAGGAGGCTCCGTCCCCGGGGTTCATAGCGGGGGCCCTCGCAGAAGATGCTGCCGTCCTCCCGCATGGCGCAGGAGAAGGCCGGCTGAATGCTTGGCCGAAGGGGCAGATCCGGGTGGCCGAACGCCTCTCTGTCGATGGCGTTGAGTCCGTTGGAGAGGCCAAGAAGGCGTCTGGCCACGGCAGCCCGGGTGTCTCTGCGGGCCAGGAGGCCAAGCAGCAACAGGCCCACCTCCTGGGGCCATTCCCTGGGAGCGTGGCTGCCGGTCTTCAAGTGGTGAGTGGGGGCCTCGCGTCGGCAGTCTGTACCGCCCACAACAGACGGCTCTGCGAGGGCGAGGCTGCAACCGCAGCTCACCTGGACGGCAAGGCCAAAGACAACCCAACGAGCAAACCCCACGCTAGCCTCCAAGGGACCCCTTCTAACCCGGGCGGCGGCATTCTAGTAACTGCCAAGGCCCTTTCAAGGCGCCCTTGGGGGCATTGAGGCAAGAAAGGCGTGCAGGCAACTTGCTCGATACCATCAAAATGAATCAGGGGTCTCAGGAAGGATCAACCTGGCCAAGGCCTGAAGGGCGCCAGCGCGATTATTGAGGTCTTCCCTGCTGGTC
This sequence comes from uncultured Myxococcales bacterium, assembly GCA_964565265.1. Taxonomy (GTDB): domain Bacteria; phylum Myxococcota_A; class UBA9042; order CAIXZC01; family CAIXZC01; genus CAIXZC01. The sequence continues at coordinate 2,868 of CAZMEC010000255.1, forward strand.
CACTGGGGGGCAGTGTGAATTTCTCTTGGACAAAAAATTTCCTGAAAACAGGAACTATCACAGTGACAAAGTCACCTAATCAGGTCCAGCAGGCCGTTGACTACGGTGAGGGGGTGGATGGGGCAGCCGGGGATATAGAGGTCGGGTTTGTGGGTCTGGAGGAAGCTGCGGTCCAGGGTGCCGTTCTGGAAGACGCCCCCGGAGATGGCGCAGGTGCCGCCGAGGATCAGGAGTTTGGGGGCCGGGGTGGCCTCCCAGGTCTCGTTCAGGGCGAAGGCCATGTTCTGGGTGATGGGGCCCGTGACCAGGACGGCGTCGGCGTGCCGGGGGCTGGCCACGAACTCGATGCCAAAGCGCCCCAGGTCGAAGTTCACATTGCCGCAGGCATTGAGTTCCAGTTCGCAGCCGTTGCAGCCGCCGGCGGAGACCTGCCGCAGCTTGAAGGAGCGGCCAAAAAGCCGGTGAATCTCCTTGCGTACCGCGATGGCGTCTTTGCGCCACTCCTCCGGGGTGGTGCCGGCCTGGATCTTCAACTTTTCCCGGTCGTCGGTGGCGATCCAATGGAAATTGGACCAGTTCACCATCTGGGCGGGGCAGGCCTGCTGGCAGTCGCCGCAGAAGACGCAGCGGCCCAGGTCGATGGTCAGCTTGTCCGTGCCTCCCAGGGCGCCCGTGGGGCAAAGACCTTTGCAGGCACCGCAGCCCGAGGGACAGGGGCTGTCCGCGGGGATGATGGGGAAGCCCCTGAAGGGGGCCTTGACGGCCCGGGTGCGGACATTGGGGATGGCCTGGTAGCCCTGGTGCAATCTCATCTTGATGAACTCGAACATGCTGCCTCCAGGCCTAAAGGTCCGTCCCGCAGTAGGACAGGTCGAAGCTCTTGTTGCACAAGGGAAAATCGCTGATGCCATTGTCGCGGACGGCCAGCGCCAGACCGAACCAGTTGTTCAAGGACGGGTCCTTGATTTTGTAGCGGACCACCTGGCCGTCGGGGCCGGTGACGGCGGCGTGAAGGACCTCGCCGCGCCAGCCTTCCACCAGGGAGATGTTGATGGAGAGGGGGGGGAGGGAAGGCAACCCCCTCCCTTGCGGTCGGGGTTCGGACGGGCAGTCGGACAACCCCCTCCCTTGCGGTCGGGGTTCGGACGGTCGGGGTTCGGAAGGTCGGGGTTCGGACGGGTCGGGTTCGGACACGGCGAAGCCCTCCAGGATGTGGATGCTGGTGGCCAGGGAGTCGGCAAGCTCGTAGCGGCGCAGGTTGGCGCGGGCGGCCACATCGCCGGTCTCCTCCAGGAAGGCCTTGAGGGGCAGGCGCTCGTAGCCCCAGATGGGGTGACTGCCCCGTGCGTCCAGGGGCAGGCCGCTGGCCCTGGCGGCCAGGCCCGTGAGACCCGCGTCGTGGGCCTGCTGGCGGG
>CAZMEC010000256.1:0-4250 GCA_964565265.1 uncultured Myxococcales bacterium
ATGGCGGCCTTGGCAAACTCGATGGTGCCGTCCTGGCCGGCCACCAGGGACAGATCCTCGGCGGTGGTCAGGTAGTCGCCGCTGCCCGAGTAGGAGAAGCGGCCCCCGTGGCCCAGTCTGTGGGCGTAGCGGTAGATGCCGTTCAGCTCGCCGGTGACCCCGGGAAGGAACACATGCTCCAGGCCCAGGGTCAACTGGCGACCCTCGCCCCGGGCTCGGTAGCCTACGCCCAGGAGGCCGGCCACTTCCTTGTCGGTGAGGAGGGCCAGGTTGTCCAGGTTGAAGCCGATGTAGCCGCGGCCGCGCTGCTCTCCGGAGAAGCTGTCGATGGCCCGGCCTTGGCCTGCGAAGACCACGAGATAGTCGGTGTCCAGGGTGGAGGCCATGGGGCGGCCCTTCAGGGTGAAGGTGTAGGCGCTGCCCTTCTTGGCGTGGCCCTTGCCCTTCTTGCCCTTGCCTTCACCCTTGCCCTTCATGCCCTTGCCCTTCTTGCCCTTACCGTTGCCATTGCCGTTGCCCATGGCGTCCTCGTCGTCGTCCAAGTCTGCGGTAGCCAAGGCGTCGCCGTCCACGGCCGTGCCCTTGCTTGCCACGCAGGAACTGAGCAGCCAGTGGTTCAGGGTGCCGTCCCCTTCCCAGACCTGGCAGGTCTGGTCGCCGTCGAGGACTTCCACGGGGAGGGTCGCCACCAGGAGGGCCTGGACCTCCGCCTGGGTCTCGCCAATGGCGGCGTTGAGGCCATCCATCACCCTCTTGGCCTCGGCCTTGAAGGTCGCCGGGTCACCCACCAGGGCCTGCCCCTGGGCGGCCAGGCCGGGGGCCTCCAGCAGAGCCTCGGAGCCGTCCAGCGTAAGCGCCAGCATCTCGGCAGAGGGCACCGCCTCGGCGAACTCAGCGGCGGAGTCGTCGCCCTGGCAACCGGTGGCAGTCACGGCCATCCCAAGCCCCACAAGCAGCATGGTCAGTCTGGATTTCAGCAGGGTCTTCATCTTGTACCTCCAATTCGGTCTGGTTTGTCACGGGGCCGGATCAACCGACCAGTAACGAGATGAACCGGAGCTCTTGGGAAAGGTTTCGCAAAAAAGAAAAGGCGGGGCGAATCAGCGGCCGTGGCCCTTGTGGCCGTTGCGCTTCTCGAGGCGGTCGAAGAACTTCTGGCGGGCCTTGGGGGACATCTTCATGACCTTCTTGAAGACCTTCATGGCCTTGACCTTCTTGGCCTTGGGGAGGTCCTTGAACTGCCGGTAGGATTCCATGATGCCCCGGCGCTCCGAGACGGGCAGCCGTTGGAACTGGTGGTAGTTGTCCAGCACCACCTTCTGGCGGTCCGGCGCCAACTCCTTGAAGCGCTGGAAACGCTGGACCAACTGCTGCTGTTTCTCCGGAGGCAGCTTCTTGAAGGACTCCCAGCGTTGGAGGGCCAGGGCCCGCTCCTGGGGACTGAGCTTCTCCAGGCTGGGGGCCGTGGTGCTGGTGGTTGGCGGCACCGGGGGCTGCTGGGCCAGGGCCGGGGCTGCCGTCAGCAGGGTCGCCAGGACCAGGATGGTGAACAGCGTCTTCATCCTTCCACCTCCTCCAGCATGGCTTCCAGCTCCGAGGGGTCCACCTCCAGAAGCGGCTGCATCAGTTCGAAGCGGGCGAAGAAGTCCAGGTGTTCGTACAGGGGCAGGTCCTCCAGGAGAGAGTCAAGCTGCCCGGGGTCCGTGGGCAGGCCCTCAAGACCCAGGGGCGATAGCCCGCTGGCCACGGTGGCCCTGGGGCTGGCGGGGGTCGCGGGACCCGTGCCGTCGTTGGGGCCAAGCAACCAGAAGGTCAGGGCCGCTGCCGCTGCGGCTCCGGCGCCCAGGGGCAACCAGGTGCGGACCCAGGGGCGGGACCGCTGCCGCTCCTCCCGGTCCAGGCGCCGGCGCAGGGCCACCAACCCTTCGGTGGTGGGGGCGTCCTGGCCTGCCGGAAGACTCGCAAGGGAGCTCCAGAGGTCCAAGGACCGAAGCCATTCGGCCCCGCAGCCCCCGCAGGCCTCCAGGTGCCCCTTCACGGCGGCCTCTTCCTCGGGGCCAAGCTTCCCTTGCAGCATGGGAATGAACTGTTCCCGGATGTCCTGGCATTTCATGATTGCACCTGCCTTAGCAGTTCAGTCCTGGCCCTGTTCAGGATGGATTTCAGGGCCGGCACCGAGGTCTTCATTATAGTCGCGGCCTCTTCATAGGACAGCTCTTCAAAGCGGACCAGAAGGAGGGCCGTTCGTTGGCGCTCTGGAAGCCCCGCGAGGGCCTGCTGGAGGAGGCGCAGCTCCTGGCGGGAGCCAAGCTCCGCTTCCACGAGGCTGGCGGGACCCGCGTCCAGGTCGGGGGGCAGGTCGGTCTGGGTGTTGCGCTGCTGGTTGATGCGCCGCCAGTTGTTCAGCAGCACGGACCGGGCCACCGTGAACAGATAGGTACGAAAGGAGGCCGCGGGCCGGTAGGACTCCCTCAGCCGATGGATCTTGAAGAAGGTGTCCTGGACCAGTTCCTCGCTGAGGGCCCGGCTTCCCACCGCGCGGTGGAAGAACCTCCCCAGGACGGTTGCGTGCCGCAGGTACAGCCCGTCGAAGGCCCGCTCGTTTCCTGCCTGGAAGTCCAACATGGCCTGCACCTCCGGGTCCGTCACCGCCTGCCCGCTGCCCGCAATACTGGGTCTCCAAAAGCTCACCCTGCCTGCCCCCCAACCAGCAACGCCTCGTCCCAGCTCTTCCCACGGCAGTGGGCGCCACACTGATTAACCAGGGCGCCGGCAAAAGGTTCCGCGGTCATTTTGGAGCCTCCTTGGAATCCTGGGGTGGGGGCGCTGGGGAGGGCTCTTCTGGGGTCAGCAGGTCCACCTGGCCGTCCAGAAAATCCCCTTCCTGATCGAACAGCTCCAGGTTGAGCATCAGCTCCAATAGTTCCTGGGGCGGCGCGTCGGCAGAGGCCCCAGGGGGCTGAGGGGGATCCCCCGCCACCAACAGCAGGCACAGGCCCGCGGGTCCCGCCAGCCTGGCCAGCCAGCCGGTCTGGTAGGGGCGCTGGCTCACAGGGTGCCCTCCAGGTTCAGCACGACCCGGGTCTGGGTCGAGGCGCGATGAAAGAAGCTGCCGGGCACGAAGAAATCAAGCTCGGCGCCCAGGCTCAGGCCCTCGCGGAAGGCCCAGTCCAGGGAGTTGTCCTGCTCCCAGCCCAGGCTGGCGCTGGCCAGCGGGTCCTCCGGGCGGTTGGGGCCCAGCATGGCCACCGAGTGGGTGGACACCAGGTCCTTGTGCCAGCCCACCAAGCCCCGCAGCCCCAGCACCGAGGCCCCCGCGCTGGCGTGGCCCAGGAGGCCGAAGTCCCGGCGGGCCAGGGTGGGGCTGAGACCCCCGGAGAAGAAGATGGACAGCAGGTCGGCGTTGGGTACCAGGGACATGAAGCGTGTGAACTTGAAGTCCTTGGCTTGCCCCCGGTCCAGCCCGGAGACCAGCAGCCAGAAGAGGCCCAGGCGCGCGCGGGGCAGGTCAGTATCCAGGGTCAGCAGGCCCAGGTGGCCCGTCCAGTCGGCGCTGCGGGTGCTGGCCGGGGCCGCGGAGCGAAAGTGGCCCTCGCCCCACTGATAGGCAGCGATGCCACCCACCACGAAGGGCCCCAAGCTGAGATCCACGCTGGCGTAGGCCTGATAGAGGTCCAGGTCGGCCACCAGAGGGGTGGCCTCCAGGGCGGTGGCGGCGACGGTGGCGGCGTCGGCCAGCAGATCGTCCACCAGGACCTGCTTGGTCATGGACATCAGGAGGTTGCTGCGGTCCCGGGTGCAGGTGAGGCCCAGGCGCAGGGAGTCGAAGGGGAAGGGCGAATAGACGACCTGGGCATCCAACACCAGCAGGTCATTGGAGAACTGGGGCGCGTAGTGGTAGGGGACCAGGGCTGAGGCCACCAGCCGCAGGGAGCGCCCTTGGCTGCGCCAGAGCTCGGCGTCCGCCAGGGCCTGGAAGCCGAAGTCGTCGTAGAACAGGCCGTCCAGGATCTGGCTGCGCTTCTTGCCCACCTGCAGCAGCAGCCAATCGTTCTGGCCGCCAGCCCACTCCAGCCAGAGTTCGCGCAGGAACATGGCGTTGGCCAGGGCCGTCTCGGGGGCCAGCCCGTCGATGGTCCAGTCGGCGTCCACGGAGCTGCCCTGGTTCTGATTCCATTGAAGCCAGGAGAGGGCCTGCTCGCCCGTGTCCAGGGTGGCCACCAGGCTGGCCTGCCCCAGGATGGTGAGGC
>CAZMEC010000257.1:0-4242 GCA_964565265.1 uncultured Myxococcales bacterium
CAGCCAGCGCCGCGCAAGCGGCGCGCGCTGCCGGTCCATGGTTCGGGGCGCGCCCCGACGGCCGTGGTAACAGCGGGTGCAGCTTTTTCTTTGGGCTTGGGCGCTAGCCCCGGTAGTACAGGGAATAGTCGTCGCAGGAGCCGGCGCTTAGTGGGTAGACCTGCATGTACAGGGTGCCGGCGTCGTTGTCTCCGTCCCAGAAACTTTCGCAGTCGTCCACATCGAGATCGATGCTGCCGCTGGAGCTGATGTCCTTGCAGGAGGCGGCCCGGAACTCTCCGCCCTCGTCGCAGCGGAACTTCACGCACAGCCGGTAGGTCTGGGATGAGGGGACGCCCGACAGGGACACATAGGGCTCGATGGAGTAGCCCGTGTCGTCGCTGATGTGGACCGTGTACCAGTCCTGGTTGTACGAAGGGTTGATGTTCGCCTTGAGGGTCCTACCGCTGCTGTCGTTGTCATTGATCCCGCTGAAGCTCCGGGCGCCGCCCTCGCTGTCGTTGGGCTCGTAGCTGTCCACGCCGCCGATGTTGCAGGAGCCCCAGTTGCAGGCGAAGTCACAGGCCTGGCTGCCGCAGTTGTTGCAGGGCGCGAAGGAACCGGGGCTGCAGGAGCCCTGGCCGTTGCAGGTGCCCCAGCCTCCCCACTGGCAGGAGGCGGCGCAGGTCCGGGTGCTGCTGCCGCAGTTGCCGCAGGGCACGGTCTCCTGTTGGCCGGAGGCGCAGACGCCCTGGCCGTTGCAGGCCCCCCAGGCATTCCACTGGCACTGGGCCGAGCAGGTCCGGGTGGCCGTGCCGCAGTTGCCGCAGGCCTGGTTCTCGGAGGCCCCGGAGACGCAGGGGCCCTGGCCGTCGCAGCTGCCCCAGTCGGACCACTGGCAGCTGTCCGAGCAGGTCCGCTTCTTGAGGCCGCAGTTGCCGCAGGGGGCGAACTCCTCGTCCCCCGCCTGGCAGGCCCCCTCGCCCCCGCAGGAGGTCCAGTCCCCGAACTGGCAGGCGACGCCGCAGCTTCGGGTCCGAAGGCCGCACTTGCCGCAGCTCTCCTGTTGGACGAAGCCCAGGGCGCAGACCCCCTGTTGGAGGCACAGGCCCCAGTCTCCCCAGGTGCAGTTGTCGGTGCAAAAGCGGCTGCTCTGGCCGCAGTTGCCGCAGCCCGTGCGGTCCTCCGTCCCGGCGGCGCAGACCCCCTGGCCGATGCAGGCGGTCCAGTCTCCCCATTGGCAGCCGTCCAGGCACTGCCGAGAGCGCACGCCGCAGTTGCCGCACAGTTCCTTCTCCACCGTGCCGGGCAGGCACACGCCCTCGCCGGCACAGACCCCGAAGTCGCCCCAGAGGCAGGCCTCATCGCAGGTCCGGCTTTTGAGGCCGCAGAGCCCACAGGGGGCAGTGTCCTTGGCCTGGGGCGAGCACTGACCCTCGCCCTGGCAGAGGCCGAAGTCGGACCAGCCGCAGCCGTCCAGGCAGGTACGACCTCGCTGGCCGCAGTTGCCGCAGGGTTCGTTGAGGACCTCGCCTGTCTTGCACTCCCCCTCGCCCCCACAGTCCGCCCAGGGCTGCCAGATGCAGTCCTCGCCGCAGGTCCGGGTCTTGATGCCGCAGAGGCCGCAGGAGGCGCTGGCCTTCTCCTTGGGGGTGCACTGGCCCTCGCCGCCGCAGGCGCCGAAGTCCCCCCAGGCGCACTGGGCCGAGCAGTTGCGGGTCCGGGTGCCGCACTTGCCGCAGGCCTCCGAGTCCCCGTCCCCGGCGCTGCATTCCCCCTGGCCGTTGCAGTCGGACCAGGGTGCCCAGAGACAGTCGTCACCGCAGAGGCGCGCCTTGGTGCCGCAGAAGCCGCAGGCCCCCTCTTCTTCGGCGCCGGCCTTGCAGTTACCCTCCCCGGTGCAGGGAGACCAGGGGGTCCAGCGGCAGTTGTCCTGGCACAGGCGGCTGCTGGTGCCGCAGTTGCCGCAGGGCTGTTCCTCCCGGGCGTCGGGCTTGCACTCGGAGTGGAGTTCGCATTCGGTGCGGGCGGTGGGGACGCAGATGAAGGCCAGATCGGGACCGGCCCCCGCCACGGACTTGCAGTTCCAGCCCTCGGGGCAATCGTCCAGGCAGGTGCGGCTGCAGATGAAGCCCCCGGGGGCCTCCAGGCAATAGCCCTCCAGGCAGTCCGGGTTGCCCTCGCAGGGGGCGCCAAAGGTCCCGGGGGCGGGGCCGCTGTCACCGCCTAGGTCTCCATTGGTGCCGTCCTGGGGGGTGAGGTCGGGGTTGGAAAGATCGGCCGCGTCGTAGTACCAGGAGGGGCCATCGCCTTGGCCGTCGGGGCGAGCCTTGGCGTCCCGACTGTCCTCCTGGCCCCCAAAGCCCAGGTCGTCCCTGGGGGTCAGGGGCGTATCACTATTGACCAGGTCGCCGCCGTCGTGGTCCGCTCCGGAGGTGTCCTGCCCGGAGCAGGCCCCAAGCAGCAGGGCCGCCACCAAAACCACTGACAAGGCCGAAGACACGCGCATGTGACATTCCCCGCGACTGGGTGAAAGGATCCAAAATGCCGGCGAATTATCCCCAATTCCCGGGCTAAAGCTAAGCCTGAATGCTAAGGGGCTGCCTCCGGGCGGGCCGCAGCCCCGGGGCGGGGATGGTCTGGCTGCGTGGGGGCTGGGGGCGCCGGGGGAGGTCCGGTGGGGGCCCAAGGGTGGTCTATTGGTCCAACCACAGTCCGGGAATGGGTCGGCCCCAAGGGCCAGTCCGATTATCGCCCCAGCGCCAAACTGCCCCGCGGGCGCAATAATCTGTGGAAAGGGTGGGGCAGGTTGGCTATATTAGCCCGGTTTTAGTGAAGTGACCCAACGGAGGAGTGACAAGATGAAGTACGGATGGATTCTGCTGGCCCTGTTGGCTGGCCTGGCGATTGGTTGCGGTTCCAGTAACAACAACAGCGGCGGCGAAGACACCTTCGGTCCGAACGAGGACACGATCCCCGCGGTGGGTTGCACCACCAGCGATCAGTGCCCCGGCGACCTCCCCTACTGCCATGTGGGCGAGAAGATCTGCGTGGAGTGCACCAAGAACGAGCAGTGCCCCACGGAGAAGGCCTTCTGCAACGCCCAGAAGCACGCCTGCGCCGAGTGCGTCATGGACCTGGACTGCGGCGAGGGCCGCCACTGCCTGGACGGCACCTGCAGCGACAAGGCCTGCTGGCCCAAGTCCAAGGTCTGCGTGGGCAACTCCGTGCACACCTGCAGTGACGACGGCAGCAACCCCCACTACAAGGTGGACGAGTGCGGCCAGGACACCTGCTACAACGGCGAGTGCCTGGTCTGCGTGCCCAGCAAGACCTCCTGCCTGGACAACCAGGTCATCGAGTGCGACTCCGACGGTGAGGACTACGAGGTCCTCAAGGACTGCGGCGAGAAGGAGTGCATTGGTAACCAGTGCGTCTTCTGCTACCCCGGCAACAAAGAGTGCGACGGCAATGTCTCCATGGTGTGCGGCGAGGACGGCGAGCACTGGGAAGTGGCCCAGGACTGCTCTGCCAACGGCTTCTCCTGCACCAACGGCACCTGCGTGTCCCCCTGCGCCGGCGACATCAAGAACAACACCAACGCGGGCTGCGAGTTCTACGCCGTGGACCTGCACAACTACGACCTGGCGGCCCTGGCCCAGTTCGCGGTCATCGCCTCCAACACCTCCACCGAGTTCCCCGCCACGGTGACCATCACCTACCCCGACAACACCGACGATCAGCAGGTCATCCAGCCCAGCAGCCTGGGCACCTTCCTGCTGCCCAGCGAGTTCGGCATCGAGACCACCGAGGTCAGCAAGAAGGGCTTCCGGATCACCTCCACCATCCCCATCACGGTCTACCAGTTCAACCCCCTGGAGAACGAAGAGGTCTACTCCAACGACGCCTCCGTGCTGCTGCCCACCCCGGGCCTGGGCACCGAGTACTATGTCGCCTCCTTCAAGGGCGCCAACTCCTTCTTCACCATCGTGGGCACCAGCTCCGTTGATATTGAAGTGACCTTCACCGTCACCGCCCCCACCGTGGCCGGCGGCGGCATCCCCGCCCTGAACCCCGGCCAAAGCCACACCATCACCGTCAAGCAGGGCGACACGGTGAATGTGGAGACCGCCGACAGCTCCGACCCGGCCTCCTGGTACGACCTCTCCGGCACCCACATCGTGGCCTCCGGCCCCATCGCCGTGCACGGCGGCAACTCATGCTCCAATGTGGGCGGCGAGCGCTGCTGCTGCGACCACATTG
>CAZMEC010000258.1:0-4202 GCA_964565265.1 uncultured Myxococcales bacterium
CGGTCGGTGACATCCGTGAAGATGCAGGCGAACTGCCCCGGCGCGGGCTGGTAGGCGGCCACCTCGAAGTGGCGGCCCAGGGCGGCCGAGTAGTCCTCGAAGTGGGCGGGGACACCCGTGATGGCAACCTCCCCGTAGCGGTCCACCCAGCGCGCCGCGATGCCGGGGAAGACCTCCAGACCTCGCTTGCCGACGACCTGGTCAGCGGGCAGGTTCAGCATCTTTTCAAAGGCCGGGTTGACCTCCAGGAAGATGAAGTCCACCGGCTTCCCCTGGGCGTCGAGGAGGATCCTCTGGAGGGAGAAACCATCGATCATCCTGGTGAAGAGGGCCCGGTAGTTCTCCTCGGCGGCGGCAATGACCAGCGCATCCCGGCGGTTCTGCTTCTGGGCCACATAGAACAGCAGCATCAGGGATCCAAGCAGCATGGTGGTCAGGATGACCCACAGCGGGTTCAGGGCCACGGGCTCAAGGAAATGATGGGCCTCCGACACCACCACGAGATGGGCCATCACCCTTCCCGATTGGTCCCTCAGCGGGGCCGCTGCCGCGAACCAGGTCCCCGCCAGGTTCTGCATGGGGCCCCCGACGATGGCTTGCCCGGTCCTGGAACTGTTCCAAAGCGCCTCCAGATTCGCACCATGGGGGACGGGAATCAACTCGCCGGGGACCCCGTGGAGGGGTGATTCCTCGGGCTCCGAGTCCGCCAACCAGGTCAATCCTGGGGCCAGCGCCCTCTCGAAGGAGTCATCCTTGAGCAGGTAGAGGAGGCTTAGCAGCGGGGACGAATGGCCAAACCGAATCAGGCGGCTGCGGACCCTGGAGTAGGCGTCGGTCTCTCCGGCCTGGGGGTTGGTCACCAGGACCTCGACATCCGCCAGGTCCAGGCCTGCTGCTGCGGTCCGGGCGAGGTCCCGAAGCTGGGTCTTCTCTTTCTCGAGGCGGTGGCTGCCGAACCAGTTGGCGGCAATCCAACCAGCCACCATGATGGCCAGCAGCGTGGGGATCAGCAGGCGCTCACTGAGCCTTTGCCGACGGGGGCTTCGGGGGCCCCGGGAGGACTCCCGGGCAGCGCAGCGCACGGCCAGGGACAACAGCAGGATGGCCACGACCTCAAGGGCCACGGGCGAGAAGGGCAGCAGATCGCGGAAGCGATGGTGGTTGAAGAAGGAGGAGGGAAAATAGGGTGCGGCATCAGGCGTGAAGAGCATGGCCACGGCCAGCAACAACAGGGCCAGGGCCGCGGTCAGGGAGCAGACCCGGCGGGCGGAGAACCACCTGTCGCCGTGGGTCACCAGCAGGACGGACACCCACAGGTACCCGGGCACCGCCATGAGGTGATGGGCCAGGCCGAAGGACTCCGTGCTGCCAAGGGCCAGCACCCCCAAGGTGGGGATGATGAAGACCAGCAACAGCCAGGGCCCCGGGCCCCGCAGCCCCAGCCATTTCTGGAGGTAGATAGCAAAGCCCAGCAGCACCCCGAAGCCCAGCACGGAGAGGCCCAGATCCACGGGCATGAAGAGCTTGCCGTAGCCTGTCACCAGGGACAGCATGTCAACGCCCCGGGAGAGGCCCACCAGCATGGCCGCCAGGGCCAGAAAGCGCCAGGAGATGGCGGTGTCCCGGCGGTCCTGGGCCAACAAGGCCAACAGCACCGCCAGCAACATATAGGCAGTGCCGCAGGAGAACAGCAGGTAGTCAAGCTGGCCAAACCAAAGGCCGTTGTCTTGAAGAAACATGGTTCCTTGCCCCCTTGGTCAAAGATTGGGCCTGCTCAAAGGTTCAAGCAGGCATCCGGGGCCAGTCGAAGCTTGTGGTAGCCCCAACAGACCACGCCCCCGTCGGTGCCCTGGGCGCAGGATTGGTATTGGTTCGAGGTCACCCTGGAGAAGGTGCCCGCCGGCGGAGTGGTGACCGCGTAGTCGCCGGTGCCCCAGCAGGCGAGGGTGCCGTTCTCTTTCACGGCACAGGCGTGATAGTGCCCCGGGACCACCTGGGCAAAGGCCCCCGCGGGGGGGCTGGTGAGGCCACCGTAGTTGTAGCCCCAGCAGGCCAGACTTTTGTCCTGGCGAAGGCCGCAGGTGAAGGCCGAGCCTGCCACAATGTCCAGGAACTTGCCGCCCGGGATGTTCAACTGGGAGGAGTCGTTGTCTCCCCAGCAGAGGAAGGTCCCGTCGGTGCGCTGGGCGCAGTTGTGGTAGGAGCCGCAGGAGAGCTTGGTGAAGGAGCCCACGGGGGAAACGGTCTGGCCATCAATGTTCCAGCCCCAGCAGAAGATGCCCCCGGTCTTTTCGATGCCGCAGGTATGGTAGGCGCCGGCCTGAAGCTGGGAGAAGTAGCGGCCCGAGGGGGGCGTGGCCTGGCCCGACCACTTGTTGTAGTAGTCGTAGTTGCTGCCCCAGCACAGGGGCGAGCCGTCTGCCTGGAGGCCGCAGGCATGGTTGCGGCCCACGGCAAGTTGAGCCAGGCGGAGGTTGGCGGGGACCTGGACAAGGTAGGTGCCGGAGTCGCCAAAGCACAAGGGCGTGCCGTCCGAGCGCAGGGCGCAGCCCGTATAGCCGCCGGCGTTGGCGGACAGGTAGGAGGCGTTGGGGGCCTGGGCCTTGCCCCGGATGTTCTCGCCCCAGCAGACCAGCGTGCTGTCGGCCTTCACCGCGCAGGCGTGGAAGTCCCCGCCGTCAAGAGCGGCGAGGGCGCCGGAGGGGAGGGTCTTCTCACCGGAGGCCCCGCGGCCCCAGCATTGGAAGGTCCCAGTGGAGTTCATGGCGCAGGTGAAGTAGCCGCCGGCGGTGAGGGCCGTGAAGAGCCCTGCCGGGGGGCTGGCCTGCCCAACGACGCTGCCGTTGCTGTCCTTGTTGGAGCCCCAGCAGGCCAGGGAGTTGTCCTCGCGCACGGCACAGGAGTGGTAGTCGCCCAAAGCCAGGGCCTTGAAGGTGCCCGTGGGGGGCTTGGCCTGGCCATCGCTGTTGTGGCCCCAGCACTGGAGGTTGTCGTCCAGGCGGATGGCGCAGGTGTGGTAGGCGCCGGCCTCGACGGCCTTGAAGGTGCCCGCGGGGGGCGTGGCGGGGTACTTGGTGTCGCCCCAGCAAGCGATGGAGCCGTCAATCCTCAGGCCGCAGGTGTGGTAGAAGCCCGCCGTCAGGGAGAGGAAGGCGCCGGCGGGGGCGACGGCCTGATTCTTGGTGGCGCCGCTGGAGTCCAGGTTGCTTCCCCAGCAGGCCACGGTGTCGTCGACCTTGAGGCCACAGGCATGAGCCCAGCCGGTGGTCACCTGATGGAACTGGCCCTCGGGGGCGGTGGCCTGGCCGCTGCCGTTGCTGCCCCAGCAGACCACCGTGCCATCGACATGGAGGCCGCAGCTAAGGGTGCCGCCGGCGCTGACTGCGGTGAAGGCACAGCCCCTGTTGAGGCACTGGTTTTTGGTGCAGACCTCGGACTCGAGGCACTCTCCACAGGTGCCCTCGCAGCCGTCTGAGCCGCACTCCTTCCCGCCACACTGGGGGACGCAGGCCACGCAGGCGTCCTCGTGGCAGTAGAGGCCTGCGGACTCGCAGGAGTCACCCTGGCACTTGCCCTTGGAGCTGCAGCGGTCGTTCAGGGTGCAGCCGTCGCCGTCGTCACAGGGGCCGTCGGCGTTGATGTTCTCTGGGTAGCAGAGGCCCACCAGGGGGTTGCAGACATTGACCTGGCACTCCGGGGTGGCGGTGGGTTGGCATTTCTTGATCGTGGCGGGGTCCAGCTCGCAGACCGGAGGGTTCTTGGCGGTGTTGCAATGGTACCAGCCGTTGCAGAGGTCGGTGTCGTCGTAGCTTAGGCAATCCTCGTCCTGGGCGCAGGCGCAGGCATTGGTGAGGCCGCTCTTGCACTGCCCGCCCTGGCAGAAGTCCCCCTCCGTGCAGGCGTCGGCGTCGTCACAGGCGCCGGCCTTGGAGGTGTTTCGGCAGCCCTGGCCAACCACGCAGAGGTCCTCCGTGCAGCCGTTCTGGTCGTCGCAGTTCAGCAGGCCCGGGCCGGCCACGCAGAGGCCGTCGAGGCAGGAGTCCTGGGTGCTGCAGGGGTTGCCGTCGTCGCAGGCGCCGTTTCTGGCCATATGCTGGCAGCCCAGAGCGTCAATGCAGGAGTCGTAGGTACACTCGTTCTCGTCGTCGCAGGTGGGCTGGCCCTCCCCGGGGACGCACAGGTCCTCCGAGCAGGTGTCCCCC
>CAZMEC010000259.1:0-4188 GCA_964565265.1 uncultured Myxococcales bacterium
GTTCACCAGCGTGTCGCCGTCGCAGACGCTGGTCTGGGGGCCCACGGGGCACTGGACTTCGTTGGTGCAGCCCTTGCCCTGCACGCAGCCCATGCCGTCGGCAGACTGGCAGTCGTAGATCCGCCGGATCTCGGAGCTGGACAGGCACTCCACCAGGGCCTGGCCCACGCACGCACTGTCGGTGGCGCTTTGGCAGTCATAGGTCACGCCAAGCTGGTCGCAGGCCACGAACTCCGCGCAGGTGGTGGCCGTCTGGGCGCACCCAACGAGGCGGTCATATTCTTTCGTGGGGTCCGGCGACATGGCCAGGTACATGTAGAGGTCCTTGAAGCAGGTGTTCGCGTAGAGGCCGATCCGCGAGTCCCCAAGACAGGCCGCCACGAAGGAGCAGGTCTTGTAGATCAACTCCGCCTGGGGCCCCGGGGCCGTGGTGTCGCTGTCCGTAACGCCATCCAGAGGATCGGCAGTGTCCAGACCACCGTCCAGGCCATCCGCCGGGTTGCTGTCCAGCAGCACATCCTGGCCCCCGGTGGTGTCATTCCCGCCGCCGCCGTCGCCGCCCTTGTCGCTGGTAGCCTCACAGCCAAACGCGGCCACCACCAGAACCACCAGTGCCACCAGTCCAGAGAGCTTCATTTCGTTCCTCCAGGTTTGTGCAAACCAAGTTGCCCGTATGGGGTCGCATATAGAACAGATTGTGCAGGGCGTCAAGGTTGCCGAGGCGGACTGCCCGCGGGGAAACAACCTCTTGCAGGATTATGGGCAAGGTGGCTTAATCACGCCCTCGACTCGGGAGTGTCACATGGCTCGAATAGCGCCCCTAAGCACGGTGTTCATGGCCGCCCTGGTGCTGGTCCTGAGCCTTGCCTGGTCCGGCCTGGGTCTGGCCCAGGGGGCGCCGCGAATCGACCCCCGAGAGGGCAGCGTCTTGGCCCCCAATGTGTTCGATATTGCCTATTCCTCGGCCTCGGACAAACAGCACAACATCCTGTCCAACAACCGCTACAAGACCTCTGACTTCCCTCTTGTGTTCAAGGCCCTGGAGCTCAAACCTGGGGACTCGGTGCTGGATGTGGGAGCGGGAGTCGGCTTCTTTGCCTTCCCCTTGGCCAAGGCCATGAACAACCAGGGGGTCGTCTATGCCACTGAGGTGGACGGCAACATGCTGAGCATCTTGGATGCCACTGCTGCCAAGAATGGCATCTCGATCATCAAGACCGTCAAGGTATCACCCCGTGGCCTGGACTCCGCCTACAAAAAGCACAGATACAACAAGTGTCTGGTGGCAGGAGTCTTCCAGGACATGGAAGACCCCGTCGGGTTCATGCGTCAACTGCTACCCCAGTTTGAAAAGAACTCGCCGGTGGTGGTGGTCCATTCCGAAGCCTTCGTGGTGCACCCGGTTCTTGAGGGCCAGGTTCCAATCCACAGCATCCTGCGAGTCATTGAAGAGTCCGGATCGGAGCACCCTCTTACCCTCCGTATGCCAGTCCAACTCAAGGCCCGTTTGGCCTCCAGCGCTCGCGGCCCCCGGGATGAGGAACTGGAACGGGAACTCGCCGTCTGGCTCCAATCTCTGCTGGTAGACCCCCTCTTGGCCCGGGATCTCCTGCGCGTCTACAGCAAACACTTCGTGTCTTGGAAGGCGCACCTGGTCGAGGTGATGGATCAGGCCAAGGTCCTGACCGTTGAGTGGATGCTCCTGCGCTACCAGGCCCTTGACCTGGAGGGTCCTCTGACCGAAGAGGAACAATATCTAATCCGCGGCCTGAACCTGACCATGCTTGAACAACTGCTTTTTGGTGGCTCCAAGAATGGCAGCGGCTTGGTTCAGTCAGGGGCGGCCCTGCGGCTGCAAATGGAGCAGGCTGGGCTGGTGTTCCAAAGCCAGGAGTTGGTCAACTCGTTCTTCTGGGTCCTCGTTTTCAGGACTCCTTGATGGCGGCAAGACGGGGTCAACCGATGATTAGAACTCTGCTACTCTTGGGCCTGCTCTTCGTAGCCTCCTGCGGCGCAGGGGACGAGGCCCCGAAGGAGTCTCCAAAGGCCGGCCCCCCGGCCCTGGCGGTACCGGCCCTCAAGCTCAGCTTCAACTGGCAGGACCTGGCCGTTCGAGGCTTTGACCACCGCGACTATCCCGGCCTGGTGCGACTCTTTGCCGAGGGAGAACTGTCACCCTCCAGCAAAGTTCTGGTGATCAGCCCCTGCTCGGGCTTCTTCGAGTATCCGCTGACAGCCATCCTGGGCCCCACCGGGGGGATGCTGGCCGCCTGCACCAAGCAGTCCAACTGGGCCCGCCTGACGGAGGACTTCGCCGGGGCTCCGAACCTCACGGTCCAGCAGACCTTCGAACTGAAGAGCCTGGCCGATGAACCATCCTTTGACCTTGCCATCGTCTACGACCTGAACACGGAAATCCCCGGGGAAGGCCCCGCTGCAGCCTTCCTGGCCTCCCAGCTCAAACCGGGCGGCAAGCTGTTGTTCGTCCATGACCGTTTTGTGCGGTACTTCTCCCCGGAGCTGTCCTGGTCTCCCGCCCACATCCTGGGCACCTTCCGCCGGGAGGGCCCGGACTTTCCGCTCTTCAAGAAGCTGGACCCCGCGGTGAGGGCGGACCTTCAGCGCCAACTGGATGACGGCCGGACCCTGCTGGACCAGGACAGCGCCCTTCGCCTCTTCAACGAGTTCAACCGGCTCCTGCCCGACCCGGACCTCTTCCTGGCCCTGAACGCCTTCTACAACGCCAAGACCGGGTTCTCTTCAGAATTTCTAGCCCTCCTTTCCGATGAACAGGTGCAGCTCGCCAGATGGCTGTATTGGGACCTCTCCCATGACCTTTTTGGCGGCCAGATTGACAGCGGTAGCGAGTTTCTCGGGGTGTCCGTACTCAACCAGATGTTGATTTCTTCGGTCTTTGCCATCACGATCCCCGCCGGCCGAGGCCAAAAAGAGCGCAACCTCCACTTCGATACGGAGTACCTGAGGAAGGCCCTTGGGAGCCTTGGTCTGGCTTGGGTCAAGACCGTCGAGGACTTTGCGGATGTGAAAGTCGAGCTCTTCACGATGGCCCCCTGATCCCACGACCCCAAGAGGACCAATTGGTGGATACAGAACTCGGACGAACCAAGACGGAGATACTCAGGCGGCGGACCTTTGCCATCATCTCCCACCCCGATGCGGGAAAGACCACCCTCACTGAGAAGCTGCTGCTGTATGGTGGCGCCATTCACCTGGCGGGGTCCGTGAAGCAGCGCCAGAATCAGCGCCAGACCACCAGCGACTGGATGGAGTTGGAGCGGGAGCGCGGCATCTCCGTGTCCACCAGCGTCCTGCAGTTCGACTACGGCGGGCTCCGCATGAACCTGCTGGACACCCCGGGCCACAACGACTTCTCCGAGGACACCTACCGGACCCTGGCCGCCGCCGACTGCGCCCTCATGCTCATCGACAGCGCCAAGGGCGTGGAGCCTCAGACCAAGAACCTGTTCCGCGTGTGTCGGATGCGGGGCATCCCCATCGTCACCTTCATCAACAAGCTGGACCGTAACGGCCAGGATCCGCTGAACCTCCTTGATGAGATTGAGCGCGTCCTGGAGATCCCCTGCCACCCCATGACCTGGCCCATCGGCTCGGGCCCCTCCTTCCAGGGGGTCTTCGACCGCATGAACCGTCAGGTGCTGCGCTTTGAGCGCCTGGAGGGTGGCTCCAAGCAGGTCCCCATGCAGGTGTCGGACCTCCGCGACCCGGAGTTTCGCACCACCCTGGGGG
The DNA here is from genome assembly GCA_964565265.1 of uncultured Myxococcales bacterium. Taxonomy (GTDB): domain Bacteria; phylum Myxococcota_A; class UBA9042; order CAIXZC01; family CAIXZC01; genus CAIXZC01. The sequence continues at coordinate 3,769 of CAZMEC010000259.1, forward strand.
AGGCCGCCCACCAGAGCCTCCTGGACGAACTGGCCCTGCTGGACGGGGCCAACGGCGACTGGGACGAGGGCCGCTTCCTGGCGGGCCAGTTGACCCCCGTGTTCTTCGGCAGCGCCATCTCCAACTTCGGCGTGGAGCCCTTCCTGGAGGCCTTCATCAAGTTCGCCCCCGCCCCCCGTCCCCGCATGACCAGCGTGGGGGTGCTGGAGGCGGATGCCCCCGACTTCAACGCCTTCGTCTTCAAGATCCAGGCCAACATGGATCCCCGTCACCGGGATCGCATCGCCTTCGCCAGGGTCTGCTCGGGGGTGTACCGCCGGGAGATGTCCCTGACCCTGGCCCGCACCGGCAAGACCATCCCCCTGACCAAGGCCTACCACTTCATGGCCCAGGATCGCATCCAGATCAAGGAGGCCTTCT
>CAZMEC010000260.1:0-4164 GCA_964565265.1 uncultured Myxococcales bacterium
TTTGCCCTTGTCGTCGTCTTTGCCCTTGTCGTCCTTGGCATCCTTGACGGTGCTAGGTGCCAAGTCCGCCTTCACCGGTGAGGCCGGGGCGCTGGCTGAGGCGCCGGGGGTGGAAAGGGCCGCGGAGGCGGGCACCAGCACGCCACCGTTCTGGGCCAGGGAGAGGCTGGGGTCGGAGGCCTTTTGCATGCGGGCGGAGGTGTCCAGCAGCAGGATGACATGGGGTTTGGGGCGGTGGGCCGCCCGCGCCAGGGCCGGCAAGAAGAGCACCCCCACCAGGAGGGTCACGGCCGTCAGGGAGAGCAACAGCGTCGTCCTTGGGGTCTTCATGGGGCGCCTCCTTTGAAGTTCGCTACAAGCCACAGGCAAAGGGCCCAAGATACACATGGGCCACGAATCGCCGAATGGAGCTATGGGTAATCGTCTTGGGATCGTCAGGATCCACCAAATCAATGCCAAGGAAGCCGTCTGCGGTGACGGTGTACTTGCGAAAACAAAAGCCCGCCGTGGAGTAGCCCGGCACGCTGGTGCTGTCCGTTGGCTCCGAGAAGTAGGACACAAACACGGCGCCATCATCCCGGGCGTATTCGGGCCCAAAGGAGCCCCGGCTGGAGCTATCCCAGAAGGGGGAGGCCAGATCCCCCATGCGCACCATGAACCCGTTGTTCTGGAGGAAGTTGAGGAAGACCTCCTGGTTCACCGCGGCCTGGGCCAGGGGAGAGGAGAGCCCCGCCTCACCCAGGTAGTAGCCCTGCATGGAGGTCTTGTAGTTGCCCGTGGAGTGGACCTCTTCGTAGGCGTTGAAGACCACCACCATCCCCAGGGCCGCCAGGGAGGACATGATCATGACGGCGATGAGGAGCACGGAGCCCCGCTGGCCCTTCAGGTTTGTGCGTGCGGACTTCATGGTCCCACCGCCTTGAGGTTGCGGGCCATCAGGGACTCCAGGTTCACCCGAGTGCCCATGGAGATGCAGCGCGCGGCGCCCTTCATGGTGGTGTACTTGAAGGAGACCAGGGGTTCGTTTTCAGTGGTCCTGGGGCTGGGCACCAGGGAGGGGTCCTCGTCCACCGAGCAGGCCGTGATCTTGACACTGAGGGCCCGCAGGTCATAGGGCCGGGAGTCGGCGACGCTGTCCAGGCGGAAGGTGCCGGCGCCGGTGACATTGGCCAGGAAGGGCTGGATGGTGATGGAGGGGGAGGCGCCGGAGCCGTCGGTGTCGAAGGCGAAGTCAAAGAACTGCAGGTCGTAGATCCATTCGGCCACGGCCAGGGTGCTGCCCGCGATGACGGTGCTGCCGTCCACCGCCAGGACCTCCCGCACCAGATCGGTCTTGGTGGGGTCGGCGCCGTCCCTGGTGTCCTGGGCCAGGCGGTAGCGGACGAAGCCCGCCACGCTGACCTCCAGGGCCTCCCCAAAGCCCGAGACCCCGCAGATGGTGCCGGTCTCAATCCGGGGCACGGCCTGGTTCACCCGGACGGTGCCATCCACGAAGCTGCTTTCCAGGATGGGGAGCATGATCTCGAAGCGGTCCTTGGTGACGATCCGAAGGTAACGGTTGCCGGTGAAGATGGCGTTGAACTCGGACTCATCGGTGGGGAAGGAGCCGTCCGCCAGGAGGGTGACGGTGTCGCCGACGATGCTGGCGGTGCGGTAGAGCTTGCCGCTGAAGAAGTCCCCGAAGAGGACCAGGGAGGTGGGGGAGATGTGGGGGTTGGCGCCGGACACCGGCTGGGCCACGAAGCCCCCCGCGGGGATGAGTTGGAGGGCCGTGAGCCTGGTGGCCGGCTTGGGGCACACGATGTCGTCCAGGGTGCTGTCGGGGGAGGCCAGGAAGCCCGCCCGCTTGAGGTCCTTGCGGAGGTGCTCGGAGGCGAAGCGCAGGCGGTTTTGCATATCCATCACCTGGTTCTCAATGCGAAAACCCACGGTGGCGTTGTTGTAGATGTAGTAGACCGAGACCACCAGGATGGCCGCCAGGGTGACGGTGATCATGAGCTCCACGAGGGAGAGGCCCGGGCTGCCGCGCCCCCCGCGCTCCCCCTGGAAAGCCCCTGCTGGTCGTCTTTGCACCCCTGGCATTGGCCACCTCATCTTGTGAACACATTACGCATCACGGCGGCGCCGATGCTGATGAAACCTATGTTGGCCGGATCGTTCTCCAGGCCGTCGGGGCAGTCTTCGTAGAGCCCCACGCTGGAGTTGTCCCGGACCCACAGCACCCTCACCTCGGCGCGCATCAGCCAGTCGGCCAGCAGCCAGGTGAGGCGGTATTGGACGCAGAAGCGGCGGTTGCGGTCCCAGGGGAACTGGGAGAGGAGGCCGGCGTCCAGCAGGGCATTGTTGCCCAGGGGTCCCACCAGCTTTTCAGTGGTATCCGGCAGCATGGCCTTCTGCCAGCCGCTGCCAGCCCCGACGACGGGGGTGCCGGCCAGGGCCAGGTGGGGGAAGCGGGCCGGCTGGCCCACCATGAGGGTGCCGTCCATGGTCCACTCCAGGGCCTCCAACTTCAAGGACTCCAGGAAGTGGCTGCCCAGGTTGGCGGCCTCGGCCACGGTGCGGGAGCCCCCCACGGCCTGGAGGGTCTGGGCCTGCATCTTGAGGAGGGTCACCAACCCCACAGCGGTCAGGCTCACCACGATCATGAGTTCGATCATGGAGAAGCCGGCCTGGAGTCTGGGACTTGGTCTCATGGCCTCACTCTATCTTGGGCACACCGTTATAGGGCACAATCACCCGCTGCACGATGCCTGTGCTGGCGCCGGCAGCATTGAGCAGTTCCAGTTCGAAGACCGCCTCACCGGTGGCGTAGCCCGCGGGAGGGGTGATGATCACGCCGCCTGCGCTGGTGGCTTCAAGGATCCGCCCGTCGGGCTTGATGCAAAGCCCTGAGGCGGCCAGGGTGGTGGGGCTCTGGGACTTGATGCGGACCTTGGGGTGCCGCAGGGCGAAGTCCACCACCCGGAGGTTCACGATGGCGTCCGGGCTGGCGTTGTCGTCCACGAAGTTGTTGGGAGTGCAGGAGGCGCTGATGCCCTCGGTGATGTAGATGGCGCCCCGGGTGCCCTCCGTGGCGGGGGCCACAAGGACCAGATAGGCGCGGTTCCGAGCGGCGGCCTGGATGCGGGCAAACTCGACCTGGGTGGAGAAGGTGTTGAGGGCGTCGCGGAACTCGCTGTGGGACATGCCGCCGCGGATCACCGGGACGGAGATGGCCATGAGGCCGATGATGATGACCATGGCCGCAAGGATCTCCACCAGGGTGAGGCCCTGTTGGCGCGCGCGGTTGTCTTTGGCCAGACCCATGAATCCTCCCAAAGGGCCGGGGCCTCGCGGAGACGAAACCCAGGCAAGCTTAGGTATTCTGGCAGAAAGCGGGGCCTTGGGGAAGGCAATTCTGGACCCGGCTCAGCCCTGCAGGCCGGGGCGGAAGGGGCTTTGCTTCATGGCGTGATTCTTGTAGCGATTGCGGATGGCCAGGAAATGGCTGTGATTGCGCATGAAGACATTGACCACCGTGGGGTCGAAGTGGGTGCTGGAGTCGTCCACGATCATGCGGGCCGCCTCGGAGGGGTTCACGGCGCTCCGGTAGCAGCGATCCGAGGTGAGGGCGTCGTAGACATCGGCGAGGCACACGATGCGGGCCTCGATGGGGATGGCGTCGGAGGAGAGGCCCGTGGGGTAGCCCGAGCCGTCGTACCACTCGTGGTGGTACAGGGCGATGCTCTGGGCCTCGGGGGCGGCGTGGGCGGTGACCAGGAGTTCGTGGCCCAGGAGGGTGTGGGCCTGCATCTGCTTGTGCTCTTCGTCGGTGAGCTTGCCGGTCTTCTTGAGGATGCTGTCGGGGAGCCCCACCTTGCCCACATCGTGGAGAGAGGCGTAGAGGCGGATGCGCTCCACCTGTTCGCCCTCCATGCCCAGGCCCTGGGCCAGCACGGCGCTGTAGAGGCAGACCCGCTGAATGTGGCTGCCGGTGTCGTCGTCGTTGAGGGAGGAGGCCTTCTCCAGGGCGGCCACCAGGCCCACGGTCATCTCCTCGATCTCGCGGGTGCGCTTGGAGACCATCTCCTCCAGGCGCTGGCGCTCAGAGAGCACCTGCTGGACATAGGCCTTGAGGCGCAGGGAGGCCCGGAGTCGGGCCCGCAGTTCGCCGCCGTGGACGGG
>CAZMEC010000261.1:0-4160 GCA_964565265.1 uncultured Myxococcales bacterium
TGGCCAGGCCCGTGGCCCCGGGCACGCCGCTGGCGTGGGCCTCGTCGATGACCGCTGCCCCCAGGGCCTCCAGCAGACCAGCGGTCTCCTCAGTCAGCGCCGGGGCCTTGGTCCTCAGCAGGTCCACCAGGTCCCCCAGGTCCACTTGCCCCGAGTCCACCTCGTCCTCGTACTCGGCCAGCCCGAAATACTGGGCCTGGGACTGGGCCAGGGCTAGGGCCGCACCGTGGGCCCCCAGGTCCGCCCCCAGCGCCCCCACCAGGGTCTCCAGGGCCGCCTCCAGGTCAGCCAGGGCTGCCAGGTCCACCAGGGACAGTGTGGCCATGGTGTCCTCGAACTCGTTGACGGACTTGGCCATGAAGCCGTCAATGATCAGGCTACCCAGGGCGGGGGCGCCGTCGCCCTCGTCCAGGGCCCCGAACACGCGGTAGTCCCAACCCGGGCCGCCTTCCAGCTCCTCCGAGGCCACCATGTAGTCGGCCACGGGCACCATCAAGGCCGCCGTCTCCACGCTGCCCATGAGGCAGGCGTCAAAGCCCACCAGATCCAGCTTCGTCCCCTCGGGGAGCCCCGCCCCAGCCAGGCCCGTCGCCACCGCGTCCGCCAGTTCGGCGGGCAGCAGGGCATCCTGGTCCGAGGTCTCGTCCCAGCCAAAGCCCAGCAGGCCACCGCCGTGGTCCCAGAGGATCAGGGCGTAGTGCTGGGCCGGGTAGGTCGTAAGGCCGAACTTGACGAAGTCGCTGAGGGTGCTGGGCGCGGCCATGTTCTTCTCGCCCAGATCCGCCAGCTTGTCGTAGCCGTCGGGCTTCATCAGCAGCCGCCAGGTGCCCTTGTAGTCCTGGTCCATCCAGGAGTCCGAGTCCCGGTACTCCATGCCCGCCACCCAGTCCGCCTGCACCACGATCTTCACATTGGACTGGGCCGAGGCCACCATCATCTCCTCCAGGTTGGGGAAGGAGTAGGCCTCCAGGTCGTTGTCCGCCACCAGGTAGACCAGCACCGTCCATTCCTGGCCCAGGCCGCACTGTCCGCCCGCGAGGCACACCTTGCCGTTGTCGCAGGTGCCGCAGCTTCCGCCACAGCCGTCGGTGCCGCAGGCGCGCCCGTCGCATTGGGCCACACAACCGTCGCCCCCCAGATCCTCCGTGGGGTCGGCGTCGCCGGGCTGGCCATCCAGGCCGGGGTCAGTGTCGTTGGGCTTGATCTCCAGGCCATCAGGGTCGGTCCCCAGGTCCTCGGGGAGGCTGTCCAGTTCGTTGGACGAATCCAGCGCGTCCGCGCTTTGGTTGGGGTTGCCCCCGTTGCCTCCCCCGGAGCCCCCACAGGAACCCAGCAGCAACAGCACGGCCAGCAACAAAGGGAATCTTGCATTCATGGTCTCGTCTCCAGGAAAAACCGGGCGCACGAAGGGAGATGGTAGCGTCTTTGGGGGCCCTGTCCAGAGGGAGCTTCCCCCGGGCTGGTTCAGTCCAGGCCCCGGCGCTTCAGCAGCGGCGCCACCTGGGGGTCGCGGCCCCTGAAGGCGCGGTACATGGCGGAGGCCTCGCGGGTGCCGGCGGGTTCCAGGATTTCCCTGCGGAAGGCCGTGGCGGTGGCCTGATCAAAGAGGCCCCGCTCTTCAAAGGCGGCGTAGGCGTCGGCGTCCAGGACCTCGCTCCAGATGTAGCTGTAATAGCCCGCTGAGTAGGCCCCGCCGCCGCCAAAGATGTGGTTGAAGTAGCCGCTGCGGTAGCGCGGGATGATCTGGGGAATGAGGCCGATGCTGTTCATGGCCTCCGCCTCGAAGACATCCGCCTGACGCAGGCCGGTGTCCTCCAGGGTGTGCCAGGCCAGGTCCAGGAAAGAAGCCGCCAGGTACTCCACAGTCAGGAAGCCCTGGTTGAACAGGCGGGCCTTGCGCACCTTGTCCACCAGCGCCGTGGGGATGGGCTTGCCAGTCTGGTAGTGGCGCGCGTAGAGGGCCAGCACCTGGGGCTCCAGGGCCCAGTTCTCCATGATTTGGGAGGGCAGTTCGACGAAGTCCCGGGGTACCCCACCCAGGCTGGCGTAGTGTACCCGGGAGACCAGACTGTGGAGCCCATGGCCGAACTCGTGGAACAGGGTCTCGGTTTCTTCCAAAGACAGCAGGGCAGGCTTGCCCGCCGAGGGTTTGGTGAAGTTGCCCACATTGGTGACGATGGGGCGCACATCCTTGCCGTCGCGCACGAATTGGTCCCGGAAGCCGCCGCACCAGGCGCCGCCGCGCTTGCTGGCCCGGGGGTGGTAGTCGGTGAGGAAGAGGCCCAGGTGGCTGCCATCCCGGTCCAACACCTCATAGACCCGCACCTCGGGGTGGTAGACGGGCACGCCTTTGAGTTCCTTGAAGGTCAGCCCGTAGAGGCGCTTGGCCACCTCGAAGGCCCCCTGGACCACATTGTTCAGCTCGAAGTAGGGGCGCAGTTCGGCGTCGTCCAGGCCGTACTCCGTGCGCCGGATCTGCTCGGCGTAATGGAACCAGTCCCAGGGGGCAAGGTGCTCCCCGGGGGCCTCCTCATCCAGGGCCTCCTGAAGTCGCTCGGATTCACTCACAGCCCGGGCCAGCGCCGGCTTCCACAGCCGGTCCAGCAGGTCCGTCACCGCCCCGGGGGTGCGGGCCATGCTGTCCTCCAGCACGAACTGCGCCCAGGTCTGGTAGCCCAGCAACTGGGCCTTCTCCACCCGCAGCGCCGCCTGCTGCGCCAGGTTCGCCTGGTTGTTCGCGGCATTCCCCTGGGCCCCCCGGGTGGCATAGGCCCGCTGCAACTGCTCGCGGAGTTCCCGCACCTGGCTGTTGCCAAGGAAGGGGAAGTAGCTTGGCCACTGCACCGTGAACAGCCACTTGCCCTCCAGCCCCGCGGCCCGGGCATCCTCCGCCGCGCCCGCAAGTTGCTGTTCGGTGAGGCCCGCAAGCTGGGTCTGGTCCAGCACCAGCCGGAAGCCATTGGTCTCCTTCAGCAGGTTGTCCCCGTACTGCAGCCCCAGCATGGAGAGCTGGGCGTTGATCTCCCGCAGGCGCGCCTGCTTCTCCGGGGCCAACCCCGCGCCACCCCGCACGAAGCCCTTGTGGGTCTCCTCCAGGAGGCGCAGTTCCTCCGGCGCCAGCTTGAGCTGGGCCCGCTGGTCGTACAGCGCCTTCACCCGCGCATACAGCTTGGGATTCTGAATGACATCGTCGCTCAGGGCTGACAGCTTGGGCGAGAAGTCCCGCGCGATGGCCTGCAACCCCTCGGTGGTGTCCGTCCCAAAGAGGTTCCCAAACACCATGCGCACCCGCAGCAGCAGGTCGCCGGCCCGATCCAGGGCCTCCAGGGTGTTGGCAAAGGTGGGGGCTTCGGGGGAGTCAGCAATAGCTGTGATCTCCGCCCGCTGGGCCGCGATGCCAGCCTCCAGGGCGGGCGGGAAGTGGCGCTCTTCGATGCGATCAAAGGGCGGCAGCCCGAAGGGAGTGGTCCACTCCTCCAACAAAGGGTTGGCCTCGCCGGCCCCAGGCCCCACGCTGGCCCAGGCCAGCCCGCCAAGTCCCATCACCCCAAACACCACCACCAGCAATGACCAGACATTCATCCAAAGACCTCCGAAAAAAGTACCAGTCCAGGACTGTGAAGCAAGCCCCACCACCCGCGCAAGGAGAAAGCGCAAAGCCGGCCGCGGGTAAGAACCGCACCCGCTGTTGCAACGGCCGGCGGGGCGCGCCCGATGGACTATGGACAATGGACATCATGGACATCATGGACGCCATGGACATCATGGACATCATGGACGGGTGGGGGCGCGCCCCGAAACATGGACCGGCAGCGCCGCGCCGCTTGCGCGGCGCTGGCTGCCATGGACGGGCTGCAGGGGCACCGTGGCCAACACCGGCCGCAGGCAGGAACTGCAACCGCTGTTACGCCAGCCTTGGGTAGGAACCGCAACCGCTGTTGCGCCAGCCGTCGCAACTGGCGCCCTTGGTCTTCTGTCCATCCGGGGCCCCGGGTCCATCGTGTCCATAATGTCCATCGTGTCCATCCCCCGAAACCCCAAGCCGCAGCAAGCGCCACCCTTTGCCCGGTGTCCATCCGGGGCCCCGGGTCCATCTGGTCCATCGTGTCCATAATGTCCATCGCCGGCGTACCCCAGCCGCGGGTAAGAACCGCACCCGC
>CAZMEC010000262.1:0-4120 GCA_964565265.1 uncultured Myxococcales bacterium
ACCCGCAACAACCAGTCCCGCTTCGAGACCGCCTTCACCATCTCGGTGGAGGCCAAGAAGGGCGTCAGCACCGGCATCTCGGCGGCGGACCGGGCCATCACCATTCGCACAGCCATCGCCCCCGGTGCCCAGGCCGAGGATCTGGTGTCCCCCGGTCATGTCTTCCCCATCATCGCCCGGGACGGGGGCGTGCTGGTGCGCTCCGGTCAGACGGAAGGTTCGGTGGATCTGGCCAGGCTGGCCGGGCTGGAGCCCGCCGGCGTCATCTGCGAGATCATGAACCCCGATGGCTCCATGGCCCGGATGAAGGATCTGGAGGGCTTCGCGGCCCAGCATGGGCTCAAGATTGTGTCCATCGCCAGCCTCATCGACTATCGGATGAAGCATGAGTCCTTCATTCGAGAAGCCGCCGTGGCAGACCTGCCCACCGAACACGCCAACTGGCAGGTGAGGGTCTTCGAGAACCCCCTGGACGGCACCAGCCATCCCGTGTTCATTCTGGGGGATCTGGGGGGCGACCTGCCCACCCTCGTGCGGGTCCACAGTGAATGCCTCACGGGGGATGTGTTCCACTCGGCCCGCTGCGACTGCGGGCAGCAGTTGGAGAAGGCCCAGCAGATGATCGAGGCCGAGGGGCGGGGGGTCATCCTTTACCTGAGGCAGGAGGGGCGCGGCATCGGGCTGCTGAACAAGATCAAGGCCTACGAGCTGCAGGACCGGGGCCAGGACACGGTGGAGGCCAACCTCTCCTTGGGCTTCCCGGCGGACCTGCGCAACTACGGGGTGGGCGCCCAGATCCTGCGCAAGCTTGGCGTCACCAAGATTAGGCTGCTGACCAACAACCCCAAGAAGCTGGTGGGGATTCGGGGCTTTGGCCTGGAGATCCTTGAGCGCGTCGCCCTGGAGATTCAGCCCAAGGACAGCAACTTCAGGTACCTGAAGACCAAGAAGGACAAGATGGGCCACTTGCTGGATGAGGTCTGAGTCGTCTAGGGGTGAAGGTCGTCCAGGTTGATGGGGGCCGAGGGTTCTTCCTTCTGGCCCGCCACCACCACCCGATTCCTGCCAAGCCGTTTGGCCTCATAGAGCGCCGCATCCGACTGCCCGATGAACTCCGAGACGGTCTTCATGGCCAGGTTCATGGAGGCCACCCCGAGGCTGATGGTCACCTTGATCTGCTGGCCCTCGAACTCGAAGACATGATCCGCCACCTTGGCCCGGATGATGTCCGCGAAGCGCGCCGCCACCTGGGTGTCGGACTCGGGCAGGACGATGGCGAATTCCTCACCGCCGTAGCGGGCAAAGAGTTCCTCCCGGCGGATCCTGTTGCGCAGGAGGTCGGACAGCTCTTTGAGGACATAGTCCCCGGTGAGGTGGCCGTAGGTGTCGTTCACATTCTTGAAGAAATCGATGTCAAACATCACCAGGGAGAGGTTTCGGTTGTAGCGCTGGCAGCGGGCGAATTCCTTGTCCAGGTGGTCCATCAGGTGCCGCTTGTTGGCGATCTGGGTGAGGCCATCCCAGATGGTCATGCGGTAGATCTCTTCGTGGTACTGGGACTCAATGTTGTTGCCGCTGAGGAACTTGAAGATGGTGTCGCCGATCTTCACCATGTCGTTCTGCGACAGGACCGCGCTTTTTATCTGGATGTCGTTGAGATAGGTGCCGTTGGTGGAGTCCAGGTCGCGCAGCACCCTTCCCTTGTCGGTGATCTCGATGACGGCGTGACGGCGGGACACGGAGTCGGACTCCAGGACGACGGAGTTTTGGGGGTCCCGGCCCAGGGTCACCAAGGGTTCGAACATCTCGTACTTCTTGCCCAGAGCCTTGCCATAGATCTGGACCAAGCAATCCACACCGTCGGAGGCACCCTCCGACAGGTTGTGCATCGCTGTGACTCGGGTCGTGTCGTCGTTGTTCTTCTTCTTCATGATGCGGCTACTCCAGGGCAAGGAGCCTAAACCTTGCCGCAAACCGGGTCAAGCTCGGTTTTTCCGTGGTTTTTTTGGAACTCGGAGGGGGCCCTGACGAAAACCCTTGCGCCGGGTGGCCTCTAGTTCCTATTCTCCAGGTAAATCGAGGCTGCCTGCGCCTCCAAATATTTTTGAATGAGTAAATAAGTAAACAAGTAAATGGAGTAATTGAAAATGGCCAATCAGAACATTGCAATCAAAGGAGTAGCGTATCATGGACAAGCTGATTCTTGGATGGATCGTTGTGGGTATTCTTTTGGGAGCGATCCTAGGAGAAAAGAAGGGCCGCGCCGGTTTTGGAGCCCTTGTCGGCATGATTCTTGGCCCCCTGGGGTGGCTCATCGTAGCCCTGGGCCCGGATAAGCGGGGCACCTGCCCCAAGTGCAACAAGCCCATCAGTGACGGGATCATGAAGTGCCCGCACTGTGGCGGCGATCCCCGCAAGGCTCTGGGGACTCCTCGGGGTGGTCGCGTCTAAAGGACTCTCAAATTGCTTGCCAGGCAGGGTCGGGGGCGCTAGCCTACTGAAAGCTTGTTCAGTATGGGGATGCCCATGAAGACCCAAGACCTCATGGAACGCTGGTGGGGTGACAAGGCCGTTGCGCCCAATCTTTGCGCCTATCGAACGGTGGCCGCCAGGGATGCCAGCACGGCGCCCTTTCCTGCCTGGGTACCAGAGGGGCTGGTGACAGCCCTGGAGGGCAGAGGCATATCCCGCCTCTGGTCCCACCAGGCGGAGGCTGCGGAGGCAGCCCACAGCGGCCGGAATGTGTGCCTGGTCACCCCCACCGCCAGCGGCAAGACTCTGGCCTACAATCTGCCCATCCTCCAGGCCATCGCCGAGGACCCGGGCGCCCGGGCGCTGTACCTGTTTCCCACCAAGGCCCTGGCCCAGGATCAATACCACGAATTCCTTCGACTGGCGGAGGCCGCCGGCATCCCCGCCAAGGTGCACACCTTCGACGGGGACACGCCTTCGGCTGCCCGGGCCGCCGTAAAGGAACACGGTAACGCGGTCATGACCAACCCGGACATGCTGCACTCCGGGATCCTGCCCCACCACGCCTCCTGGATGAAGCTCTTTGCCAACCTTCGCTATGTGGTCATTGACGAGGTCCACAGCTACCGCGGGGTCTTCGGCAGCCACCTCGCCAATGTCCTTAGGCGCCTGCGGCGCATCGCCACCTTTCACGGGTCCAACCCCGTCTTCATTCTTTGCTCGGCGACCATTGGAAACCCAGCAGAACTGGCCTCCCGGCTCATCGATGACAACATAATCCTGGTAGACAGGAACGGCTCGCCCTCGGGGCTGCGCCACATCCTGCTGTACAACCCCCCCATCGTGAACCGCGAGTTGGGCCTCCGGGGCAGCACCGTGACCCACGCCCGCCGCCTGGCGATGGATGCGCTTGACGCGGGGCTGTCCATCATCGTCTTCGCCTCCTCCCGCCTCAAGGTCGAGCTCCTCTTCAAATACCTCCGCGAGGAGGCCCGGAAGCGGGGTCTGCCGGAGGGCTGGGTCCAGTCCTACCGGGGGGGCTACCTTCCGGACCGCCGCCGGGCCATCGAGAAGGGCCTGCGGGAGGGCGCCATCCGCTGCGTGGTCACCACCAACGCCCTGGAGTTGGGCATTGACATCGGCAGCCTGGACCTCTCCCTGGTGGCCGGCTACCCCGGCACCCAGGCGGGGCTGTGGCAGCAGTGGGGGCGCGCTGGGCGGCGCCTCTCAGACAGCCTCTCGGTGTTGGTGGGGTCCTCTGCTGCCACCGACCAGTTCATGTTGGGGAACCCCGACTTTCTCCTGGGCCGCCGCCCCGAGCTGGCCCTCATCGACCCCGACAACCCCTACATCCTGATGGACCACCTCAAGTGCGCCGCCTTTGAGCTGCCCTTCACCGACGGCAGCCGCTTCGGGCCCCATGCCGTGCAGGAAACCAGCGCCCTATTGGAGCTCCTGCGCCGGGGAGGCCTGCTGCACCACTCGGGGGGCCGCTTCAACTGGATCTCCGAGGTCTTCCCCGCGGCCTCTGTAAGCCTCAGAAACATCCCCGGGGAGAACTTCGTGGTCATCGACCAGGACCGGGAGAAGATTGTCGCCGAGGTGGACTTCGTCAGCGCCCACACGGTGCTGCACGAGGGCGCCATCC
>CAZMEC010000263.1:0-4087 GCA_964565265.1 uncultured Myxococcales bacterium
GCCGGGGTTGCGGGCGTCGTCTTCCTTGATCTTGAAGACGATCTTCATGAGGTCGGAGCCGATGTCGGCGATCTTCGTGAAGATGCCGCCGGCGATACGAAGGGCAGCGGCGCCGAGGCTCTCACCGATGGCAAAGCCAATGAAGCAGGGGCCGGCCAGATTTCCGGGGATGAACAGGAGGATGGCCAGCATGATGACCAGCTCCACGGAGATCAGGAGCATACCGATGGACATGCCCGAGCTGGTGGGGATGGCGTAGACCGGGAAGGGCTTGCCGCCCAAGCTGGCGAAGGCCGCCCGGGAGTTGGCGAAGGTGTTGATCCGGATGCCGAACCAGGCCACGCCGTAGGAGCCCAGAATACCCACGATACTGAACAGCACGATGATGAGCACGCTGGCGAAGACGGGGATGCCCGTGGCGACGGGGTCAAGGGGCTTGAGCACGCCGAAGTAGGCCACCATGATGACGGCGATGAAGGCCCACAGCACGGCCAGGAACTTGCCCTGGGTCAGCAGGTAGGTCTTGCAGGTCTCGTAGATGAGCTCAGAGACATCGGCCATGGACTTGTGAACAGGCAGGCCCTTGAGGCGGGAGTACATCATCAGGCCAAAGCCCATGCCCAGGACGCACATCACCAGACCAATGAGGAGCAACGAGTGGCCATCAATGGCCCCGCCCAGGAAGGACACGGCGCTCAGGTCGGGGAGCACCAACTCCGCTTCACCGGCGAAGGCCGCGGGAACCAGGCCCACAAGGGACAGGAGGAAGGCCAGGGATCCCAGGATCCGCGAGCCGATGCCGCTGGGGCGCGGTCTGCCATGTGCTGTCATTGTTTTCTCCTTTAAAGGTTCAAAATGGACAAAAATAAGGTCTGTATTTAGTGCCATCATCTTGAACTCTTGTCAAGGCCTGCGACGGCCGTTTCTGGCAAGGGTTTCTTTGGCTGGACAAGGGCGGTTTTGGCCGTATTATCACCGGGCACATGGTCTGGCAGAGGCCCTTGGAGCAAGCATGGCGCGGGACCCGAAACGACTGAACCTGTTGATACTGCTGGGCTTGGCGGCCTTGGCGCTGCTGTTGCCCCAGCTTGCCCAGGTGGACCAGTCCCCACTGCTGTCGGTGCTGGTCAACGAGCGCAGGCTGGACCAGGCCTGGGACTGGGTCTCGGTGCTGAACCCCCATTACGCCTTTGGGGCCGTGTTTTTGCTGCTGCTCGCCGCGGGCTGTGGGCTGCCCCTGCCCGAGGACATTCCTCTGATCTTCGCGGGGATCCTGCTCTCCATTCCCTCTGTGGTGGCCGTGTACGGCGGCTTTCCCGAGACCGCGGTCATGGTGGGCATTGGCGCCTGGCTGTCCATCCTGGGTGGGGATCTCATCGCCTACTGGTACGGCTACCGCTTTGGGGACCACATCGCCGAACTGCCCGTCTTCAAGCACATCCTGACCCCGGCCAAGCGCGCGCGCCTGGACCGCTGGTTCCACCGCTTCGGAAACTGGACGGTGTTCCTTGGCCGCATGATGGCAGGGGTGCGGATCGTGACCTTCATCTCCGCCGGGATCGCCCGCATGAAACTGGGGCGCTTCATCCTGTTTGACTCCCTTGGGGCCATCATCACCGTGCCCCTCTGGCTGACCCTGGGCCATGTCATCGGGTCCAACTTCGACTCCATCCTCAAGTGGATCTCCCGGATCAACCGGACGACCTGGGGGGTGGTGCTGCTGTTGTTGCTGGTGATTCTGGTGGTACATCGCATCAGGAAGAAGAAGGCCAAGCCCCCCGAGGCAACCACCGTCTGAACGATTGCAGGCTATTGGGGAGGCAGGAGGGTCTTGAGCTTTTCCAGCTTGGGCAGATCCGAGGCCAGGGTCTGGTCAGCCCAGGTCCGGACTCGGTGATCCAGGGCCTGGTCCGCGGCCACTGCCTGCAGCAAGGCCACAAACCGCCCCGACACCCGCTCCAGGGCCGGCCCCTCGCCAGGGCAAAGCTGCTCCAGGGTCTTGCTGGCCCGCAGCTTGGTCTCCTGGGGAATGGCGGCCACCTCTGCCTCGCACTCGCCGTAGACCTTCGGGTCCTTGGAGGGAACGCAAAGCACGGCAGCCACAGGCTCCACGGCCTTGGGGCAGACCGGGCCAAGCAGCCCTACCACGACATGCCGCCAGGAAGGGGAGTAGTCGGGCTGGGGGGCGAACGAGGTCAACAACACCAAGTGCCCCAGGGCCGCCAGGCGCCGCTCAAAGGGGCCGGCACTGTCCAGGCTGCTCAGGGCCTCGCACAACATGGCCTGTTTGGTGAACGAGATGGTCTGGATGGCCGCCAGGAAGTTCGAGATCCTGCTGGCCCGGAGCGCCAGGGGACTGCCCTGACCGCTGCGCCGAAGCACCACTGCCGCCAACTCCGAGAAGTTCTGGGCCAGGGTCTGGAAGGTCCTGGTCTCCCTCATACTCCCCTGAACCGTGAATCCAAAGGCCGAGGTCAGGAGGGCCACCAGTTGGGGATCCTGGGTGATATAGGCGGACAGCAACAGCACGGTGCCCGTTTCGGCCCTGAGGACGAAGGCCTCCAGAGCCGTATCCGGGGGCGCAGCGCCCTTTTTGCAAAGCCCGGCGAGGGTGCCCTGGGCCTGCACAAAGGCCTGATCCAGTTGGCCGCCAGCCAGCCCAGCCTCGGCAAGGGCCAGAACCTCCGCGGGGGTCTTCTCAGTTGGTTTGGGGGAGCAGGCGAGGCATAGGAGCAGGGGAACGGCAATGACCAGGGGTTTCACTTTACTTGGCACTCCTCAAGCAGTTCGGGCAGGGACATCTTCAGGTTCTGGATGAACACCGGCGCGGCCACCTTCAGGTTGGCGTGGGCGTCCAGGTATTCCTTGACGGACTTGTAGCCCTGCCGCTCGACCAGGGGCAGGTAGTACTTCTGGCGGGTGTCGTCGGTGTCCAGCAACTCCTTGAGGAAGTCCACCGGCTCTTTGATGGTGGCCATGTCATCCATGGAGTCGTAGTCCAGATTGGCCCGGCACACCAGGTCCCTGTAGACCTCGTAGAAGCGCTGCTGTTCGGGGGAGACCGCCTTGAAGGGCTCGGGCTCGGCAGCCACGGGCACAGCTTCCTCGGTGACCACCGCCCCCGCAGAGGCACAAGAACAGAGCCACAGGACCGACACCAGGAGCAGAGCCTTCATGGATGACCTCCGTGTTGGAACCAACCTCAGGAGATTCCCTCGTCCTCGGGGGGCTTGGAATGGAAACGGAAGGACTCGTCCCCGGGATCCACGGCGTCGCCGTCCGTACCCTCGGGCTCCTCGTCCTCTTCAGCCAACCGCTCCACCCCCATGACCCTCTCACCGGCGTCCAGGTTGATCAGCTTGACCCCCTGGGTGTTCCGACCGACCACGGGAATCTCTTTGACTCTTGTTCGTATCACCTTGCCACCATCCGTGACAAGCATGATGTTGTCCTCGTTGGAGACCTGGATGGCTGAGACCACCCGACCGTTGCGCTCGCTGGTCTTGATCGTGATGATGCCCGTGCCGCCCCGGTGCTGGATCCGGTACTCGTCGGGCTCGCTGCGCTTGCCAAAGCCATTCTCCGAGACCGTGAGGATGGTCTCGCCGGCCTTCAAGACGATGCCACCAACCACGCCATCGCCTTCCCGCAAGCGGATGCCGATGACGCCCCTGGTGCCCCGCCCCATGTCCCGCACATCCGTGGCCTGGAAGCGGATGGACTGGCCATCCCTGGTCACCAGCAGGATCTCTTCGTCGTCCCTCACCTCGTTGACGGCGATGAGGTCGTCGTTCTCTTCGATCACGACGCCGATGATGCCCGTCGAGCGGATGTTGGTGTAGTCGGTTTCCTTGGTGCGCTTCACATGGCCGCCCCGGGTCACGGTCAGGATGGAGTAGCCTTCCTTGAGTTCCCGCAGGGCCAGCACAGCCTTGGGCACCTCGGCCTTGTCCACGGGGATCATGTTCACAATGGGCCGGCCCTTGGCGGTGCGACCGCTCTCGGGGATCTGCCAGACCTTCAGCTTGTAGACCTTGCCGAAGTTGGAGAACACCAACAGCGTGTCATGGGTGGAGGCCACGAACAG
>CAZMEC010000264.1:0-4055 GCA_964565265.1 uncultured Myxococcales bacterium
TGGCGGTCGGGGTTCGGATGGGCAGGCTTTGGGGCCAGGCCGCTGCCTCGGTCCACACGCTGCTCGCCGCCCACCCACCGCTCAGCTGCGCCACCCCGGGGGGCGGCTCCTCCAAGCGTTGAAACTCCAGGCCGTGCCCCGTCCCCTCGCAGGCCCCCAGGCCAAGCCAAAGCCCCCCCAGTCCCCCCAATAACCCGCCAATCCGTCCCCCTAGCTTTCCCATGTCAGACCTCCGCCAACAGCAATGCCCTTAGGTTTCGAAGGGGCGCCGATTCGGGGAAGGGAAAAGTGCGGTGGGCCCGCGACCTTGCTTTGGAAACCTCCCTGGGCTATTGTTCGCCCTCGACCGGAGGAGATCCCCATGCAGTTTCTTCATGTGACCCCCGAGCAGCTCCTGCTGGACTCGTTCCTGCTGGGCCGCAAGGTCTATGAGTCTGGGTTCCGGCCCAAGTACTCGCTGTCCGTCTGGCGCGGGGGCACGCAGGTTGGCCTTGGCGTGAACGCCTTCTTTCGCAACCGGGGCGTGCAGGTCAACCACAGCACCATCGCCACCGAGTCCTACACCGGGCCGGGCAACGCCAAAGAGGTCATCGTCAAGGGTCTGGAGCACCTGGTCAATGTGGTGTGCCGCGAGGACCCCCTGCTGATCGTGGACGATGTCTACGAGCGGGGCGAGACGGTCCACGCCATCGTCAGAACCATCCGAGAGCAGGCCCGCGCCAACGCCCCTGAGAAGATCATGGTGGCCACCATCCACCGGAAGCCCGGGCGGGTGGCCTGGGAGGGCGTCGAGCGGGTGTCCCTCTATGACCTGGCCGACGACACCTGGATTGACTACCCCCACGAGCTGGCGGACCTGATTGATGGCCAGGAGGGCGATCCCCTGCTGCGCCAGAAGTCCCAGGAGGCCTGGACCATCCTCAACCAGGACCGCTTCCCCCTGGAGGAGGTCCAGTCGCCCCTGCCCTACCTGTACATCACCCCCCGCGAGCTGCTGCTGGACTCCTTCAAGCTGGGCGTCAACATCTTCGACAGCGGCTATCGCCCGGACTTCCTCATCGCCATGTGGCCGGGGGGCATCTCCGTGGGGCTGCCCGTGCACGAGGTCTTCAAGTTCAAGGCCAAGAAGTCGGGCACCAAGATTCGGCTGCCAGACCACATCAGCCTCAACACGGTGCACAGCTTCACCTACAACCAGGGGGAGATCCTGGGCCTGGAGTATTTGGCCCGGCGCATCAATCGGGAGGACGAGATCCTCATCATCGACTCCACCTTCAAGGGCGGCAAGCTGGTCAACCGGGCCTACGAGGAGATGCAGTTTGTGCTGCGCCGCAACCTGGGCGAAAACAAGGTCAAGGTGGCCTCCCTCTTCTGGAACCCCAAGGATGAATCCACTTGGCGCGCCATCCCGGCCTTCACCAAGCCGGACTTCTACCTGAAGAAGGTGAATGTGCCGGTGGTCTACCCCCACAATGTGCATCGGCTCCACGACGCCATCGGGGAGTTGGCCAAGAGCAACCCGGAGCTGCACAGGATCCTCTACACTTGAGTTTTTTTTGAAGGGAGCCCTTGCCAAGCAGGGCCCCCCCATTATTTTACCGGGCATGAAAAGCCCGCCTCGGCGGGACTGACAAAAAGAATATGGCCCAAAACCAATAGGAGAGCCTAGATGAACATCAGACCGTTGCACGACAGAATTCTGGTCAAGAGGGTGGACTCGGAAGAGAGAACCGCTGGTGGCATCATCATCCCCGACACCGCCAAGGAGAAGCCCGTTCAGGGCGAGATCGTGGCCGTGGGTGAGGGCAAGCGGGACAAGGACGGCAAGCGTATGCCCCTGGATGTGAAGGTTGGCGACCGCGTGGTCTTCAGCCGCTACGGTGGCAACGAAGTGAAGGTCGGGGACGACGAGTTCCTCATCATGCGCGAAGAGGACATCCTGGGCATCGTTACCAAGTAATCTAACTAACTGAAATATCAGGAGTATTTACCATGGCTTCAAAGCTTATCATGTTTGACGAAAAGGCCCGCGCCAAGCTGCTCATCGGTGTCAATGTTCTGGCTGACGCTGTGAAGGCCACCCTGGGTCCCAAGGGCCGCAATGTGGTCATCGAGCGCTCCTTCGGCTCCCCCACCATCACCAAGGATGGCGTGACCGTGGCCAAGGAGATCGAGCTGGAGGACAGATTCGAGAACCTGGGCGCCCAGATGGTGCGCGAGGTCGCTTCCAAGACCTCCGATGTGGCCGGCGACGGCACCACCACTGCCACCGTGTTGGCCCAGGCCATCTTCCGTGAAGGCGCCAAGATGGTCAGCGCCGGCCACGACCCCATGGGTCTGAAGCGCGGCATCGATCAGGCCGTGAAGGTCGTGATTGAGGAACTCAAGAAGATCTCCACGCCCACCAAGGACCACAAAGAGATCGCCCAGGTTGGCACCATCTCCGCCAACAACGACGCCGAGATTGGCCGCATCATCGCCGAAGCCATGGAGAAGGTCGGCAAGGAAGGCGTCATCACGGTTGAAGAAGCCAAGTCCATGGACACCTCCCTGGAGGTTGTTGAGGGCATGCAGTTCGACCGCGGCTACCTGTCCCCCTACTTCGTCACCGACAGCGACCGCATGGAAGCCGTCATGGAGAACGCCCTCATCCTGCTGTTCGAGAAGAAGATTGGCAGCATGAAGGAACTCCTCCCCGTCCTGGAGCAGGTCGCCCGCTCCGACCGTCCCCTGCTGATCATCTCCGAGGATGTGGAAGGCGAAGCCCTGGCCACCCTCGTGGTGAACCGCCTGCGCGGCACCCTCAAGGTCTGCGCCGTCAAGGCCCCCGGCTTTGGTGACCGTCGCAAGGCCATGCTGGAAGACATCGGCATCCTCACCGGCGGCCGCGTCATCACCGAAGACCTGGGCCTCAAGCTGGACAAGGTCACCATCGACGACCTGGGCAAGGCCAAGCGCGTGGTCATCAGCAAGGACAACACCACCATCGTCGACGGCAGCGGCGCCGCGGCTGACATCAAGGCCCGCGTGGCCCAGATCCGTCGCCAGGCCGAAGAGAGCACCAGCGACTACGACCGCGAGAAGCTGCAGGAGCGCCTGGCCAAGCTGGTGGGCGGCGTGGCCGTGATCAATGTGGGTGCTGCCACCGAGACCGAAATGAAGGAGAAGAAGGCCCGCGTGGAAGACGCCCTGAACGCCACCCGCGCCGCTGTGGAAGAAGGCATCGTCCCCGGTGGTGGCGTGGCCCTGGTCCGCTGCATCGAGGCCGTGGAAGCCTACATGAAGAAGATGACCGGCTCCGAGCTCATCGGCGCCCAGATCATCCGTCGCGCCGTGGAAGAGCCCCTGCGTTGGATCTCCAACAACGCCGGCCTGGAGGGCAGCATCGTGGTCCAGCAGGTCCGCTCCTCCAAGGACAAGGCCTACGGCTTTGACGCCCTGCGGGAAGAGTACTGCAACATGCTGGAGGCGGGCATCATCGACCCCACCAAGGTCACCCGCACGGCCCTGCAGAACGCTGCCAGCGTGGCCTCCCTCATGATCACCACCCAGTGCGCCATCGTCGACAAGCCCAAGGATGACAAGGGCGCCGGCGGCGGCATGGGCCACGGCGGTGGCGGCATGGGCGGCATGGGCGGCATGGGCGGAATGGACTTCTAGGCGACAGCAGGGAGGCCCGCACCATGGTCAAGAAGATCGATCACATCGGGATTGCGGTGGAGAATCTGGACAACGCGGTGGCCTTCTGGCGGGACTCCCTGGGGCTGCCGCTTCAGGGCATCGAGGAGATTCCGGCCCGGGGGCTCAAGATTGCCTTCTTCAAGGTCGGCGAGGTCCTGGTCGAGCTGCTGGCCCCCCTGACGCCGGACTCGGAGATTGGCAAGTTCCTGGAGAAGCGCGGCCCCGGCATGCACCATCTGGCCCTGGAGTCCAGCACCCTGAGTGACGATGTGGTGGACCTCAAGTCCAAGGGGGTCCGCATGTTGTCCGAGAAGCCCAGCCTGGGCGCCGAGGGCTTCCCCATCATCTTCATGCACCCCAAGGACAGCGCCTGC
>CAZMEC010000265.1:0-2695 GCA_964565265.1 uncultured Myxococcales bacterium
TGGTGAACATCTCGCGGAACAGGTCAAACAGCTCGGCCATCTTGGGTTCCTTCCAATTCAAATGGGGGCTGGTCAACACCAACCGGGCGGCGGGAATGTAGCAGGGGGCGCTGCCCAGGGCAAGAAAGGAAGAGAGACGAAAACCGTTGTTAGCTGGGGGGCAGACAAGGTAAAACAACGCTCGGCCTGATGGCTGAAGGAGGCGAGATGAAACGGGTCGCTGGAACCAAGGTTGACGCCCAGAAGTGTACCGGGTGTGCTCGCTGTGTACGGGCCTGTCCCACGGACACGCTGGCCCTGGTGGACCACAAGGCCGTGGTGGTTGGGGCGGGCTGCGTGGGCTGCGACCAGTGCGTGGCGGTGTGCCCTGAGGGTGCCGTCAGCGTGGGGTTTGTGGACCGGTCGGCCCTACAACTCGAGACCGTCCCCCAGACCGAGGGTTATGTGGCCCCCGGGCAGGCCGACGCCGGCGCCCTGGTGCGCCTCATGCGCAGCCGCCGTTCCGTCCGTGAATACCTCCCCGATCCCGTGCCCGAGGCCGTCCTTCGGGACCTCATCCGCATCGGCACCACGGCCCCCTCCGGCACCAACAGCCAGCGCTGGACCTTCACCATGCTGCCGGACCGCGACGCTGTCCTGGTGCTGGCCGGCGAGGTGGCCGCCTTTTACGAAAACCTCAACAAGCTGTCGGCCAACCCCGCCGCGCGCCTCTTCGCCAAGCTGTTTCTCAAGGATTCCCTGGGCAAGTACTACCGGGGCTACCGCGCCACGGTGGTCAAGGGCCTGGACCAGTACCGCAAGGAAGGCCGGGACCGCCTCTTCCATAGCGCCCCCGCCGTCCTGCTGGTGGGCTCCAAACCGGGCGCCTCCTGTGCCGCCGAGGACGCCCTGCTGGCCACCCAGAACATCCTCCTGGCCGCCCACGCAATGGGCTACGGTACCTGCCTCATTGGGTTCGCCGTGGAGGCCCTGCGGCACCAGCCCGCCATCAAGGACGCCCTGGGCATCGACCGCAATGAGGCCATCTACTCGGTCATCACCGTGGGTCGCCCCCGGACCGCCTACCTGCACCCCGCGGGCCGCGCCGCCCTCAAGCCCCGGGTCTTTCGAAAATGAAGCGGCCGCTGCTGCCCCTAGCCCTGCTGCTGGCCGCGCTGCTCTCGGGCTGTGCCACCCTGGGGTCCCAGGAGGCCAGCCCCGCCGGGCCTGTGGAGTCGCCTCCGTCAGGAGGGAAGGGGGCCGGGGGGAAGGGCGCCCCGTCGCCCATAGCTTCCTCCCAGCCACCGCCGTCGCCCGCCCCGGTGGAGGCCTCCGTCCCCCCCGCCCCCCCTGCCACCAGCTTCGCCGAGGCCGCCCGGTATTTCCTCAGGCTGGGCAAGCTGCGGACCAACGCGGGGACCCGCTCCATGCATTGCTCGGAGCTGGTCCAGGCCATCTATGACGAACTGGAGCCCGTGAAGGTGCGCCTCACCGGGGCCTCCGCGGACCTGCACTACCAGTGCGGCCAACGGGGCTGGCTGGTGAAGGCCCCCGTCCCCGGCGACCTGGTCTTCTTCGACAACACCCTGGACCGGAACCGCAACGGTCGCCTGGATGACTCCCTCACCCATGTGGGCGTGGTGGTCCAGGTGGAGCCGGACGGGCTGGTGCGCTTCGTGCATGTGGGGAGCCGCCGCCTGAAGGAGGGGGTGCTGCACGCGGGGCAGCCCGGCGAAGAGCAGAGCCCCGAGGGGCGGCTGCTGAACTCCCACCTGCGGACCCGCAGCGGGCGGGACCCGGCGGGGACGCGCTATCTGGCGGGGCAGCTATTGCGAGGGTATTGCAGGGTGTTGGTTGGAGTGGGCCCGTGAGTGTAATGTAAGGTCCTGACCCCTTTGGAGGTGCCGATGAAGCGTTCATTTACTGCTGGTTTCCTTGGTTGTTTGCTGCTCCTGTCCCCGCTGGCCCAGGCCGACGAGGGCATGTGGACCTTCGACAACTTCCCCGTGGCTGCGGTGAAGGCGAAGTATGGCTTCGAGCCTGACGCCAGTTGGTTGCTGAAGGTCCGGGCGGCCTCGGTGCGGCTGGCCCAGGGCTGCTCGGCCAGCATCGTGTCCCCCCAGGGGCTGGTGATGACCAACCACCACTGTGCCCACCCCTGCATCGAGCAACTGTCGACGGCGAAGAAGGACTTCGTGGAGTCGGGCTTCTACGCCCCCGCCCTTCAGAACGAGGTCAAGTGCCCCGAGTTGGAGGTCAACCAGTTGCAGGAGATTGAGGATGTGACCGCCCGCCTGGAGACCGCCACCCGGGGCCTGGCGGACGAGGCCTTCAACGAGGCCCAAAGGGCGGAAATGGCCCGGATTGAGGCCGAGTGTGCTACCAGCCCCTTTGTTCGGTGTGATGTGGTGACCCTCTACCGTGGGGGCCTGTACCATCTGTACAAGTACCGCCGCTACCAGGATGTGCGGCTGGTCTTTGCGCCCGAATTCGCCATCGCCTTCTTTGGCGGCGACCCGGACAACTTCATGTTCCCCCGCTACGACCTGGATGTGGCCTTCCTGCGCCTCTACGAGGACGGCAAGCCGGCCTCGACTCCCCAGTACTTCAAGTGGTCCCCGGAGGGCGCCGCAGAGGGTGAGCTGACCTTCGTGGCGGGCAACCCGGGGGGCACCAGCCGCCTGCTGACGGTGGCCCAGTTGGCCTTCACCCGGGA
>CAZMEC010000265.1:2795-4051 GCA_964565265.1 uncultured Myxococcales bacterium
GACGAGTTCGAGATCTTCCTGCTGACCTTCTCCCTGGGCAAGCTGCGGGAGTCCCTGGGCGTGGATGACCCCTTCGTGAAGCAGCTCTTCGGCAAGAAATCGCCGGAAGACCTGGCCTCCGAGCTGGTGAAGGGCACCAAGCTGAAGAACCTGAAGGTCAGGCAGCAACTCTTCGACGGAGGGGCCAAGGCCATAGCGGCCTCCAAGGACCCCATGATCCTCTTTGCCCGCGCCGTGGACCCGGAAGCCCGGGCCGCCCGGAAGCTGTACGAGGACCGGGTGGAGGGCCAGGCCAAGAAGGCCAGCGAGCTCATCGCCCGGGCCCAGTTTCAGCTTCAGGGGACGGGCACCTACCCGGACGCCACCTTCACGCCCCGCCTCTCCTTTGGTCAGGTCAAGGGCTACCAGGAGAACGGCCGGACCGTGGCCCCCTTCACCTACCTGGCGGGGGCCTTCGACCGCCACAGCGGCCGGGACCCCTTCGCCCTCCCCAAGACCTGGCTTGCGGCCAAGCCCCGTCTCAACCTCCAGACGCCCATGAACCTGGTGACCACCAACGACATCATCGGCGGCAACTCGGGGTCACCCTTGTTCAACGCCAAGGCCGAGATAGTGGGGCTGGTCTTTGACGGGAACATCCAATCCCTGGGGGGCGACTACGGCTTCGACGAGGCCGTGAACCGCACCGTCTCGGTGCACAGCGCGGCGATTCTTGAGTCCCTGGAGAAGATCTACCGGGCTGCCCGGCTGGCCGAGGAACTCAAAGCCGCTCGTTGATCCTTCAACACCTCGAAATTCCAGTTGCTTCTGCGCAAACGCCAATGCTAGCATCCCGCCTGTAACGCCCCACAGTAATAACCCAGCTACAGGAGGTCGCATCATGAGCGAGCTAGGGACCACCCCTCCCGTCACGGGGGCGCCCACGCCACCGGGGAACGAGATGAAAGAGAAGATTCTGGCCTACGAGAGGATCGTCAAACTCAACTCCATTGTCCGGGTTGCCTTCCCCCTGCTGGTGCTCTCCGTCATCGCGGTGGGGATCTTCTCGACCTGGATGACCGTTTCTTCCTCTTACAATGACAAAGCTGTGACCGAGCAGACCATCAAGGCCGGCGAGGAACTGCTGCCCGTGTTGAACAAGGCCCTTCGTTCCTTCGTGGACGAGGTTGCCCCCCAGTTGGTGGAAGAGTTCCAGGTGAAACTGGCCGCCTCCAGCGAGCGGGCCGCCGAGACCCTGGCCATGGAGATAGACCGCA
>CAZMEC010000266.1:0-4007 GCA_964565265.1 uncultured Myxococcales bacterium
CCAGGATGAAGGCCTCGTAGCGCTGGGAGATGAAGTCCCTGGCGGCCCGCAGCAGGAGGGACAGATCCTCGTGGACGAGGCAGGGCGGGTCCACCGAGGCGGCGCTGCTCTTGATGCGCTCCCAGAGGGGGCCAAGAAAGGCCAGATCGGCGGCCATGTCGGCCCGGCTGCAGCCCTCCGCGGCGGTGCGGATGATGAGGCCCGAATCGTGGGGGCGCAGCTCGTCGCCCAGGGCCTTGAGGCGCTCCCGCTCGGCCTGATCCTCGATGCTCTTGGAGACGCCCACCTTGCGGCCCTGGGGGATCAGCACCACGAAGCGTCCCGGCAGGGAGATCTGGGCGCTAAGCCGGGCGCCCTTGCTGCCGATGGGCTCCTTGCGGACCTGCACCAGGATCTCCTGACCCTCCCGCAGGTGGTCCTCGATCCGGGGCTCGTGGTGGCGGCGCTGGCCGAAGTCCTCCTCGCCCTCTTCCCCGGCGGGGACCACGGGGTCGTCCTCGGCGCCCTCAAAGCGCCCGTCCTCGTCCTCGGCGTCCCGCTCCAGGGCCAGATCCCCGGCGTGCAGGAAGGCCGTGCGGGCCAGGCCGGCGTCCACGAAGGCGGAGTTGATGCCGGGCAGGACGCGGACCACCCTGCCCTTGTAGATGTTGCCCACCAGGGTGCGGGCGTCCCGGTGTTCGATGCGGAATTGTTCGGTGACACCGTCCTCGACGACGGCCACCCGGGTGACCTCCTCGGTGCAGCTGGCGAGCACGAAGTTTTTGGGTGGATTGGGGCGATCCAGGGTCACAGGTCAGTCCTTTCTGGGAACCGAGAAGGTTCCATTGCTCAGCTCAATGCCGGGGCCACTGGTCAAGTCTTCCATCTGACAGGTGAAGGAGCCCACCAGCCAGCCGTTCTTGTTGCCGAACTCGGTGAGGTCCACGAAATAGGTCTTGGACTCGTATTTCCATTGGATCTCGTTGGGGAGGTTGGTGCCGTCGTTGAACTTGATCTTCACGCGCACCTTCGAGGCGATGGAGGAGTTGAAGGTGCCCAGCTTGCCTTCTTCCAGGGACTCGAACTTGAGCTGGACCTGATAGATCCCTTGGGTCAGGTTCACCTGGAGGGTCTTGCTGCCGGGATAATAGTGGGCGCTGGAGCTGCTGTCGAAGGAGACGGTTTCGTTGACGAAGTCCCCGCCGTTGATGGTCATGGTGCCCTCGGGGAAGACATGCTGATCGGGCAGGTCGGCGCCGCCAAAATCCAGGTTGATGGCGTCCATGGAGAGGTCCGGCAGGAAGGCGTCTCCGGGGTTCTGGCCGGTGTCGCCGTCGCCGCCGCTGCTGTCGGGATAGTAGGGCACCCCGCAGATGCGCTGCTGGCAGAAGCCCTCCACGCAGACCTCATCGCGGCTGCAGTCCTCATAGGTGGCGAAGGAGCCGGGGGCGCAGACCAGGGCGGTGGTGGGGCTATCGCAGCGGCGGCCCAGGGGGTTCTCCTTGCAGAAGGGGTGGGCCTCCAGGCAGGCCTTGGCCTTGGGGTCGCAGAGGGCCCCGCCGGGGCAGAAGGTCGTGCTCCAGGAGCCGCTGCCCACACAGGTGAGCTGGGCCAGCCAGCCGCAGGCCTCGTCCCCCGCCTCGCAGTTGTCATCCAGGCAGGCGCCGGCGACGCACTTGGTGCCCGTGGGGCAGGCCTCGGTGGTCAGGGTGGAGAGGTCCTCGGCGCAGACTTGGACGCTGTAGGTGTCCTTGCAGGAGCGCTTGCCGGGGTCGATGCAGGCCGGGTTGGCGCAGGTGCCCGAGCGGCATACCCCGCCGAAGCAGTAGTCGTACTCAAAGGCCAGGCCATCGCTGGCGCAGCGGCGGGCGTAGGAGCCCACGCAGGTGGCGGCGCCGCCGTTCTCGCAGAGGGCCAGGGTCTCCACGCAGGCGTCCCCGCCGGCGGAGCCCGAGCCCGAGCAGCCAAAGGCCGCCAGAGCGGCGAGCAGGAACGACAGGGTCAGGGCTTTCATGGGATTCCTCCGGGTCATCAGATGGTCTCACCGTGCATGGGGAGGCGTACGGTCATGGAGGTGCCCAGGCCCGGCTTGCTCTCGCAGCGGATCTCCCCTCGATGCTTCTCCACGATCATCCGCGAGATGTGCAGGCCCAGGCCCGTGCCCTTGTCCGCCTTGGTGGTGAAGAAGGGCTCCCAGATGCGCTGGAGGATGTCCTCGGGGATGCCTCCGCCGTTGTCCTTCACGGTCACATAGGCGCCCTCCGGGTCGCAGCCCAGGATGAGCTCGATGCGGCCCTCCTGGGGGCTGACCGCCTGGGCGGCGTTGCGGATGAGGTTGATGAGCACTTGCTTCAGGCGGTCCGGGTCCACCATGACGCTGCAGTTGGCCTGCACCACCACATCCAGGGGGAGGCTCTTGACCTCCTTGTCGTAGCGCAGGAAGCGCACCGTGGAGCGGACCAGCTCTTCCAGGTCCTGGGGCACGAAGTTGAAGTTCTCGCCCCGGCCCGAGGTGAAGGCCCGCACCTCATTGGTGACCGCCAGGATGCGCTTGGAGGACTCCATGATGAGGTCGGCGTACTCGGCCACCGTCTTGTCCTCGGGGTAGCGCTGCCGGATCATGTCCGCCAGCAGGATGGGCCCCAGGTTGTTCTTGATCTCGTGGGCGATGCCCGAGGCCAACTGCCCCACGGAGGCCAGCCGCTCCTGCTCGATGAGCTGGCGCTGGGCCACCAACAGCTCCTCCTGGGCCAGCTCCAGCTCGTTGATGGTGCGGCGCAGGTCCGCCACCAGCCGCGTGTTCTCGATGGCCACCGCCGCCAAGGACGCGATGACCGACATGAGGAACATGTCCTCCTCGGAGAAGGAGCCCGGGTCCCCCAGGGAGGCCACCTGCACCAGGCCGATGACCGCATCCCGGCTGATCATGGGGACGCACATCAGGGAGTGGAGCCCCATCATCATGATGCTTTGGCTCTTGGCGAAGCGCTTGTCCGTCTCGGCGTCCGCGGTGATGACCGCCATGCGGCTCTCCAGGACCTCCCGGATGACCGTCTGGGACACCTTCACATCGCCTAGCAGGTCGCCCTTCCGCTGGCGGGCCAGCACGGGCACCAACTCCAGGGACTCGGGGTCCTGCAGGATCACGGTGGCCGAGTCCACCTGCCGGAAGATCCGGAACAGGTAGTCCATGATGGTCTTGAGCTGCTCCTCCAGGGTGCGGTTCTGCTGAAGGGTGCGGGCGATGTCGTACAGCACGGCGAAGCGTTGGGCCTGCAGCAGCACCTTCTGGTTGTGTTCGCTGCGGCCCAGTTCCTCGGTGCTCTCGAAGCCCGAGATGCCCACCACGCTGAGGTATTTTTCCAGGCCCTGGTCGTCCAGCGTGGGCATGACCAACTGGTCGGCGTTCTTCACCAACAGGGGCGTACCGGCGTCGTATTCCTTGGTCACCAGGAGCTTGTTGCTGGCCGTGAGCTGGCCCTTCTCGGCCAGGACCCGCAGCTCCGTATTGCCCAGGCGGATGAGGTCCCCGTCCTTGAGCAGCCGCTTGGAGATGCGCTCCTCGTTGACCTGGGTGCCGTTGTAGCTGCCCGTGTCCTCCACCCAGTACATCCCGTCCTCCAGGAAGACCCTGGCGTGGTAGCGGGACACCTGGGGATCGAGGACATAGATCTGGTTGTCCTGGGAGCGGCCAATGGAGGCCGACTTGGCAACCTGGTAGACCTTCCCCGTCTTGGGCCCGGTCCTGATTTCAAGCTTCAGCATCCCGCGACGCTCCTGCCCAAAAGAGAAGTGCTGGGGCCAAAAACCCCACAGAGCGGCGATTCTATATGTAAAGAAAAGGCTTGCCAAGAAAGGAGATGGGAGCAGCTGGGGTCAGGACCTTACATTACACTAGCGCCTCGGGTGGCCTGGCCTTTGGGCCGCGGTCCGGGGTTGCATTTTGCCCCTCCCGGTGGAACACTGGACGGGCTTTTGGTCCGCCCCGGGCCGGTTCCTTTGGGGGTGCTCATGTTCACCAGATCCGC